>DATJFF010000075.1:0-6299 GCA_035495795.1 Vicinamibacterales bacterium
GTCCGACGAGCGCCGCCAGCGGCAACCCGCGCGCCAGACGATCGCCAGCGCTCGAGCGGGCCACGGCAACGCCAAGGAAGGCGACGGCGACGAGAATGCCCATCAGCGGCGGCGGGAATACATCACGTCGCCCGATCACGCCCGCGTACGCCAGGCCCATCGTCACGGCTATCCACGCGCCGGCGGCGGCCATGAAGCGGTCGCGCAGGCGTTTCGCGGCTGCGGGCGTATCGCCGCAGGCCATCGCCGCGCGAGGTATCGACGTGTGGAACCACGCCACAATCGCGAGCGCCAGCATGACGAAGAGCGCTTGTATCACGCGCTCAATATAGCTGGCGCCGCGTCCAATGACGATTGGGGATTGACGATTGAAGACTTATTGATGATTGGTGATTGGCTGATTGCGCCATTCGATTGGAGATTGGAGCATTGATGGATTGACGAATGAGGAAATCATGAATCGAGATTGCAATCGTCAAATCGTGATTCCGGCGGATCCTCAATCATCAAATGCCACACTCGCCAATGGAATGGCGCAATCCCCGATCGTCGAATCGTCAATAAGTCACCAATCGTCAATCCTCAATCGTCATTGGGACGCCGACACGCGCACAGCGCTCAGAACACGATTTGCAGGCGCGCGACGCCCGACCAGAAGGACGTTTCGCCGGCCTTCGGCGTGCGCTCGGGGTCTTCGAAACTTTCGTGGATGGCGTTGCCGACGATCTTGACGTGCGGCATCGCGTACCAGTTGACGCCGGCGGTCCAGATGCGATCGCGGTTCTCGAGCAGGTGCTCGGCCCGTGGATTGCGCTGCGCGGGGCCGTCACTGCTCGCGCTGCCGAAGCCCAGCTCCTCGTAGCGTAGCGCCAGCTCGATCGCGCCCGGACCGCGATGGAGGAGCGAGCGGCGCATGCTGATGTTGTCGTCCTTGTTCTGCCCGGTGACGATCCAGGTGCCGTAGACGTACCAACCGGTGCCGAGGAAATCCGAGAGATCGGCGTTGCCGAGCCCCTGACCCTGCCGATCCTCGCGTGTCTGCATCCATTCGGCGCGCAGCCCGAATGGCCCCGGCGTCCAGTCCAGTTCCAGGCCGATCCGCTGGCGCCTGCCGTTCACGTAGACGGGGGGAAAGAAGTCGTGGCCGTACGGCGTCTCGCCGCGAAGGCTGTTCAGTCCTTCCGGCAGATGCCCGTTCGTATACGCGGCGCCAATCCGCATCGATCGCAGTTCGTTGTCCTCACCAACCAGGGGCCGGAACGCCGCGGCCGTCACGCGTCCAGCAAACGTCGGCCCGAGCTCGTCCGGGGCGTTCGGGTCGAACTGCGGCTCCTTCAGCTTCCCGATGTCGCCGTCGGTGTTGAACACGCCGACCTCGTAGGTCAGACCGCGGCCGAAGAAGCGGCCGTAAGTGGCGACGCCCTTGTCACGCGCCGGCGTCAACTCCGCGGAAATCCGCGAGCGATAGACGAAGTCGATCTCGGTCCGTCCCAGGTTCTGCTCGAAGCCGAAGGGGATCTTGAAGCGTCCCGCGCGCACCGAAAAGGCGTCGAACGTATCCCAGTTGACGAAGACGTCCTTCCAGTCCTTCCAGCCGTGCTCGTCGAACTCCCGCTCGACCTCGTAGTCGATGTGCCTGGTGAGCTCGCCCTTGATCCCGATGCGCGCGACGTTGAGGTCGTAGGTGTCCTCGTCCAGGTCGGGGTCGAACCCGCGCCAGTCGAACACGAATCGGGTCCGCAGGCTCACGTAGACGTTCTTGCCGAATACGATCGACGGGCGATCGTTCTTCCACCCCAAGCCTCGTTCGGGTGGCTGGGGGTCGCTCTGCGCGCGAGCGTCAACGGCGCCACCGGCAAGGGCGAGGCAGAGCAGCGACGCGATGATTGCTGTACGAACCACGTCAGTCTCCGGGCAGGCGATGTGCCCGCGCTCCCGCGCGGGCACTGAGTTCCTGGAACGCGGCGCTCAATCGCCGCACGGCCGCCGGGTCCTCGACCACCAGCGCCACTTCGCGGTGGAAGTCGAGGCTGAGCGTGGACAGCGCCAGGCTGCCGACCATGGCCCGGGTCTCGTCGACGATCATCAACTTGCCGTGCGGCTCGAGCGGCCCGGCGAGACGCGCACCGAGCACCGACACCTTGACGCCGGCGTCGCGCCGGTCCCGAAGCAGCGTCATCACGCCGGGATCCGAGAGCTTGTGATCCAGGATGCGGATGCTGTGCCGGGCGCCGGCGATCAGCGCGTGCACGTCGGACCGGGCTCGTTCCGGACCGAGGATGAGGCGCCGGCTGAAACCGCGGCCGAGCGACGGCGCACGCCCCGCGGCGTCGGCCTCGAACAGGTGCAGCAGGCTTCGCACCACTGCCGCATCCTGCGTCACGAGCACGGCGTCCCAGGTGCGGGTAAAGCACTTGCGGGTCGGATTGAGCGTCGTGACCATTGCCGGCCCGTTGTCGGCGACAAGGTATTTCGCGTGGTACTTCACGACCGGATCCGCGTACCAGCTGACGACCGCGCCCATGTCCTCGAGCGCGTGCCACAGCTTCCTGAGGCGCTTGCGTCCGCCTTTGGCCCGCTTGGTCAGGAGCGCGTGGACGGCAACCCCGCGCTCGAGCGCGGCAGCCAGCGCGTCGAGGACCTCGAAATCGTCGCACCGGAACAACGACAGGACGAGACGACGGCGGGCGCCGCCAATGATCCGCAGCATCGCGCTTCGCCGCTCGGCCGGTTCGAGCACGACGAGCTCGCGCGATCGCGGGCGCGCGTCACGCGCGTTTCGGCGGCGACCAGGAGACATTCTTGATGCCGATCTTGCCATCGCCCATCAACTGGGCGCTCAGGTCCTCGAGCGAATCGTCGGGGCGTAGCGTCGTCACGTAGCGCACGGCTGCTTCGTCACCCTGCGAAACCTCCCGCGGCTCGAAGATGATGCGGTTGACCGCGAACACCTGGTGGATGTGGGCCATCGGCAGCTCGCGGCCGTCGCCGATGATCTCCACCTGCATCGTCCGCGGGCGCTCCGAGCTGAACAGGTTGAGGGCCGGGATCATCAGGCACAGGAACAGCGTCCCCAGGCCGGCGACGGCGAACGCGCCCAGCCCCGCCGCCATGCCCAGGGCCATGAGGATGAAAAGAATGGTGATGTCCCGCGCGTCCTCGACCGGGGTCCGGAAGCGGATGATGCTGGCCGCTCCGGCAATGCCGAAGGCCCGCGCCACCGAGTTGCCGATGATGATCATCATGAGCGCGCCCGACACGCACAGCAGCACCTGCGCCTGATCCATGGCAGGGTTGGCGCCGGGCTCGCTGCGGTTCTGACGGTGTACAACGGTGACGAGCATGCCGATCAACGCCGCGGCCACCAGTTTGGCCAGTTCGTAGAGCGGGTGCCCGAGGTCGGGCGGCGGTTGAACCCCGAAGGGTCCCTCGGCACCGGCGGCGCCGCCGGGCGCGGCGCCGAGTCCCGGCCAATACCAACCGGAGCCGACCAGCACTACGCTGACGACCAGCACACCGGCGATGGTCAGCACCCGATCCCATCGCACTTCGTTGGCGCGCGCTTCGGCGATCGACTCCTTGATCTCGAGCACGCGATCGAGCAGCGACAGATTGAGCAGCCCCATCACGCGGGGGTTGGGGCCGATCAGCGTAAACCGACGGTTGAGACGCTGCGCCGACGTGTGACCCCGCACCAGCGCGCGGATTCCGGCGCTGTCCGCGGAGGGGACCGCGCGAAGATCGACCACGACGTGGCGATAGCCCTGGCGAAACAGCTCCTGGATGCGGCGCTCGAGCTCCTCCGCCGGTCCCCCGGTCACGAGAGGCTCCTGAGGCGAGAGGACCAGCCGTGATCCGGGTGGGGTGTATGAGGACGGCATTCCTAGCCCCTCAGGTCACGTCGATTGCGCATCCATCCGCTCAGACTTGCCGCCCTCTGCCATGATTCGCCGATCTCCAAACCGATGGATACTTCACGCACGCGAGTTAGGGGTTGCTGGTGGCGGAAACGGTAGCACGTGTCGATAAGTGAACCAAGAGCGCATGCTGTCTGGTGACGTGTTTTCCACCGTGTCGTGGCCACTGGTCATCGCGGCTGGGGCGCTCGCCGCCGTGGCGTGCGGGGGTGGCTCGCCGTCCGCGCCAACCGGCGGTATTGGCCCGGGAGGCGGCAGGGAGGGTCAGATCGCCGATGTGGTGGCCGTCGGCGACATCGGCTGGTGCGGTTCGACCGGGACGCCAGCCGCCGCGCAGCTCGTAGACAGCCTGCCAGGCCGCCTGCTCCTCGTCGGCGACATCGCCTATCCGAACGGATCCGCACAGGACTTCCAGCGCTGTTTCGACCCTTCCTGGGGGCGCTTCCGCGGACGCTGGCATGCGTCTCCGGGTAATCACGACTACCTGACGCCTAATGCGAGCGCCTACTTCGATTACTTCGGCGGGGCAGCCGGCGACGAGCGTTCCGGCTATTACACGCTGGTCGTCGGCGACTGGCAGATCCTGATGCTCGATTCGAACATCCCGACCCAGCGTAACAGCCCTCAATGGGAGTTCGTCCGGCGCGAGCTGGATCTGCAGCGGCGCCCGTGCACGCTGGCGCTTTGGCACCATCCGTTGTTCAGCTCGGGCCAGAACGGCCCGAACCTCTATATGCGCGACATGTACGCGCTGCTCGAGGCCTCCAACGTGGACGTCCTCGTGACCGGCCACGATCACGTCTACGAGCGCTTCGCAAAGCAAACTGTCGAGGGCCTGCCGTCGGAACGCGGGGTGCGCGAGTTCATCGTCGGTACCGGCGGCGCCGAACTCTACCGGTTCGTCACGGCCGCGCCGAACTCCGAAGCCCGCATCGCCCAATTCGGCGCCCTTCACCTCTCCCTGCAACCGACGGGATACCGGTGGGAGTTCGTGCTCACCGACGGAGGGCTGGGGGACTCGGGGAACGATACCTGCCACTGACAAGGCAGAAGGCAAAAGGCAAAAGGCAGAAGGCAGAAGGCAGAAGGCAGAAGGCAGAAGGCACAAGGGTCCGCCGTAGCCTAGGCGAAGGCGGACGGCTAGGATAGGAAGATGCGATTCCTGATCGTCCTCCTCGTAGCCACCCTTGGCATCACAGCGGCGGCGCAACAGCCGCGGGCGCCGCAGTTCGAGCCGATTCCCGCGCCGCCGGATGTGGCCAAGCCACCCGCCGATGCCGAGAAGACGGCGTCCGGGCTGGCCCACAAGGTCCTCCAGAAGGGGTCGGGCACGACCCATCCGAAGGGTGACGACTTCGTCACGGTGCAGTACACCGGGTGGACGACCGACGGCAAGATGTTCGACAGCTCGCACGCGCGCAACGCCGCCAGCACGTTTCCGGTCAACAAGGTGATCAAGGGCTGGAGCGAGGGTGTGCAGCTGATGGTGATTGGCGAGAAGCAACGGTTCTGGATTCCGCAGGAGCTGGCTTATGCCGGTCAGGCGGGCCGGCCGCAGGGCATGCTGGTGTTCGACGTCGAGCTGCTCGAGATCTCGGCGTCGCCAACCATCCCGCCGCCCGACGTGGCGGCGGTGCCCGCCGACGCGCAGAAGACCGCGTCGGGCCTGGCCTACAAGGTCCTGCGACCCGGAAAGGACGGTGGCGAGCACCCGAACAAGACCAGCCGCGTCACCGTCCATTACTCTGGCTGGACGACCGACGGGAAGCTGTTCGACAGCTCGGTGATGCGCGGCCAGACGGCCAGTTTCGGCCTCACCGACGTCATCGAGGGCTGGACCGAAGGACTGCAGCTGATGGTTCCAGGGGAGAAGACGCGCTTCTGGATCCCGGAGCGGCTCGCCTACAAGGGGCAGGGCAACGGGCCGAAAGGGATGCTCGTCTTCGACGTGGAGCTCATGTCGTTCCGCTGAGGCATATGGCAGACCGGGCGCTGGCGGGGTTGATGGGGCTCGTGCTCGTCGTCGGCCTGGCCGCTGGTCAACCCCGGCTCTCGGCAGCGCAGCGAGTTCACCTCGACAGCTATGCAGAGTGGAAGCGCGAGGGTGATCTGGTCGTCGACGGCCAGCGCGTGCGCGCGACGCCGAAGACGAAGTGGAAAGGCACGCACACGTCGATCGGCGATGTCCCGCTCGGCGACGAGGTCCGGGTCCACGGGATCAGGCAGCCCGACGGCGTGGTCCTGGCCACCGAGATCGACGTTCGCCCCAACGGGCCGAATGCGCTGTTCGAGGCCGTCGTGCGGAACGGCACGAACCAGCTCGAAGCGGCGTGGACCGAGAGGAAGCTGGCCTTCGAGCCCGCCGCGAACGGCAAGATCAAG
>DATJFF010000076.1:0-14104 GCA_035495795.1 Vicinamibacterales bacterium
CGTCTGGCGCGCGAGGTACTGGACGTCATTCGCGATACAGCGGGCCAGAATCAGGTTGACATCACTCTGGGTTACGTCGGTGTGCAGCCTTCGTCGTATCCCATCAACACCATCTTTCTGTGGACCGGCGGGTCCCACGAAGGCGTGCTGCAGGTAGCGTTTCGCCAGCGCGCAGCCCTCGATCTCGCGCGACTCCAGGACCGGCTGCGGGACGCCTTCCATGCCCGGTTCCCCGATGCGCAGTTCTCGTTCGAGCCCGGAGACACCGTCAACCGCATCATGAACTTCGGAGCCCCCACTCCCATCGAGGTGGCGGTCATGGGGCCAGACTTCGGAGCCACGCGTAGCTATGCCGCAAAGGTGCGGGACGAGTTGGCGGCCGTTCCGTTGCTACGCGACCTGCAATACGGGCAGACGCTCGACTATCCGGCCGTCCAGGTGGATGTGAATCGGCAGATGGCGGGCCAACTCGGCGTCACCGTCGACCAGGTCGGGCGCTCGTTCGCCGCGGCGACGTCATCGAGCCGATTCGTCGCTCCGAACTACTGGGCCGACCCTCGGACCGGGATCGCCTTCCAGGTGCAGGTCGAGGTGCCGCAATCGCAGATGACCACACTCGAGGACCTCCGGGTAGTGCCTGTCAGCGGGGGCGGGAGCGCGAAGCCTATCCTCGGCGATCTCGCCCGCATCGAGAACGCCACCATCGTTGGCGAGTACGACCGGATCAACGGTCAGCGCATGGTCACTCTGACTGCCAATGTATCCGGCGAGGATCTCGGGCGGGCCGCGTCGCAGGTGAACCAGGCGATTGGACGGGCGGGCGAACCTCCGCGCGGAGCCAGCGTGTCGGTGCGCGGGCAGATCGCGGCGATGGAAGAGACCCTCGGAAGCGTCACCGCCGGCCTGCTCGTTGCGGTGATCGTCATCTTCCTGTTGCTGGCAGCGAACTTCCAGTCGATCCGGCTGGCGCTCGTGGTCGTGTCCACGGTCCCAGCAGTGCTTCTGGGCGTCGTGCTGATGCTTTGGCTGACGGGAACGACCCTGAATGTGCAGTCGTTCATGGGCGCAATCATGGCCGTCGGCGTCGCAGTCGCGAACGCGATTCTGCTCGTCACCTTTGCCGAGCACGCCCGTCGCGGCGGCGAATCACCGCAAGACACAGCCATCAGCGCGGCGCGGGCGCGCATGCGGCCGGTGCTGATGACGACGGCCGCGATGATCGCGGGGATGATCCCGATGGCGTTGGCGCTCGGTGAGGGCGCCGAGGCGACCGCACCGTTAGGCCGCGCCGTGATCGGCGGTTTGTCAGCCGCTACGCTCGCAACGCTGATCGTACTGCCGTCGGTCTATTCCTTGCTGCAGCAGTCGGCAGGCACCGCGTCACCATCGCTCGATCCGGATGACCCGGATAGCGTCTTCCGCACACAGCCGAGGCCTCGATGAGACTCTCGAGAATGGTCCCGTGCTGCGGCGCCGCCACGGTCGCGGTCATCATCACCGGGCTGGTGACCGCGTCCTGCAGGAGTAACCAGGGTGGCGCCTCGCCGGCCGCTGCCGCAGCGCCGGCTGGACCTCGAGAGATCGATGTCGTCCGTGTCGTCGAACGCCCGCTCGATGTGCAGCTGTCACTGCCTGGTGAGCTGGTGGCCTATCAGGCCGTCGGGATCTTCCCCCGTGTCACCGGGTTCGTGAAGTCGATCAGCGTCGATCGCGGCTCGACGGTGCGATCAGGCCAGGTATTGGCCGTCCTGGAAGCGCCCGAACTGGCTGCACAGCGACTCGAAGCACAGTCGAAACTACAGGCCCTCGACGCGCAACTTGCGGCCGCCCGCGCCAAGGCGGACGCGGACAGGAGCACGTTCGAACGGCTGAAGAACGCATCGGCCACGCCGGGTGTTGTCGCGGGAAATGACGTCCTCGTTGCCGAGAAGACGGCGGAGGCCAGTCACGACCAGGTGGTCGCGGCGCAACAGAGTGTCGATGCCGCGCAGCAGGCGGTGGGTGCGCTTCGCGATATGGAGGGCTATCTTCGAGTGACGGCGCCCTTCAATGGCGTCGTCACGGAACGAAACGCCCACCCGGGCGCGCTGGTCGGCCCGTCCAGCGGCGCTGGCCCACCCGTTCCGATGCTTCGCGTGGTGGAGAACCGCCGGCTGCGTGTGGTGATTCCTGTTCCAGAGGCCTACACGAGCGATCTCAAGACGGGAACCGAGATCGCGTTCACCGTCGCGGCGTACCCAGGCCAGACATTCTCCGGAAGGACTGCCAGGATTGCGCAAGCGGTGGATGTAAGTACGCGAACCATGGCCGTGGAGCTGGATGTGATCAATCACGACAGTCGCCTCGCACCCGGAACCTTCTGCCAGGTGCGGTGGCCCGTCCATCGATCGGGGCCGTCACTGCTTGTCCCCAGTGCCAGTGTGGCCTCGACAACCGATCGCACGTTCGTCGTCCGCATCCGCGGCGGTAAGGCAGAATGGGTCGACATCAGAACCGGCCTCACATCCGGTCCGTTGGTGGAGGTGTTTGGCGACTTGCGGCCGGGTGACGAGCTCGCCGCCCGGGGAACGGACGAACTCCGACCGGGCACGGACGTTCGGTCTCGCGCAGGCAAGCCCGTGGCCCAGAGCGCGGAAGGACGCAATGGCCGAACGTGATCCTGTCATTCGCGAGTTTCTGTTGGCGTTCTGGAAGATCCACATCCTCCATCATGCCGAGGAGGAGGGCGTCTACGGACAGTGGATGCTCGAAGAGCTGCATCGACACGGCTATCGCCTGAGTCCCGGCACGCTGTATCCGCTGCTGGCACGAATGGCCCGACGCGGGTGGTTGCGCGCAGCGGAAACCGAGAACCCTCGCGATGCGCGCGTGTACCGCATTACGCCCGAAGGATCGAAGGTCCTGAAGCGTCTGCGCGCGTCACTTCAAGAATTGCAGGGCGAAGTCGGCCCGCCTGAGGCGCAGGAACGCCGGCATCATCAAGGAGCTAGAAAGAGAGCAAGAGGTGCATGATGCGAGGCCGGGCTGACGCGGATTGCCGCAGTCAGCCCGGCGCGCGGGTCTACCGCCCTGGACGTGAGCGCGTCAGCGCACGATCCACTGCCACGCCCCGCCGTAGTTTCCAAGATCGATCGTGCGGTTATACGAGCAGGAAGGGGCGCCCGGGTAGTTGGCCGGAGGGCAGTTCGGCACGGGCAGGAAGAGGCGCGGCCGGATGTCCCCGCGCCACGCGTTCTGGAAGTCGGCGCCACGCGCGTTGAGCTCGGGCCGCATGGCCCACATGCCGTCGTTCGAGACCGTGGGCAGGCCCTTCTGGGCAGCCAGCGCCATGAAGAAGGCGCGCCACTCATCGGTCGACCAGTGGGCGGCGTCACTGGTTGTCGGCAACGCGGCTGGTGCGACCACGACGCTCTGCGTGCCGAACGGCACGGTGCCCGACCACGGACCGACCGGACCCTCTGGATGCTCGGCTCGGACACGCCACAGATAGCCGTGGCCGCTCTCGAGGTCTCCGCCCAACTGGAGGGGCGAAGACCCGCCATACGAGTCCGACACGACGGATCCATCTTCGTTGAGCACTTGCACGCGGTAGTTGAGGACGACGTCAACGCCTGTGGTGCTGCTCGACCCTCCAAAACTGAAGGACGGACGGAGACCCACCATCGTCCCGCTGCCCGGAGATTCAGGCAGGGGGGCGGTGACTTTCAGCGTCGAACCATCGGCAGCCGCGGCAAGCCCGCTCGGCATGGTTGTGCTGGGTGATGTTGGCGAATTTGATGCGGCGGAGCACGCGGCGGCAAGGCCCGCGACCACGGCAAGCGAACAGAGCTTCAACGTACCTTTCATCGAGCAAACTCTCCTGGAACAATCGAGACAACCGATACGCGCCGAGGAGGGGAGGCCGGGCGCAGGCCAGGTTACAGAGTATACAGACTCAGCCGTGTGTGCAATACGCAGCGGTGTGAACGTTCCGTTCTTGGTGGAAGAGAGCCAAACGTGGCATTTCGCGTCTTGATAATGGGCGGCACCGGGCAGGTCGGAGCGGCGGTAGTGCGCGCGCTGGCTGCAGAGGCGTCCTGCACTGAAGTCGTGATGGCGAATCGCAAAGCGATTGCTCTGACCGCAGATCCTCGGCTGCGGCAGGTGATCGTCGATACGGCTGCTCCCCAGTTTTCAGCACACGTGACCACGCTTGCGCAGAGCATGGTGGCGCAAGGCGACCCTGTCTATGGGGCGTCCTGTGTCGGCGTCGGCACGGGCAGCCTGGAGTGGAGCGCGGAGCAATTGAAAGCCCTCGAAGTCGGGGTGGTCGGGAGCTTTGCCCGTGGCTGTCACGCCGGAGGGGTGACGCGCTTTGCGCTGCTCTCCGCAGTGGGAAGCAACACAAAGAGCCGGATCCGCTACGCCCGGATCATGGGCTTGAAGGAAGAAACCGTCAAGGCGACTGGCTTCAACCGCCTGGCGATCTTCCGGCCGGGCATCATCGGCGGCAATGTCCATACCCCTGGCTATGCGGCCTGGCTGGGGCGTCTGATTCCTGGCCGGTTCGGGACGATTGAGCAGGACGAGATCGGGCGCGCCTTTGTCGCGGAATTCATCAACAGCTCGGCCCTGAATGAGGTTGTGTATTTCGAAAATGGGGCGATGAGACACCTGTCGCGCGTCCTAGGCCCTCTTGGGAAGTGACGCCGCCGGCGACTCCGCCGGCGTAGCCTTGGGCTCGCCGGTGACCCGCGCCACCATCGCCGCGCGTGACCCGACCCCCAACTTCGCGAAGATCCGCCGCAGATAGGTCCCAACTGTCCAGCAGCTGATGTCGAGCACTGCCGCGATCACTTTGTTCGGATGGCCGGCGGCGACCATCCGTACGATTTCCTGCTCGCGTGGACTGAGATGCGCGTGCGCCGCACGGGATTCGGGAGACACCTTGATCATCACGCACCGCACATCATCAACGCGCGTGTCGAGCAGCACGTCGTGTGGCGCGAGGTCACGGCAGGTGCGGCCGTCGGGGAGCTGCCGTTCGGCCTGTTTGACGAGGTGGCGCACCGTTTCGATGATTTCGTCTCCCGGCGCCGATTCCTTCGAAGAGGAAGCGCGAGGCGTGGAGACATGACGCCCGTCGGTGTGTGTCACGAGGAGCCTCAGCAATTCGACCGATAGTCGGCTGCGCGACCGGCTGCCGTGGGAGGGAGAGGCTCGGTCGGCGGGCATTATCGCACCGCCTACGGGCACGGCACGTCACGCAATTGAGCGACGCTCGTTCAGGCGTCGCACACCCTCGTGTCCACGAAGGTGTGACTGGCCAGCTCGCGCCCGCCGGCCTACCTTGCTCGAGCCGTGCAGGGCTCCGGCGCGAGTCCTCGACAAGAAGGAGGCAGGGCATGCCATCTCATGAGTTCGAGCTGGAAGGGGAGTTCGAGCAGGAGTCTGAGTTCGAGGGCGAACTGGAAGGTGAGTTCGAGGGCGAATTCGAGACCGAAGGCGAGAGCGAAGCCTTCCTGAAGCACATCGGCCGCCTCGCGAAGCGGGCCATCCGCATCGCGGGGCCCCATCTCCGCGGGCTCGTCCGCGTCGCGGCCCCGCTGGTCGGCAGGGCCGTCGGCACGATGGTCGGTGGACCGATCGGCGGGCAGCTTGGACAGGCGGCCGGCTCCCTGCTGAAGGAAAGCGAGCTCGAAGGCGAGTACGAAGGCGAACTCGAGGGCGAGTTCGAAGGCGAGCTGGAAGGCGAATTCGAAGGGGAATTCGAGGGTGAACTCGAGGGCGAACTCGAAGGTGAGCTCGAGGGCGAGGGTGAGGGCGAATTCGAAGCCGAAGCCCGCGGGCCGATCTCGGCCCAGTCCGCGCTCGGCGAATTCATGGCCGCACAAGCGGCCCAGGCCACGACCGAGGCCGAGGCCGAGGCGCTGGCCGGCGCCGCCGTCGTCGCATCACTGTCGGCACGGGAGCGCGCGATGCTTCGCCGCGTGATGCCCAATCTCGTCCGTGGTGTCGCTCAGTTGATCCGGCTGCTTCGGCGGCGCCGTGGCGCGCGCGTCGGCGTCCGCACCGTTCCCAGCATCGTCCGCCGCACCGCGCGGCAGTTGACGAGGCGCGCCGCCGGTGGCGCGCCGGTGACGCCCGCCGCCGCGGCGAGGACGATGGCCGCCCAGACGAGTCGGGTGTTGGGAAACCCGCACGCCGCCGCGGCCGCGCTGCAGCGCAATCTTCGCGCGGCCCGGCTCAATGCGCGCCCCCGGCACCTCTTCACGGCCGGCGCGGCGCGGAGCAGCGGCGCGCCGGTTCGCGGTTGAGTTCCGGCGCGCGAATCAGGGGGCCCCATGTGCGGGTGTGGATGTTCCGGCGCTAACGCGCCTTGCCGCAGCAGAAGGACCGCCGCCAGCGAGAGCGCGTTGGTGAGCACGCGGTCGCTGCGCGTCCGGCGGGTGCAAGGACCGACGACGTCCACCTCCGTACCCGCCGGTACGGCTGGTCTCGACGCCCTGCGGCCGTGGCTACGGGTGCAGGCGGTGAACGTGCGCCGGCACGCCGCCGCGTTGCGCCCGTTTCGCCGAGCAGAATTCGGGAATGGACCGGCGGCGCCGACCGAAGGACACCTGCAGGCCGCCAATCGGCTGATTACCTCTCTGCGCCGAGGCCTGATCCAAATGACCGACACCGTCGTCGAACAGGCGTCGGCAGCCGGCGAGACGCCGACGTCGGCGCGGTTGATCGAGACGATGCGGAGCAAGGACGGCGCCCACGACTGGGTGCAGGCGATCGAGCGCATCTGGGACTTCTACTTCGAGCTCTTCGGGCAGCGGCAATCGCCGTACGGCGACTGGCTGCTCAGTTGCGATCGCATCGCGCTCGACTGCTTTCAGCGCGCGTTCACCGGCATCGGCGTCGCCAAATCGATTCCGGCGCCGCCGCCGTTCTCATACATGCGCACCGGCTTCTCGCCGGCGACCTTCCGTCGCGCGATTCCCCTCCGGCGCCTGGGGCAGCGGATGAATCCGTTCCCGCTCATTCAGTTGCCCTATCACCGGTTGGTGAATCCCTGGACGCTGGGAGCGATCCTGCACGAGGTCAGCCACAACTTGCAGAACGACCTTGGTCTGGCGCGAACCATCCCGCGCGCCATCGGCCAGGCGATCCTCGCCGCGGGTCATCCTCGCGCCGTGGCGCGGACATGGATGTGGTGGAATCGCGAGTTGTTTGCCGACGTCAGTGGTCTGCTGCTCGGCGGGCCGGCCGTCGTCTCCTCGCTCCTCGACGTCGTCGGGCGAAAGCCGTCCAACGTGCTGACGTTCATCCCGCGGGCGCCGCATCCGACCCCGTACTTCCGGACGTTGATCAGCATCGAGCTATTACGACGGATGGGCTTCCAGGTTGAAGCCCGTCGGTTCCGTGACATGTGGCGGCGGCTCTATCCCGATCCGCGCCGCGGCAACATTCCGGCGGTGCTGCACGAAACGATGGACGCCGTGAATCCCCTGGTCGTCGACGTCGTGTGCTTCCGCCGCTACGCAGAGCTCGGCAACCGGAGCCTGCACGAGACGATGGCGTTCGGGCCGAAGGAGCAGCAGATGATCGAGGAATGCGCGCGGCGGCTGGCGTCGGGGACAGATCCCGGCATCGTGCCGGCGCGCTTCCTGATCGGCGCCGCTCGCCTCGCGCTCGATCGGCGACTGGCCCGGCCCGACGCGATCACCAACAGCTTCTACAAGGAACTGTCGAGGAGGTGAGCGGTGACACTCGAAGCATCCTTCGACGGCTTGCGGCGGGATCTCCAGCAGCTGCGCGATGCGGTGGCGTCGCTCCGCGTGACGCTCGTCATGGACCGGCCGACCGACGACGACCTGGCGCTCGTCGACAGCATCAGCGACGTCGTCGACGATGTGCTCGGTCTCTTGAAAGTGGCGACGACCGCGGCGGCGCAGGCCCGCCAGGCTTCGGAGTATCCGCGCGATCTTCCGGCCACGACGCACGCTCTCGTCGCCAGTCAAGCGGCGTTCAACGGCTGCTTCCAGAAACTGCTCAGCGGGCTGATGCCCTATGAGCGTATCGTCGAGGTGATCGCTCTTGGCGAGGAGCGCGGCGGCGAATGGGCCGGGTGGGCGGACAGCGTCAAGGACGCCATCGACCGCTGCCGGGAGCCCGCCGACCGGGTCACGGAGGCGCTGCTGGCGTGCTGGCAGGAGACCGCTGAGCGCGCCGAGACGCAGGCGATTTCGATCAGGACGATCAGCATCGGTCAGCAGATTGGCAAGGTCGAGGATGCGGAGTCAGCGGTGATCGACGCGACTTGACTACGCGCGCGGCGATTGGTGAGAGCCGGCATCGCGCTCGCGCGCGCGGGCCGGCAGATGGCGCGGCGTCGCAGAATCATGGTACGGGAGGTCGGTATGCCGGACGAGCCAAGCAAGCCATCGGTCAAAGGTTCGAGAACGAGGCCGGATGTCGTCGAGCGCGGCGTCGGTGCTCAGACATCGCCGTCCCAGAGCGACGCGGCGGAGGGTGGCAATGCCCGCCGGCGGCGGATCGGCACCTACTCCAGGGCGCGTGCTGCGGCCGCCGGAGACGTCCGCTACGGGCCGGCTCGACCGGTGTCTGCCGACACGTCTCCCGATCGTCGCGTGCAGGATCAACTGCGCACGATCTTTCGCGGGCGGGTGCCGACCGACGCAGGGGAGATCGTCGCGGCCCTGAACCGGCTATTCCCGCGGAAAGAGAAGGAAGGCCAGATCGAATACGACTACGCACCGCTCGCCCTGGGTGGCGTCGGTGAGCTCGGGCGTGGCCTCTCGGCGACCCAGGCGAGCCTCTTCGCGCGCGCGACCGCGGTGCTGGCCGACACGAAGGTGACGCTGGAGACACTGAAACCGCAAAAGGCCGCTGCGGATGCGGAAAACGTCCAGGCGATCCGGCTGCTGGTCCTGCGCGAGGCCGGTGAGCTCGTCGACGAGCTCGGTCGCGTCGGCGGATCCCGTGTCGAGCGTGTCGACACGCTCTTCGAGATCCTCAACGGCGACACCAATCTGCTCGGGCGGCTCGCCGAAGAGTACGGCCTGACGCGGTCCGAGGTCCAGACCGTCGAAGAGAACGACAACTTCATCAGCTTCGAGGTCATTCGCACGGCATGGCAGCGGATCAGGGACAGTTGGATCGATTTCAAGACGCTGCAGGAGGGCGACTTCGGCGTCCAGTCCGGCAAGCTCCTGCGCGAGCTCAAGCTGGTCGCGGCGTCGGTTGACGACGTCGAAAGCGCGCTCGACGCGATCGACGTCGACGTCACCGATCGCGAGGAATCGCTGATCGGCGACAACGATCTCTCGCTCGACGGGCTGCTCGGCTGGATCCGCCACGTCGCTCTCGACGAGGGGCCGCAGGCCGTCAACGAAGGGGGCAAGGTCGGCGTCCGGGCGCTGATTCCCACCTTCACCACCCTCACCGAGATTTTCGATCTCGACTGGGGCTTCGAGTTCCTGAACGACGAAGGCGTTGCCGACGCGCTGACGGTTCTCGAGGGACACCTCGAGGCGGCCCGCGACCGGGCGGAGGAGATCGCAGGAGACGTCGCCGGCGAGTGAGCGATTGCGGCTGTGGTCGAGGAGGCCGAGTATGCCGACCCAAAAAGGAAACGAAGACATTCGCGGGCAAATCGCCGCGCTGCGCGAGCTGCTCATTGACGATCAGGCATCCGAGCTGACCCGCGATCCGGCCCTCGCCGACGCGGTCACGAAGGCGCTCGACGACATGCTCGCCAAGGTCGCCGACGCCGCCGACGCGGCGCCGACGGCCGCCGATGCCGGATTCGCGCAGTTGATTGGCCTCGGCGCCGATGCCGCCACCGAGCTCGGGCAGACACGGGCGCCGGTACGCGTCTCCGAGTACGACGAGACGGTCACGCCCGAGCGAATCTCCGCAGTCGCCGACCTGTACTACATCTACCAGCACGAGACGATTGGCGTCTTCCGCGTCATGCAGAAGCTCAAGGAGCTGTTCGAGGCCGGCACGTTGCGCCTGTCCGACGGGCTCGGAGCGTTCCGGCTCTACCAGTTCGACAAACGCGAGGCACTCCGCTACACGCGTCGCGATCGCCTGGCGGCGTACCGCCGCGTGCTCGGCTACGGCGCCGCGCCGGTGCCGGCCGGAGCCACTCCCAACACCGTGTTCCACACGCTGTACGTGAACTTCGTCAACGAGGTCATCCAGTTCTGGCGGGACAAGCGCGTCTCCGAAGTGATGCGCGATCGGCCTGACGACGCCAGCTTCGGGTCGATTGCGATGGTCCGTCGCGCCGGCCTGGATCTGCGGAACAACCTCAAGTCGACATCCTACGGCCACGTCAACGTGCTGCGCGTCGAGGTGATGCAGCTGCTCGACGAGTCCTTCCGGATCCTCGAGTCGGACGACGTCAAGCGCCAGTTCGGCTCGGAGAACGCCTGGGACGTCATCGAAGAAATCCTCACCCGCTACTTCCATCAAACCCTCAGCACCTCGCCGCGGCAACGCATGGCGGTGACGGGCCGGGAGATCCTCCAGTGGATCGCGCGCAAGTTCATTCTCGAGACGACGCGGCCGGAGTTCGAGGGCAACCTCCGTGACATCGCCGAGGACGCGGAAGAGTGGATGACGAGCGCCGAGACGGTCGGCGTGGCGCAGCGGCGCGGGCCCGAGGAGCGGGCGATGGCGTGGAACCGGCGTACGCCCGGGCCGGGCGGCCGTACCGATTCGCGGCTGGCGCGGCGACCCGACTACCGCGCCCGTAAGCCGGAGCGCGAGTACGAATCGGAGTTCTGAGAGATCGGCGATCGGAACGCGCCGATCGCGCGCTCCGTCGACCACCGGATCGAGGAGGAGGTTGGATCATGCTGCGCGAACTGGAGCAGGAACTCGAGCAGGAGCTGGAAGGCGAACTGGAGCTGGAAGGCGAGCAGGAGCTGGAAGGCGAGCAGGAGCTCGAAGGCGAGCTGGAGCAGCAGGAGGCCGAGCTCGACAGAGAACTGGAGCTCGAGGGCGAGCTCGAACAGGAGTTGGAGACCCAGCCCGGCCAGGAGGTGGAAGTTCTCGGCCGGGACGAGCGAGTGCTGGTGACGCGCGCCGAGATCAATCGCGCCCCGTTCCGCTACATCTGCAATCTGGAAATGGATGTACCGGGGGTGGGCGCGCGTGCGATGTGCTCAGGGACGCTGATTGGCCCGCGGACGGTGTTGACCGCCGGGCACTGTCTCGTCGGGCCGGACAACCGGCCGCGTCGGGCGTCGCTGTTTCGCGTCATTCCCGGCCGCTTCGGCATGCTCGAGCCGTTTCCGGCGACGCGTGCCGCCGCCGTGCACGTCATGCCCGGCTTCGCGCGCGTCAGTCCCACCGACATCGGGATCATCAATCTGCAGCATCCGGTCGGGACGACCATGGGCTACTGGAGCCGCACCTACCGGCGTTTCCCCTGGGACGACCGCGGCACCTCGATCGGCAGGCTGCCGCTGCCGGCGGGAAGCATTGCCGTGAACCTGAGCGGATACCCCGCCGACAAGCCCGATGACCCGCGGTTCGGATGCCGCGTTCCCGGAGGCGGCCCGTGCCGCCACTCGAGCCTGTCGAGCCGCACACGCCAGCGTGTCTGCGGTACCTACCAGTGGCGCAGCTACAATCAAACGGCGCGCCGCAGCGGCGACTTGCTCGAGTACATGAACGACACTTGCGCCGGCCACAGCGGCAGTCCCGTCTGGGTGAAGCGCGACAAGACGATGGGCGGACGCGTGATGGTGGCCGTGCACCTGGGATTTCTGGCCGCGAAGCGTCACAACGCGGCAGCGTGCCTGACGCCGCGGGTCATGGCGTTCGTGATGCGCCACTTGCGCTGACCGGGCCCGATCAGCGCCGAGGGAGCCACGCGATGCCACCGGGACCCGACTTCTATCCATCGATGACCGCTCTGTACCAAGACCCGGACAATCTCGAAGGCACGACCTATGGCAAACGGTGGCTGCGGCACCAGTGGCAGCAGATCATCGAGGAACAATCGACCGACAATGCGGAAACGCAGAAGCTGGTCATGGCGATCCATGGCGGAGGCATCGAGGCCGGCACGAGCGAGATTGCCCTCGCGACGGCGGGCTTCAATCCGGCGACCCTGATGCCATCCGCCGACGGCTTGGGCATCCACGACTTCTGGCTGTTCGAAGGGCTGCTGCCGCGGGGAAATGGCAGGCTGCATGTCACTGCATCGAACTACGACGACCCAATTGCCACGGAGTTGGTGCGGAATGCGAACCGGTGCATCAGCCTGCATGGCTGCACGGACAGGCAGGCAAACGGACGGATTCAGCTCGGCGGACTCGATATCGAACTCCGGGATATCGTGCTGGAAGCACTGACGGCCGCCCACCTCGAGGCCGAGATTGCAACCAACCCGTTGCTCGATGGCTCGCGGCCCGATAACGTCGCCAACAAGACCCGCACCGGCGGGTGCGCGCAACTGGAGATGGGGACGAGCTTTCGCAGCAGCTTGTTCGGGATCAATACCCGGCCTCGCCGGCGGCACACGACGACCGACACGTTCCGCCGGCTTGTCAGTGCTCTGCGGAGGGCAATGAATCGCGTCGCTTGAGTTGGAGCCCCGCAGTCGTCAGCCTACTTCTCCAGACTGCGAATGAAGCCCACCGCTGAGCGAAGGATGTCCTGCGCGAGGTCGGGCGGGTCGGTCGGCGATTCAGAGACGAGGAAGATTCGGTGGTCGCGCGTTGCCACTGCCGACACCAGATACCCCAATCGCGTCGTCGCGTGGACGTCGAGGGCGTCCCCGGCCAGCACCATCGTCGGAGTATCGGGCAGCGCCCCGCGCTCGGCGCGCTCGGCGAAGAGCGACACGGTCTGCCCGTCACCGCGGATGACGAGGTGCGCGTAGTTGCGGCCCTTGTACGGGCACATGTGCGCGTCGATCACGTGGTAGTTGCCGTGCGACAGGCCGACGGCGTCGGCCATACGCTCGAATGGCGGCACGAGGTTCTCCGCCGTGCGTGCCGGGTCGTACGCCGTGCCCTCGGGGTAGGTGAGCGCGCACGCGATGTGATCGCCGGCCGAGTCGTCGTAGGCGGCCGCGTCGACCGGCTTCCCGGCCCAGTAGGCGACGGCGACCGCGGCGATCAGCGTCGCGGCAACAGCCCCGAGACGCGCGCCGCGCGCCCAGGAGCGCTGCTCGCGATCCACGGCCTGAGTGATCCGCGCCCTCACACGATCGGCGTCCCCGGCAACCTCGAGCGTTTCGGAGAGTAGCGCGCGCAACCGTCCCCGGCGCTTCAATTCCGCCGCGCAATCGCGGCACCCGGCCACGTGGCGGAGGACGTCGTGGTTGGTCTCGACCGAGAGCTCCTCGGAGAGATACGAGTCCATCACCTCCCGTACGTGCTGGCAGTCCAGATTCACGACCGCGCCCTCCGTTGTGCAGGCAGATCCATTCGGCTTCGCGCTCCGGTTGAAGATTCGGGGGCATGTCGCGCCAGGTCCAGCCGCAGCAGCCCACGGCCGCGGCTCAGACGGGACATCACGGTGCCGATCGGGACAGCAAGCGCCTCCGCCGCTTCGCGATAACTGAGCCCCTCGACATCCACCAGCAGGACCAGCGTCCGGAAGGGCTCTGCCAGCCGATCGAACGCCGTCTTCACGGCCTCGGCGGTCAGGGTGTCCGGCGTGGGCGAGTCGACGAGCAACGCCGTCTCGCCGGCGGCGTCCAGGTCGACCAGGAACGGTTGGCGCGCGCGTTTCCGGTTCTGGGCGGCATAAGTGAAAAGCAGAATCTTGTAGAGCCAGGCGCGGCAGTTGGTGCCGGCTTCGAAGCGATGGAACGACCGCCAGGCCTGCAGATAGGTTTCCTGCAGCAGGTCTTCGCCGGCGTCGGCGCTGCCACAGAGGCGCGATGCGACGCGGAGCAGTTCGGGCACGTGCGCCAAGGCCGCCCGGTCGAATTCTTCCCGCCGCTGATGAGGGATGCCGAACATCGCGCGCCGCTATCGTAGATGTCCCGGCACGCCCATTCTATTCCCGGGAATAGATCGAACGCCGCCGGATGTACAGCCTCTGTCGGCTTCGGCACGGCCGGGAAAAGCCCGCTCGTTCG
>DATJFF010000077.1:0-21096 GCA_035495795.1 Vicinamibacterales bacterium
CATCCGTACAACAAAGGGAACGGCGCGGCAGTGAAGAGCGGCATTCGGGCGGCGCGCGGCGAGTGGGTGTTGATCTCCGATGGGGATGGCCAGCACCAGCCCGCCGACATCGTCCGCCTCGCCGGCCGCCTCGGCACCTTCGACCTCGTCGTTGGCGCGCGCGGCGCCTCGCACCAGGCGTCGGCTGGACGGCGGCTGGGGAACACGGTGCTGAACCGGCTCGCGTCCTACCTGACCGAGCGGCCGATCCCCGATCTGACATCGGGGCTCCGCGCCGCCCGCCGCGACCACCTGCTGGAGTTCCTCCACCTGCTGCCGAACGGCTTCTCGACGCCGACCACGACGACGCTGGCCTTCATCAAGGCGGGGTACAATGTGGCCTTCGAGCCCGTGCACGTGCGGCCGCGAGTCGGCACGTCGAAGATCCGGCTCGCCCGCGACGGCGCGCGGTTCTTCCTGATCCTGATCAAGGTGATCACCATCTTCAGTCCGTTACGGGTGTTCGTCCCGCTGAGCCTGGCCTCGTTCGCGCTCGGCGTCGCGTATGGCTTGTGGACGGTCGCGCACCAGTCGCGGATCCCGAACGGCGCGGTGCTGCTGCTGATGTTCGCGGTCTTCGTCTTTCTCGTCGGGCTCGTCTCCGAGCAGATCGCCACGCTGCGGTTCGAAGGGCGGCGCTGACGGCATGAAGACCCTGGTGCTGATCCCGACGTACAACGAGCGCGAGAACCTGCCGCTGCTGGTTCCCGAGGTGCTCGCGGTGCCCGGCACCGAGGTGATGGTGATCGACGATCAGTCGCCCGACGGAACCGGGCAGCTCGCCGAAGAACTGGCGCAGCGGTTTCCCGGCCGGATCCGCGTGCTGCACCGTACCGGGCGGCGCGGGCTCGGCGTCTCGTATCTCGACGGGTTCCGGCACGCAGTCGGTTCGGACGCGGACCTGGTCGTGCAGATGGACGCCGATCGCTCCCACGACCCGCAATACCTGCCGGCCATGATTGCCGCGGCTGGGTCGGCAGATCTCGTCGTCGGCTCGCGATACACGCACGGCATCAGCGTCGTGAACTGGCCGCTGCGGCGCATCATCCTGTCGTCGTTCGCCAACGCCTACATCAGGACCGTCACCGGGCTGCGAGTCCGCGATTGCACCGGCGGCTATCGCTGCTGGCGGAGAGAGGCCCTCGCCCGACTGCCGCTCGATCGCATCGTCTCCGAAGGGTATTCGTTCGTCGTCGAGGTGACGTTCCTGGCGGCCAAGTCTGGCCTGCGGATCGCGGAATCGCCGATCATCTTCATCGAGCGGCGCGAAGGGGCATCGAAGCTCTCCTCCGGGATCCTGCTGGAATCGCTCCTCAACCCGTGGCGGCTGGTGATCCGCAACGGGCGCGTCAACGGGACCGAGTCGGCAGGCACAGGATACAATTCGGTCGGAACCGCTCGATGACTCCGCCGCGGCAGACCCCCAGCCTGAGCGTCTTCTTCCCCGCCTACAACGACAGCGGCACCATTGCCAGCCTCGTGATCAGCGCGGTGCAGGCGGCGGCCGCGCTGACGCCCGATTACGAAGTGCTGGTCGTCAACGACGGCAGCCAGGACGAGACCGCTCACATCCTCGACGAGCTCGCCCGCGTTTACCCCGATCACGTCCGCATCGTGCACCACGCCAGGAACCGCGGCTACGGCGGGGCGCTGCGATCCGGTTTCGAGCACGCCTCGAAGGATCTCGTCTTCTACACCGACGGCGACGCGCAGTACGACCCGACCGAGATGTCGCTGCTGTGGGGGCGGCTCACCGACAACGTGGACTGGGTCAACGGCTGGAAGATCAGCCGCTCCGATCCGCTGCACCGGATCCTCATCGGGCGCATCTACCACCACACCGTGAAGATCCTGTTCGGGCTCAAGGTCCGGGACGTGGACTGCGACTTCCGGCTGATGCGGCGGCACATCTTCGACGTGGTCCGTCTCGAGAAGAGCAGCGGGGTCATCTGCCTCGAGATGATGAAGAAGTTCCAGGACGCCGGCTTCCGCGTCGCCGAAGTACCGGTGCACCACTATCATCGCGCCTTCGGCAAGTCGCAGTTCTTCAACTTCCGGCGAATCTTCAAGACCGGCGTGGATGTGCTGAAGCTGTGGTGGGCGCTCGTCATCCGCCGCGACCACCTCGCCGATCAGCGGGCCCGGGCCGCGGCCCTCCGCGCCAGGCATTCATGACGCTGGCGGGTTTCTACGCCGGCCGGCGGGTGATGATCACCGGCGGGCTCGGCTTCATCGGCAGCAATCTCGCTCACGCGCTGGTCGAGCTCGGCGCCGACGTCCTGCTGGTCGATTCGCTCATTCCCGATTACGGCGGCAACCTGCACAACATCGCCGGCATCGAGGACAAGGTCCGGGTGAACGTCGCGGATGTCCGGCAGGCCACCACGATGAACTATCTCGTGCAGGGCCGTGACGTCATCTTCAATCTCGCCGGGCAGGTGAGCCACATCGACAGCCTGCGCGATCCGCACACCGATCTCGACATCAACTGCCGCAGCCAGCTGACGCTGCTCGAAGCGTGCCGTCACCACAATCCAGCGACCAAGGTCGTGTACGCGAGCACACGCCAGATCTACGGCAGGCCCGACGCGCTCCCGGTCACCGAGCGCCATCTGGTCCGGCCGACCGACGTCAACGGCATCAACAAGGCGGCCGGCGAGTACTACCATCTGGTCTACAACAACGTCTTCGGTGTTCGCGCCACCGCGCTCCGCCTCACCAACATCTACGGACCGCGGCAGCTCCTGAAACACAATCGTCAGGGATTCATCGGCTGGTTCATCCGGCTCGCGATCGAGGATCAGGAGATTCAGGTGTTCGGCGACGGCTCGCAGATTCGCGACTTCGTGTACGTCGACGATGCGGTACAGGCGTTTCTGCTGGCGGGCGCCAGCGACGCGGTGAACGGCGAAGTCTTCAACGTCGGCGGCGACGAGCACATCAGCCACCGCGAGCTCGTCGAGCTCCTGGTCCACACCGCCGGCACCGGCCGTTACCGCTTCGTCGAGTGGCCGCCGGAGAAAAAGGTCATCGACATCGGCAGCTTCTACGCCGATTCGACGTTGTTCAAGACGCGGACCGGGTGGACGCCGGCGGTGAAGCTTGCCGACGGTCTCCGCCGTACCGTCGAGTACTATCGGCCGCGAATGGCCAGCTATGTCTGAGCCGCGCCGCATTCCGTTCAACGCGCTGACGCCCGGCGAGGACCGCGCCGCGCTCAACGCCGCGATCGCCAGGGTGATCGACTCCGGGTGGTTCATCCTCGGCCCGGAGGTCGAACGCTTCGAGGCCGAGTTCGCTGCGGCGTGCCAGGGCGCGCACGCGGTCGGCGTCGGGACCGGAACCGACGCGATCACGTTGATCCTCCGCGGGCTCGACATCGGCGCCGGCGACGAGGTGATTACGGCGCCGCTTTCCGCCGCCTACTCGGCGCTGGCGGTGATGATGGCCGGCGCGCGGCCGGTGTTCGCCGACATCGATCCCGAGCGGCTCACGCTCGATCCCGCCGCCACCGAGGCGGCGATTACGCCGCGGACGAAGGCGATCATGCCGGTGCATCTCTACGGGCAGGCCGCGGATCTGACGGCGTTCGCCGCGATCGCCGCTCGACACCGCCTCGCGCTCGTCGAGGACTGCGCCCAGGCGCATCTCGCCACCAGCGAGGGCCGTCCGATCGGCACGATCGGCGTCGCCGCCGCGTTCAGCTTCTATCCGACCAAGAACCTCGGCGCGCTCGGTGACGCAGGCGCGGTCCTCACCGGCGACGCGGCGCTGGCGGCGCGAATCAAGCGGCTGCGCAACGGCGGACAGACGACGCGGTATCACCATCTCGAGGCCGGCGCCAACAGCCGCCTCGACGAGATCCAGGCCGCGATCCTCCGCGCGCGGCTGCCGTTCCTCAGCGGCTGGACGGCGCGGCGGCGCGCGCTTGCCGCGACCTATCGCGCGCACCTGGCACCGCGCGGCGTCACGGTGCCGCGCGAGTTCGATTGCGGCCACGTCTATCACCTGTTCCCGGTCCTCACGCCGCACCGCGACGCCGTGCAGCGGCATCTCGCCGGCAGCGGCATCGAGACCTTCATCCACTATCCGGTGCCGATCCCGCAGCAACCAGCGTTGGCGGCGGCCGCGCCGCGGGATTGTCCGGTCGCGAATCGGGCCTGCGCGGAGGTGCTGTCGCTGCCGATGTACCCGGGCTTGAGCGACGCCGACGCCGCCGCGGTGGTGGCCGCCCTCAACGCGTTTTCGCCGGGACCCTGACCCGGCCGCCTGTCAACACTTATGCGCATTCTCATCACCGGCGGCGCCGGCTTCATCGGCTCGCACCTCGCCGAGTCGCTCCTCGCGGCGGGCCATGAAGTGTTCGTGCTCGACGATCTGTCAACCGGCTGCATCGACAACATCGCGCACTTCAAGAGCCACGAGCGCTTTCACTACACCATCGACAGCGTGTTCAACGAGCCGCTGGTCGCCGAGCTGGTCGACCGCGCCGCGATCGTCTTCCACCTCGCCGCCGCGGTCGGGGTCAAGCTGATCGTCCAGGAGCCGGTGCACACCATCGAGACCAACGTCCACGGCACCGAGGTGATCCTGCGCCACGCCGCCAAGAAGAAGAAGCTGGTGTTCATCGCTTCGACATCGGAGGTCTACGGCAAGAGCACCGACGTCCCGTTCCGCGAGACGGCGGACCTGGTGCTCGGCGCGACCACCCGCCACCGCTGGGCCTACGCGTGCAGCAAGGCGCTCGACGAGTTCCTCGCCCTCGCTCACTGGAAGGAGCGCCAGCTGCCGGTGATCATCGCGCGGTTCTTCAACACCGTCGGGCCGCGGCAGACCGGCCAGTACGGCATGGTCGTTCCGACCTTCGTGCGCCAGGCACTGGCCGGCGAGGCGATCACCGTGTTCGGCGACGGATTGCAGTCGCGCAGCTTCACCTTCGTCGGCGACGTCGTCGACGCGCTGCAGAAGCTGATGGTCGAGCCGCGCGCCGTCGGGGAGGTATTCAACATCGGCAACACCGAGGAGGTGACGATCCTCGAGCTGGCGCGCCGGGTAAAGGCGATCACCGGCAGCGCGTCGCCGATCGTCACGATTCCCTACGACCAGGCCTACGAGGCCGGATTCGAGGACATGCCACGGCGGGTGCCCGACTTGAGAAAGATCGAGCAGTTGATCGCGTACCGGCCAGCGGTCGGGCTGGATGAAATCATCACCCGTGTCGTGGCAAGCCAGCGAGACGTATAATCGGTCTCACCCATATGCACCTCCGGACCTTCGTCGTCGCCGTGTTCTTCCTGGCGTGCGCCGGCTCGGCCGGTGCGCAGAACCTCACATTCGAATTCCGTGACGGCAAGGTGTCACTCGACGCCACCAACGTGCCGGTGCGGACCATCCTGTCGGAATGGGCACGCCTCGGCGGCACTCGCGTCGTCGGCGGCGAGCGCGTTGCCGGCGCGCCGTTGACCATCCATCTCGAGAACGTGCCGGAGGCACAGGCGCTCGAGATCGTCCTGCGGAACGTCGCCGGTTATATGGCCGCCCCGCGATCCGCTGCCTCGACCGGCGCATCCCAGTACGACCGGATTCTTGTGCTCGCGACGAGCTCGGCTCCGGCGGCGGCCGCGAATACACGGTCTGCGCCGGTGCCCCAGAACCCCGGCCGCGGAAAGCCGCCCAATGACCCGGACGAGCAGCCTCCTGCACCAGCAGAGGTCGCGGACACTGGCGTGAACGAGCCGCCATTCCAATTCCCGCAGCAGAACCCCTTCCAGGCGGCCCAGCCGGGACAGCCCGGACCGTTTGGCACGCCGATGATGGCGCCCGGCCAGCAGCCGCCGGTGATCCAGTTCGGGCAACAGCCGAATCAGGGAGTGACCATCAACCCGGCGCCGCCGCAGCAGACGCCCGTGCTGCAATTCCCTGGGACGCAGCAGATGCCGGGAAACGTGACCCAGCCGGCCGGCTTCGGCGTCGGTTCACCAACGCCAGGCGTGATCGTGCAACCACAGCAGCCCGGTCAGCCGGTTCGCCCGCCGGGCGGAAACTGAGTCCAGGTATTCGCGCGTCGTAGAATGAACGGCGCGATCGGTACGCTCGCACGTACCGGTCGTGTGCTCGATGCCGGACATCGAACCATATTCCCAAACCGATCGACGCGGTCTCGAGCAACTGTACCGCCGCACGTACGGCCACGAAGCCGTCGATCGCCTGCGTTTCCTGTGGGACTGGGCGCGCAGGAACCCGGCAGCGGGTAACGTTCCGCCGTTCTGGGTGGTCCGGGAAGGCCCCACCGTGATCGCGGCGTGTCCGGTGACGCCGGTCCGCGTGTCCGTGCTCGGCTCGGAAGTGATCGGCGCCTGGAGCGCCGGACCGCTCGTGGTCGCAGAGCGGCAGCGGCAGGGTCTGGGCGGATCGCTGTTGCGTGCCTGGGATCGCGGCGCAGGCGTGGTGTTCGGCGCTGGCTTCTCGGAACCAACCCGGCAGCGCATGCTCGAGCTGCGCTGGCCCCGGCCGGTGCCGCTCAGCTGTCTCGTCAAGCCGCTCAGCCGGCGAGCACTTCGCAAACCGAGCTGGCCAGTTCCCGTGAACCGTCTTGTTTCGGCGCTCGCTCTCCCGGTGGTCCGGGTCGTCGGGCGGCTGCGGCCGATTCAGGAAGAGGTGCAGTCGATTCGACGATTCGACGCCGGCGTGGACGGCTTGTGGGAGCGCGTCCGCGGCAGCCTGTCGCTTGCCGTGCGTCGCGATGCGCGCTACCTCAATTGGAAGTTCATGGAGCCGCCGCACGTGCGGTATCACGCGGCGGTTTTGCGACGGGGGGAAGACATCGCGGGGTACGTCATCTACCGGCACTTCCGCGAACCGCAGGGACGCGTTACGCAGATCGTCGATTTCCTCGCTGATCCGTCGGACGACCGCGCGGTAGAGACGCTGGCGGGATGGGTCGATCGCGAGGCGCGGCTGGAGGATTCCGACAAGATCCGCTGCTACGCGAGCCACGCCGAGTTCCGCCGCCACTTCCGCCGCAACGGATTTTTCGTGGTGAAGACCGAAGTCGAAGTGGCGGTGAAGGTGAACGCTCTTGAGGTGCCGAAGGACTTCTATCAGTCAGGTGACGCGTGGCACCTGACCCTCGGGGATGGGGCTCTCGATCACTGAACAAGGACAAGGCACAAGGCAGAAGGCACAAGGCACAAGGCAAAAGGCAAAAGGCAGGACCATGTCACTCGAGACTCAACTGAGCGCCGACATCGCCGCCGCGATGAAGGCCAAAGACACCGTCCGGCTCGGGACGTTCCGCATGCTCAAGACGGCGCTGACCAACAAGAGCATCCAGGTGGGGCGCACGCTGGAGGCGGCGGAGGAGCTCCAGGTTGTCTCGTCGCTGGTCAAGCAGCGGCGCGATTCGATCGAGCAGTTCACGGCGGGAAATCGGCCCGACCTGGCCGAGAAGGAGCAAGCGGAGATCCAGGTGCTCGAAACGCTGCTCCCGGCCGGGGCCTCGGAGTCGGATATTGCGGCGGCCGTGGATCAGGCCATAACCGAGACCGGCGCAGCCGGACCCAAGGACATGGGAAAGGTAATGAAGGCCGTCATGTCCGCGCTTGCAGGAAAGACGGTGGACGGCAAGAAGGTCAACGAAGCGGTCCGTAGTCGATTGGCTCAATAGCCGAGGTTCGCCCATGCGAACCAAACGCACGGGTCCATCGTCTATCTTTTTGAAAGGCCTAGTCAGCCTCTCACCATCCTCCTAGGGGCTCCCGCCGAGCGGCCGGAGCCTCATTTTTTTGTACCCCTCGTGCGTTCGCCCTGGGTGCTTTGAACCCCTGTGTTTCGAACCCCATGAGAACTGCCGTGCTACTTTGGGTGTTCGATGCCCGACCCCGCGCCTCGTCTGGCCCGATCCGCGGGCGTCTTCGGGCTTGCTACGCTCGCCAGCCGCATCCTCGGCCTCATCCGTGACCAGGTTCTCGCCTACTACTTCGGTGCCGGCGACGCGATGGACGCCTTCCGCGTCGCGTTCCGCGTCCCCAACCTCCTCCGCGACCTGTTTGCCGAAGGCGCGATGAGCGCGGCCTTCGTGCCGACGTTCACTGCGTATCTGACCCGCGAGGGCCGCGACCGGGCCTGGCGGCTCGGCAACTCGGTCCTGAACAGCCTCATCCTCGTCACGGCGCTGTTCGTCGTGCTTGGATTCGTCCTGGCGCCGCCGCTGGTCAGGCTCTTTGCCGAGGATTTCGCGAACGTCCCGGGCAAGCTCGACCTGACGATTCTCCTCGCCCGCATCGTCCTGCCATTCCTGACTCTGGTAGCGGTCGCGGCGGCGCTGATGGGGA
Organism: Vicinamibacterales bacterium; assembly: GCA_035495795.1. GTDB lineage: Bacteria > Acidobacteriota > Vicinamibacteria > Vicinamibacterales > UBA2999 > VFZN01. The sequence goes on from DATJFF010000077.1 coordinate 8,373, forward strand.
TGTTGAACGCGCTGGGCCACTTCTTCATCCCGGCGCTGTCGCCCGCCACCTTCAACCTCGCCAGCATCGTGCTGGTGGTGGCGCTGGTCCCGATTTCCGAGCGCCTCGGCGTCCGGCCCATCGTCATCGTGGCGATTGCGACAGTCGTGGGAGGCGTGACGCAGGTGGCGATCCAGTGGCCGCCGCTCATTGGCGAAGGTTTCCGGTATCGACCCCAGCTGGATGCCCGCGACGAGGGTCTCCGGCGCGTGCTGCTGCTGATGGGACCGGGCACCGTCGGGCTCGCCGCGACGCAGATGAACGTGTTCGTCAACACCGTCCTGGCCACCGGCCAGGGAACCGGCGCGGTGTCGTGGCTCGACTACGCGTTCCGGCTGATGTACCTGCCGATCGGCCTGTTCGGCGTCTCGGTTGCGACCGCGTCCACGCCGGCCATCGCACGCCTGGTCGCGACGCAGGCGTTCGGCCAGGTGCGCGCGACGCTCGCGCACGCCATCTCGCTGATGATGCTGCTGAACGTGCCGGCCACCGTCGGGCTCATCGTGCTCGCCGACCCAATCGTGCGCGTCATCTTCGAGCACGGCAGCTTCACGGCAGCCGACACCGCCGCGACGGCATCGGCGCTGCGTTTCTACGCGCTCGGCCTGCTCGGCTACTCCGTCGTCCGCATCGTCTCGCCCGTCTTCTATGCGCTCGGCCGCAGCCGGACGCCGGTGATGATCAGTGCCGGCTCGGTCGTAGCCAACGTCGCGCTCAACCTCGCTCTCGTGCGCGTGATGGGCTACCGGGGGCTGGCGCTCGGCACGTCGCTCACGGCGCTGCTGAACGCCGCGGCCCAGATCCTGCTGATCCGCCGCGAGATCGGCGGCATCGACGGCCGGACGATTGCCGGCAGCTTCGGCCGCGTGGCGTTGGCCTCCGCGCTGATGGGCGTCGCAACCGCGGCGGCGAACTGGCTGCTGCCCGCGTGGCTGCCCGGCGACGCGCTGCCGTTGCAGGCGCTCCGGCTTGCCTGGAGCATCGGACTGGGCCTCCTGGTGCTCTTCGCCACGGCATGGGCGCTGCGCATCCCGGAGCTGGCCGAGGTCCGCGCGCTGGTGATGCGTCGAATTGGGAGGCGGACGGGTGAATAGTCGCGGGTGGCTCGGGCTCGACGCGCGGATCTGGAAGATCGCATCCACCCACCTGGTGGTGGATGCCTACAACAACATGTACGCGCCGCTGCTGCCGCTGCTCATCCCGCACCTGCAGCTGTCTCTCACGACCGCCGGCACGCTGGCGATGCTCTTTCAGATGGCGAACTCGGTCTCGCAGCTCGGCTTCGGCGCGCTCGCCGATCGGTGGAAGCCGCGGGCGCTGATTCTCGGCGGCCCGATCGTCGCTGTCGGGATCATGAGCTTCATCGGGTGGCCGAGCTCGGCGTTCATGCTCGGCGTGGTGCTGGTCTGCGGCGGGCTGGGCGGCGCGGCCTTTCACCCGCCCGCGGCCGCGCTCGTGTATCGAATCGCCGATCATCGCAAGGGCCTGGCGATGTCGGCGCACATCTCAGGGGGCTCGCTCGGGTTTTCGGTCGCGCCGCTCGTGTTCGTACCGCTCATCGCGCGCATGGGCCTGGCATGGTCGCCGGTGATCATGCTGCCAGGCTTCCTGGCGCTGTCGTGGACGCTGCGTCAGGTCCCGCCGATGTCGCCGCCCGGGGCGCACGAGCGCTCGAGCTGGGCGACGCTGAAGCCCGCGGCCGTCCCCCTCGCCCTGGTCTACTTCACCGTCGTGCTTCGAACCGCGACTTCGTACGGGTTCATGACCTTTGCCCCCACGCTCCTCACGCGCCGGGGACTGAGCATCGACCAGGCGAGCTCGGCGGTCTTCCTCTACCTGCTGACGAGCGGCATCGGCGGTTTCATGGGCGGGCCGCTCTCGGATCGGTTTGGCGCGCCGCGCGTGATGGCCGCCACGCTGATTGCGTCGGTACCGTTTCTCGCCGCGGCGCCGCTGCTGTCCCCATGGGGGTTCACGGCAATGCTGGCCATCGGCGGTCTGCTCCTGCAAAGCACGCTGCCGGTCAGCGTGACCTACGCCCAGACGTTGACGACGGCCGGAGCCGCGACCGTGTCGTCGCTGATGATGGGATTTGCCTGGGGGATGGGGAGCCTGGCCGTACCCATCATCGGGCTCTCGGCGGATCGGTTTGGCATCAATGCCGCGTTGGTCGGACTGGCCGGGGTGCCGCTGGTCGCAGCCGCCCTGGCGGCCGGGCTCCGCGACACGCGCCCGTCCCAGAGCCTTTCTCACGAAGCGGCGGCCTCGTAGTACGATCCTCGCCGTGGCGCGCTACGGATCGTCTTACGCCTACCAGTTCGGACCGGGCCCGGTCAGTCCCGCCGTCAAGGTCCTGCTCATCACCAACGTCGTCACGTGGCTGATCAACATGCTCGCCCCGGCGATGACGCTGAAGCTGGGTCTGTCGCCAAAGGACGTGTTCACCGGCTTTGCCATCTGGCAGCCGTTCACGTACATGTTCCTCCACGACACGAGCGGGTTCGGGCACATCCTGTTCAACATGCTCGCGCTCTGGATGTTTGGCACCGAGCTCGAACGGACCTGGGGTACGCGGTTCTTCACCAAGTTCTATCTGGTCACGGGCGTGGGAGCCGCGGCCACGACGCTGCTCCTTTCGCTGGTCTCGCCGGCGATTTACTACTCGTTGACCGTCGGCGCCTCCGGCGCGATCTACGGTCTGCTGATGGCGTGGGCGATGTACTTCCCCCACCGGACAATCCTGTTCTGGGGAATCTTCCCGATCCCTGCCCGGGTATTCGTGTTCATCATGGGAGCGATTGCATTCCTCTCGTCGCTCGGCGGCCCGGGTAGCGGCGTCGCGCACATCGCGCACCTCGGCGGACTGGTCGTCGGCTATCTCTATCTGAAGTCACTGCGCGTCCGGCCCCTCGACGAGCTCCGCTATCGCTGGCTGCGATGGCGAATGGGCAAGGCGCGAAGCCGCTTCGACGTCTACTCGGGCGGGAAGTCGGACGACGATTGGAAGAAGGAGTGGAAGAAGCATATCCACTGACGCTGTAAGCCCTCCGACCCCTCAAGACCTCAAGACCTCGGCACGCTTGAAGCCGGCGAGGCCGGCGAGCAGGCTGCCGGGCGGTGACGTGATCGCCAGGTTGTATTTAGTGGCGACGAGGTTGTAGAGGCGCTCCGCGTGCTCGAGCGCGTGGGAGATCTCGCTTAGCGCGCCGGCATCAACGGGAGATGCGGGGTCCGCAGGAGTGAGCTCGTCGCGGCGTTTCCGCAGCACCTGCACGTCCCGCCAGTGCTCGGTCACCTGGCGGCGGAGGCGGACCAGCCGGCCGTAGCTGCCAAGCGCCCACACCGCGAGCGCGAGCACGACGGCAGCCGTGATGAGCGTGCTCATCCGGGTCTCGCCACGTCATTTCTTGTGAAAGTACGTATCGGTGCCGTCCAGCCAGTCGGTGCGGATGGGGCTGAAGATGTCCATCTCGAACGTGTCGTCGAGCGCCTCGGCCTGGTGCGGCACCCACGACGGGATGTGCAGGACCTCGCCTTCGCGCACCGTAATCTCCTCGCCGTTGATGAGGAACTTGAGCGCGCCCTGGAACACGTAGGTCATCTGCTCGCTCTCGTGCGAGTGCATCGGCACGATCGCGCCGCGCTTCAGATGGATGTGCGCGATCATCTCGCGCTCTCCGGTGATCAGCTTCCGCGAGATCATCTCGGTGACTTTCTCGAGCGCGATCTCATCCCAGCGGTGGAGGCGAACAGAGGTCGAATTCATGCGTTTTCCGAGTGGATCGGCGCGGATTCTAGCACAGACCCGGATGGTATAATTTGCCCGTCATGAAGGCTTCGACGCTGGCGCCAGCCGCCGAATCCCGCAGCACCACGCGGACCGGCGATCGCGAGTGGGAAGGGCTCACGAAAGACGGCCTGGTGCGAGCGTATCGCACCATGCTGCTGTCGCGTCGCCTCGACGACAAGGAGATTCAGCTCAAGAACCAGAGCCGCATCTACTTCCAGATCAGCGGCGCCGGACACGAGGCGGTGGCGGTCGCCGCCGGCATGCATCTGCGCGCCGGACACGACTGGTTCTACCCGTACTATCGCGATCGCGGCCTGGTCCTGCAGCTGGGCATGAGCCCGCTCGAGATGCTCCTCGGCGCCGTCGGCGCCAAGGACGATCCGAACTCGGGCGGCCGCCAGATGCCTTCACACTGGGGCCATCTCCGGCTCAACATCCCGTCCCAGAGCAGTCCCACCGGTACCCAGGCCCTCAACGCCGTCGGGTGCGCGGAGGCCGGGCTGATCTATCAGCGCGTCGAGGCCATTCCCGAGCGCGAGGAGCGCTTCCGCGCCGACGAGATCGTCTACATGTCGATCGGTGACGGCGCAACCAGCGAGGGCGAATTCTGGGAGTCGCTCAACACCGCGTGCACGCGCCTCGCTCCGCTCCTGATCGTTGTCCAGGACAACGGCTACGCGATTTCCGTGCCCGTCGAAGTGCAGACCCCCGGCGGCGACATTTCGAAGCTGGTCGCGTCGTTTCCGAATCTCGAGGTCCTTCGCTGCGACGGGACCGACTTCCTGGAGAGCTACCGCACGCTCGGCAAAGCCGTGGCCCACATCCGCCGCGAGCGCAAGCCGGCGCTGGTCCACGCCAAGGTCACTCGCCCCTACTCCCACTCGCTCTCCGACGATGAGCGGTTGTACAAGACGACAGAGGAGCGGGAGGCGGAGGCAAAGCGGGACCCGGTGGTGCGGATGCGCGCGTTCCTGCTCGCCGAGCAGCTCGCCACTGAGGCCGAGCTCGACGAGATTCTCGCCGCCATCGATCGCGAGATCCTCGAAGCGACCGATCAGGCGCTCGCCGCAGCGAAGCCGGAAATCGAAACCGCGGATTGGTACGTCTACTCACCCGACGTCGACCCGACCTCGTCGGCGTTCGAAACGCCCGAAGTGCCCACTGGCAAGCCGGACACGATGGTCGCGGCGATCAACAAGACACTCAAGGCCGAAATGGCCGCCAACCCGCGCATCGTCGTCTTCGGCGAGGACGTCGCCGACGCGAGCCGCGAGTCGGCGCTCGGCAAGGTGCCGGGCAAGGGCGGCGTCTTCAAGGTGACCCACGGCCTGCAGCGCGCCTTCGGCAGCGATCGCGTGTTCAACTCCCCGCTCGCCGAGGCCAACATCATCGGCCGCGCCGTCGGCATGGCCACGCGCGGACTGAAGCCGGTGGTCGAAATCCAGTTCTTCGACTACATCTGGCCGGCGATGATGCAGCTGAAGGACGAGATGTCGATGCTGCGCTACCGCTCCAGCAACAACTTCTCGTGCCCGATGGTGGTGCGCGTGCCGATCGGCGGTTACATCACCGGCGCGCCGTACCACAGCCAGTCTGGGGTCAGCATCTTCGCGCACTGCCCGGGCATCCGCATCGCGTTCCCGTCGAACGCGGTGGACGCAGCCGGGCTGCTCAGGACTGCGATCAGGTGCGACGACCCGGTCATGTTCCTGGAGCACAAGCACCTGTATCGGCAGACCTACAACAAGGGCGCCTATCCCGGCGACGAGTTCATGATCCCGTTCGGCAAGGGGTCGCTTCGCCGGCCCGGCACCGATGTCGTGGTGATCACCTGGGGCGCACTCGTGCAGCGCTCGCTCCTCGCGGCGCAGCAGGCCGAGAAGGACGGGATCAGCGCCGCGGTGTTCGATCTGCGGACGATCTCGCCCTACGACTGGAATGGCATCGCCTCGCTCGTCAAGCAGACCAACCGCGTCGTCATCGCGCACGAGGACGCGCTCACCTGCGGCTTCGGGGCCGAAATCTCGGCGCGAATCTCCGACCAGCTGTTCGGCGAGCTCGACGCTCCGATCCGCCGGGTAGCGGCCCTGGACTGCCCGGTGGCGTACGCCCCGGATCTCGAAAAGGCCATCCTGCCGCAGGCCGCCGACGTGTTGAAGGCGATCACAGAGACGGCGGCGTACTGACAAGGCAAAAGGCACAAGGCACAAGGCAAAAGCCGTCCCAAGGCAGGAAGGAGGCGTGAATGTCGCATCGCGCAGCCCTTCTGGTTTCTGCCTTCGGCCTTCTGCCTTCTCTTGCCTTGTGCCTTGTGCCTTCTGCCTTGACCGCGCCGGCCCCGTCACCGGGCCGCGTCGAGGAACTCCGCAGCGTCGACTCGCTGCCGCCCGACATCGTTGGCAAATTCCGGGAGCCGATGGGCTTCGCCCGGGTGCCCGACGGACCGTATTACGTGTTCGATCGCCGCGGGCACTCCGTGCACACGGTGGACGAGCACGGCGCGACGTTCCGCACCCTGGTCGAAATCGGCGGTGAAGAGGGACGCCTCCTCGACCCCAGCGCGTTCGACGTCGCCGCCGACGGGTCCTTTGCCGTCGCCGATGCGCCGGGCGGACGCGAGCGGGTGCAGGTCTTCGGCCCGGCCGGCATCCGCACCGGGGGCTTCACGCGTCCTGGGCGCCTTGCGGGGCGTGTCGCTATCGGTTCGCTCGTCCTGAGCGGAGTCGGCAGCCTGATCTACACCGGGTCGTCAGTGATCCTGAGCGAACCGGACACCGGCTGGCTGCTGACCGAGTACTCGACAGGCGGTCAGCCGATCCGCAGCATCGGACAGCTGCGTGCAACCGGTCAGGAGGCGGATCGCGAAGTGCACCTGGCGCTCAACGCCGGCCTCGCCTTGCCGGAACCGTCGGGCGGGTTTTATTTCGTGTTTCTCGCCGGCGTGCCGGCATTCCGCAGATACGACGCGGGCGGCCAGCTGCTCTTCGAGCGTGTCATCCAGGGACGCGAGCTCGATCCCATCCTCGCGTCGATGCCGCAGCGCTGGCCGCGGCGCACCGTCGGGGATCGCGAACTCCCGCTCGTCCCGCCGGTAGTGAGGACGGCGGCAGTCGATCCGAACGGCCGGCTCTGGATCTCGTTCGTCCTGCCCTACACCTACGTGTTCGACGCCGACGGCGAGAAGGTGCGCACGCTACAATTTCGCGCCGCCGGCATCATCGCACCTTCGAGCCTGTCGTTTGCCGGGAAGAACCGCATCCTCATTACCCCTGGGTGTTACCAGTTCACGTTCTGAGCAGGCCTGCCGGCTCCTTGATCCGCGGCCGCGAAAGCGCCGCATGTAGAATGAGTGTTTCAGGCTGATGACGGCGCGGTTCGCCTTGTTCTTGACGTTGTGCCTGTTCGCGGCCTGTGGCGGCGACGACACCCCATCGACACCCACTCGACCCGACCCGATCCCCTCTGGTCCGACGATCACGTGCCCGGCGAACGTCACCATCCCCACGACGACGGCGAGCGCGCAAGTGGCGTATGCGGCGCCAAACGTCTCCGGTGGGACGAATCCGGTGGCCGTGGTGTGCACGCCGGCGTCTGGCGCGACCTTCAACGTCGGCACGACTGCGGTCGCGTGCACGGTAACGGACGCCAGGAGCCGCCAGGCCACCTGCTCGTTCAACGTCACCGTCAATCGCGTGCCGACACTGCAGCGGACCAGCTTCCTGGCGTTCGGCGACAGCCTGACTGCGGGAGAGGTCACGGTGCCGACGACGACGGCCCTCGATGAGCTCGGCTTCCCATCGTTCAAGCTTGTCGTGGTTCCGTCCGCCTCCTACCCGAACCAGCTGCAGACACTGCTGCGCAACCGCTATCTCACCCAGGCGGCCACGATAAGCGTCGTCAATTCAGGAGTGGGCGGCGAGTGGGCGGAGGACAGCGTTCGCCGCTTCTCCGACGTTTACAACCAGATGCGGCCGCAGGCAGTGCTGCTGCTCGACGGCGCCAACGATCTGGCCGCGCTCGGCTCCCCTGCGGTCACGTCTGCATCCGCCGCGGTTGACACGATGGCGCGGCAGGCGCGGCTCGGGGGGTCGCGCGTGTACATAGCGACGCTGACCCCGCCGCGGGCCGGCGGCCGGCTGGCACTGCCCGTATCGCTGGTCACGAGCTACAACGATCGCATGCGGGCCATCGCGGCGCAGCAGGGCGCGACACTGGTCGATCTTTACTCGGCGCTGGTTGGAAACGTCACGCTGTACATCGGCATCGACGGTCTCCACCCCAACGAAATCGGCTACCAGAAGATGGCCGAGACGTTCTTCAACGCCGTGGTCGCCACCCTCGAGACGCCCTGACACGACGGGCTTGCACGAGAACGGCAGCTCACCAGCTCGACGCTCCGGCGAATTCCTGAAGGCGATGCGAGAATGAAGGCCGATGAGCGCCGACCTGGTGCGCGCTTCCAGCCTGTCGCGTCGTTTCGACGAGAGGATGGCCGTCGCCGATCTGTCGTTTACGCTCGGGGCCGGCGAGGTGCTGGCGTTGCTTGGCCCAAATGGCGCCGGCAAGACCACCACTTTCCGGATTCTCGCCGGACTATTACTGCCAACGGCGGGAACGGTCACCATCGCCGGCGAGCCGCTGACGCGCGACACGGCTGATGCCGTGCGCGGACGCGTCGGACTTCTCACGGAAGCGCCGGGCCTCTGGGACCGGCTGACGGTGCGCCACAACCTGTCGACGTTTGCCGAGCTGCACGGCGTCGAGCGCCCGCGCGAGCGGGTTGACGAGATCATGCGGGCAGTCGGCCTGTCCGGGAGAGCGGAGGATCGAGCCGGTACGCTGTCGAAGGGCTTGAAGCAGCGGGTCGCCATCGCCCGAGCGCTGATCCACGATCCGTCTGTGGTCCTCCTCGACGAACCGACCGCGGGTCTCGATCCGGAGAGCGCTCGCGACGTGCGCGATCTCGTGCGCACGCTGCGCGAACAAGGTCGTGCGGTCATGGTGTCTACACACAACCTGGCCGAGGCAGAGGAGCTGGCGGATCGCATCGCGGTGATGAACACGCGGCTGCTGGCCCTCGACACGCCCCGGTCGCTGCGCGAGCGGCGGCGCGGCGGGCGCGTGGTCGTGGAGCTGGAAGGCGGTGCGGCGCAGTGGGCGCCACTGGCGGCTCGCGGTGATCACCACGTCATCGATGTGGAGAGCGATCGACTGACCGTCGCGATCGACGCAGCCCACACGGTGCCCGATCTCGTCACCGCGCTCGCGGCCGGCGGCGCGCGCATCCAGCGTGTGACCCCGGAAGAGCCGTCGCTCGAGGAGACGTACCTGGAGCTGGTCAGGCAGGATGGCTAGCAGCTGGTCCCGAATCGCAGCCCTCACCCGCAAGGACGTGGAAGAGGTCCGACGACAGCCCGGTGTGTTGATCCCGGCCGTCGCAATGGTCGCTGCCGTCGCCTCTCCCGGGTTCCTCCTGCTCATCGTCGCACCGCGATTCACCGGCGTCGCGCTGGCGGATCCAGACCTGGTGGCTGCCGCCGAAAGCCTCTCGGCGCAGCTGCCGGCATTGAACAACCTGACTCCGGAGGGTCGGGCCCAGGCCTTCCTGCTGCAGCAGTTCCTCATGTTCAGCCTGCTGGTGCCGATCTTCGCGGCACTCTCACTGGCCGCCCAGGCCTTCGTCGGCGAGAAGCAGTCGAAATCGCTCGAGCCGCTGCTGACGACTCCGATCACGGTTCCCGAGCTCCTTCTGGGCAAGGTGCTGACGCCGCTCCTGCTGGCGCTGCTGCTGATGGCCGCAACCTACCTGCTCCACCTCGTCGTGATGCTCACGTTGGGCGAGGCCGGCGTGTGGCGGACTCTTTTCCTGCCGCGAACCTTGATGCTCTACCTGCTGATCGGGCCTCTCGTGTCGGTGACCGCGCTCCTGAGCGCTGCAATCGTCTCGTCGCGCGCCAACGACGCCCGCTCCGCGCAGCAGCTGGGCGGCCTCATCGTTCTGCCGCTGACCGGACTGTTCGTGGCCCAATTGGCAGGCCAGTTCCTGGTAAACACGACCGCGCTTGCGCTGACTGCCGCGGCCTTGCTGATCGTCAATCTCGGCCTCGTCTGGCTCGGGGTACGGGTGTTCCAGCGCGAAACTATTCTGCTCCGCTGGAAATAGAAGTCGCGCGTCTCAATGACGATTGAGGATTGGCGATTGACGATTCATTGACGATCCGTCGATTGCGGCATTGCGGCATTCGATTGAAGATTGGAGCATCGGGGCATTGGCGATTGCGCCAATCATGATTGAGACAATCATCAATGTGGCAATGGCCCAATCGACAATTGAATGGTGCAATCGGCAATCGTCAATCTTCAATAAATCGTCAATCGTCAGTCCTCAATCGCCAATGGACGGCGGCCGCCGCGACCTACTTCCGGCCGTATGCGGTGGAGGCAGCGAGCCGGTCGAAGTGGCTATAAGCGGCGGCGGTCAAGTCCTGGATGGCCCGACCGCCCTCTTCGTCGTTCTTCAGATACGTGGTCATCACCGCAATTGAGAACGGACGGCCGGCGACGTCAACCACTCCGGCCTCGGTGCGAACGCCGTCCAGGCCGCCAGTCTTGGTGTAGACCGGGACGCTTGCCGGAACCGCGGCGCGGATCGAGCCGGACACCAGCTTCAGCATCTTCATCGCGGTCTCGCGGCTGTCCGGCTTCAATCCTTCGCCGCGCCACAGCAGCTCAGCGATCTTTGCCAGGGACTGCGGGCTGGCGACGTTCTCGTCACCGCGCTTGACCGCGGCACCGTCCATCATCAGCCTCCGCAACCGGATATCGCCGAGGCCGAGAGCGGCCATCCTCGCGTTCACCTTGTCCATGCCGACCGCCTGGATGACGACGTTGGTGGACGAGTTGTCGCTGACCATGATCATCAGCGTTGCGTGATCGCGCAGCGACAACGACGCCGTGGTCAGGTGCTGAACGACGCCGGTGCCGCCAACCAGCTGGGCCTTGTTGATCGGCGACGGCGTATCGAGCTGCAGCGTTCCCGCTTCCACTTGCTTGAACAGTTCGTACAGCACCGACAGCTTGATCGCGGACGCAGTCGGGAACGTGTCCTTCTCCATGCGCGCGGCGACGCGTTCGCGGGTGGTCAGGTCGGTGACGATGTAGCCGGCGACGCCGTCGAGGCTGCTGGCAATGCGATCGAGAGTGCGGACCAGTTGTGCGTTGAGCGCCGCCTGCAGCGGGCCACCCGGTGGAGTTCCTTCCGATTGCTCCTGTGTGGCGGCCTGCGGTCGTGCAAACAGGGCGCACACCAGGAGGAGACTCGCGAGCAATGGACGCATGGCGCGCGGATTATATCCGGTTGGCCGAGCGGTGGCTTGGCGCGATAATCCTGGGCGCCGCACTGGGGGCGGCTGGTATGACGCAACTCCGCCCGGCCTTCGCCCGCTATCTCATCGCACTGCTGTCTGCCTGCGTTTGCGCGGTTGCCGTGCTCCCGGCCCAGCAGGGCGGCCTCTCGCCGGCCGAGCAGCAGCGGCGCCACGACCTCGAAGACCAGCTCCAGTCGGTGGCCATCGTCGAGCGGAAGGTGATGATTCCGATGCGCGACGGCATTCGCCTCGCCACCGACATCTACCGCCCGAAGAACGCCACCGGGCCGGTGCCGATCGTGTTCTCGAAGACGCCCTACAACTTCAATTACTGGGACGTGCGGAACCGCGTACCTGCAGACATGTCCACGCCGCTCGACGCCGTCAAGCGCGGCTACGCCTACGTCATCCAGAACGAGCGCGGCCACTTCTTCTCCGAGGGCAATTACGACATCCTCGGCGCGCCGTATACCGATGGCTACGATGCCATCGACTGGCTGACGCGCCAGTCGTGGTCGAACGGCAAGGTCGGCACCACCGGGTGCTCCTCCACCGCCGAGTGGCAGCCGGCGGTGGCGTCGCAAGGGCATCCGGGGTTCGCGGCGATGAACGTGCAGGGCTTCGGCGCCGGCGTCGGCCGTGTCGGCCCGTACTACGAGCAGGGCAACTGGTATCGCGGTGGCGCCATCCAGATGCTCTTCATCACCTGGCTCTATGGCGAGCAGAACCAGGTGCGCCCGCAGTTCCCGATGGAGACGAGCCGCGAGGACCTGGTCGCGGCCTCGCGCCTCTTCGACCTCGCGCCGCAAATGCCGCCGGTGGACTGGGACAAGCTGCTGCGCCACCTGCCGGTGCAGGACATCATGAAGGAGGCCGAGGGGCCGCGCGGCATCTTCGCCGACAAGATGGGAGTGCCGACCGGCGGCGCGATGGTCCGTCGAGCGCCGAACGACCCGGCCTGGTACAAGGGCGGCCTGTGGCACGACAACATGCCGCTCAACGTGCCTGGCCTCTGGTTCATGTCGTGGTACGACGTGTCGGTCGGCCCCAACCTCGAGATGTTCAACCACGTGCGGAAGACGGCGAAGGGCGCGGTGGCCAATCAACAGTGGGCAGTCATCGCGCCGGTCGCGCACTGCTCGTACACGCGCGCCACCGCCGACACCATCGTCGGCGAGCGTAGCATGGGCGACGCGCGGCTCGACTACAACGAGATCGTCTATGCGTTCTTCGACAAGTTCCTCAAGGGCGATGGCAAGACCCGGCTCGAGACGATGCCCAAGGTGACCTACTTCACGATGGGGAGCAATGCGTGGCAGACCTCGGACACGTGGCCGCCGGCGGGGGCCCAGCCGAGGACGTTCTACCTGTCGAGCGGCGGCAAGGCGAACTCGTTGTACGGTGATGGCGCGCTCGCGGCTGCCGCGCCGGCGACGGACGCGCCCGACGCCTTCGTCTACGACCCGCTCAACCCGGTGGTGTCCTACGGCGGCAACGTCTGCTGCACCGGGAACGCCGTCCAGGCCGG
>DATJFF010000078.1:0-5649 GCA_035495795.1 Vicinamibacterales bacterium
TCGGACGGTGGGCGTATCACTGCCACCTCCTGTACCACATGGAAGCGGGCATGATGCGCGAGGTCCGGGTGGAGGAAAAGACGACATGACACCCAGGTGCGGCAGGTGCGACTGGTGCCACGGGTGCGACGGGCGCCACCCGGGTGCGACGGGTGCGGACAGGTGCGACAGGTGCGACGGGCGCCATCCGGTACGACGGATGCGACAGGTGCCGCGCCTGATGGCGGTCGCAGTTGCACTCAGCATCGCTACGGGATCGGCGCGGGCTCAGACGCCGCATCCTCACACGGGACACAGCGCGACGGTCGAGCAGACGCCGGCGGGCGATCCACATGCTGGGCATCAGAGTGGGGCGCCGCTCGCACCTATGGCACCAGTCGCACCCGTTGCACCCGGCGTGTACCCTGGCGTCATCCCACAGCTGACCGACGATGATCGTAAAGCCGCGTTCCCTGACGTGGACGGTCACGCCGCGCACGATCAAGACATCAACTACTTCGTGCTGTTCGACCAACTCGAGTGGGAGACCGGCACGGTGCAGGCGGCGTTCGGCTGGGACACCAAGGGCTGGGTGGGCCGCGATCGCGACCGGCTCTGGCTGCGCACCGAGGGGCAGCGGTCCGACGGCGACGTCTGGGACGCGCAGACGCACGCCTTCTACGGGCGGCAGGTCGCGCGCTGGTGGGACGTGCTCGTCGGCGTGCGCCAGGACTTCGCGCCGGGGCCAGCCCAGACGTGGGCTGCCTTCGGGGTCCAGGGACTCGCGCCATACTGGTTCGATGTGGAGGCCACCGCTTACCTTGGCGCCGAGGGACGGAATCACTACCGTTTCGAGACCGAGTACGACCTGCTGCTGACGAACCGGCTCGTTCTCCAGCCGCAAGCGGAGATGGAGATCTACGGCAAGCCCGATCTCGAGCACGATCGCGATCGCGGGCTCTCGACGCTCGATTTTGGCGTCCGGTTGCGCTACCTGGTTCAGCGAGACCTTGCACCCTATGCAGGCGTGGTCTGGCACCAGAAACACTTCGGCACCGCCGACATCGCGCGCGATAACGGCGAGAGCACCGGCGGCGCGCGATTCGTCGCCGGACTTCGGTTCTGGTTCTGAGAATGGGCTGTGAACAGATATGACTGCCGGAGTCCGGATTCGGCGCGCGACGGAAGAAGACGCGGCTGCAATCGCGCTCGCGCACGTCGACTCGATTCGCACGCTCGGTCCTTCGTACTACCCGGCCGAAACGGTCGACGCCTGGGCCGAGGGGCTGAGGCCCAGCCTCTACACGCGGGCGATGCAGCAGGGCGAAGCCTTTTTCGTCGCAATCGGCGAGATCGACGGAGAGCAGGTTGTCCTCGGCTTCTCGACGCACCGCGTCGACGACAGGCTGGATGGCCTGGCGGTCTACGTCCGCGGCCGAGCGTCTCGGCAAGGCATCGGCACCTCGCTGCTCCGAGAGGCTGAACAGCATGCCCGATCCAGCGGCGCCACGACCATTCACATCCTGGCCTCGCTTGCCGGCGTCGAGTTCTGGCGGGCCAACGGGTTCGAAGAGATCGAGCGCGTCGATGCGCCGCTGAGGTCCGGCGGATCGATCCCGTGCGTGTCGATGCGCAAGCAGTTGGCTTGAAGAGGCTTCAGGCTCCAGGCTTCAGGCTTCAGGTCGGTCACGCTGCCGCGATCGACACCGGAAATAGTAATTGCCGCGGTGGCAGCCGATTGCACCGCGAACTGAGCAACGCCAGCAGCGCGTAGACGCTGAGTAACTGTGGGAGCATTCCCTAAGGTTTCATGTTCAGCGTGACTGCCCTAGAGCCCAGAGCCTAAAGCCCAGAGCCTGGCGGGCCTGAAGACCGAAGCCTGGAGCCTGAAGCCTATTTCTTCAGCGTCTTGTAATACGCCTCAATCGGCTGAAACGGGCCGAACTTGTGCTGCTCGAGCGGGAAGTCGTCGGCGAAGGGACCATAGGGATTGTCCACCGGCTTCGCGCTCTTGTCCGGGTAGTCGACGTCGAGGTTGGTCAGTTCCGGCCGCGGCTGGTCGTTGATGTACGCCGCGACATCGAACGCCTCGTCGTCGCTGAGCGTCGGCTCGCCGAGCGGCATCCGCGCCTTGATGAAGCGCGCGGCCGTGAGCACCCGATGCATGCCGGCGCCGTTGTTGTAGGAGTCCGGGCCCCACAGCGGCGGGAAGAGGTAGCCCTTGCGCTTCTCGGTGGTGGCGAGAAGTCCGAGCCCGTCGCCGCCATGACACTGCGCGCAGCGTCTCTTGTAGACGTCTTCGCCCGCGCCGACGCTCGCGGCGCGATTCGGAGTCTTGAACGCCGGCGGCTCCTCGGCCTTGCGCAGCGAGGCCCCCATCGACGAGTACTGCGCGCCGAGCGCTCGAAGATAGCCGGCCATCGCAGTCATCTCGGTGCTGTCGAGCGGCAGCGGCTTTCCGTTCATGCTCCGCTGCATGCATTCGTTGATGCGGTCCTCGATGTCGGTGACGTTCCCCGCCCGGCCCGAGAAGCGCGGGTAATGCTCGTCGGTCTGCAGAAGAGTCAGGGTGCCGGGTTCCGTGCCGGTGCCGAGATGGCACGAGCTGCAGTTCAACCGGCTGTTGATGTACCGCTGCGACGCCTCGGGCTGGTCGGGACCGAGCAGTTCCGCCGTGTGCGCGACCAGGCGTCGGCCGTATTCTTCCGTGGCCCGTACCGGTGCCGGCTTGCGCATCATCTTCATCGCGTCGCTCAGCGGCTGCGGTTTCGAGCCGGGCGGCGTGGGAGGCGGAGGCTCGGCAACCGGGACGCGGGGCCGATCCTCGCTCAGCAGCCCGATGCTCGGCCCGGCATAGAGCGCGACCCCGACTGCCGCAATCCCGACCACGGCGCAGGCCGCGACGATGCCGGTGAGGCCAGTAGCTGGCGGCTGCACTTCTCGATCGCTCACGAGCTCATCCTCCGGTGGTGCTCGTCCCGATCATAGGCGTTGAGTGAGTCCTGGAACTGGTACTTGGGCTTTTCGATCCAGGTCCGCAACCGGGACGATACCGCCCAGGCGGCAACGAACGCCAGGCTGAGCCCGATCGACGCGCCGACGATGAGGTTCGTGATCATGGCTGGGACGATGCCTCCAGCGCGCCGGCGTAGAAGCCGCGCACGTAGCGGGCGACGGCCAGCAGCTCGGCCTCGGAGAGCCGTGGCGTCCACGGCGCCATCGGCGTGCCGTCGATCCCGTTCCGCAGCACCTGCACGGCGTGATCCAGGGTCGGCCGCTGACCCCGGAAGCTCGCCGGGTTGATCGCGAGCTCGGCGGCAGCGGTGCCGCTGCCATCGCCGCGCGGACCGTGGCACTGCGCGCAGTTGGCCGTGAACACCCGCTCGCCCAGCTCCGCCTGTGCGGGGTCAGGCGCCGCCGCTTCCTGAGGCTTCGCGAGCTCGCGCACAGCCTGGGCCAGCGCGGCGCGATCCTCGGCCGACTGGTCGCGCCATGCCGGCATCGCCGCGCCGGCGACGCCGTTCCACAACACGTCGGCGAGACGCGCGGCCGAATATTCGTGGTCCGCAAGGCTGGCTGGCCTCGGCCGGAGCGTATCGCCGCCGGCTCCGTCCCCTTCGCCGCGCGGCCCGTGGCAGGTCGCGCAGTGACGGGCGTAGAGCCGCTGCCCGCGCGGGAGGTCGTTCACCAGCGGCAGCGAGGGCGCGTCGTGCGTTCGCCGCGACATGGCCGGGTGCGCGTTCAATTCGCCCTCGAACGCCATCTGCGCCATCTCGTCGCCGGGGCAGTTGCAGCGTTCACGGGCCCGGGCTTCGCCTTCGGGAGCGGCCAGCGCGCGTGCGCGCCCGAGCGACTCGAGATAGGCGACGAGGTCGAGCGCCTCCTGCTTCGGCCGATCGGCCGCGCCGTCGAATAGCGTGGCGTAGCTCGGCATGACGGAATCGGGCACCATCGTGCGCGGGGCAAAGAGATGGGCCAGGTGCCAGTCCTGCGGGCGCGTGCCCGAGGCTCGCGATAGATCCGGCCCGATGCGCCTCGTGCCCCAGAGCTGCGGGGTATCGGTTCGCGTCTCCCAGGCCAGCGTCGGCCGCCCGAAGCGGCTCATGTCCGAGTGGAGGTAACGAACCTGCTGGGTGTGGCAGTACGCGCACCCCTCTCGGCTGTAGATGTTTCTTCCCCGGCGGGCGCTGTCGGAGAGCTCCAGCGTGTACTCCGGACCCATTGCCGCCGCCTGGGCCTCGAGGACGCGCTTCGGCCAGAGCCCGAGCAGCGCCACCGACATCGCGAAGAACACGATACCCGCGACGCTGGCGACCAGATACGAGTGCCGCAGCGCACGCCCCGGCCGGTCGGGCTCTCTGCGCATCTGCGAATCTGCGGCGCTCACGAGGACGCCTCCATCGCGGCGGCACTGGACAATCGCGGCGATACCTCAGCCGCGGGCTCGGTGCCGATGCCCTCCTCCAGTTCGAGCCGTCCCGCGCCGACCGGGCCGGTTGTCAGTCCGAGCAGGAGGGAGATGAACCCGGCAGCCAGCACGAAACCGGAGAGCACGCGGACGAGCCAATACGGCCGCGTCGCGACAACCGACTCAATCCAGGGCGCGGCGGTCTGCCACATGCGCCCCTGCACGATGCCGGCAATCGTCAGGTCCACGAACATCGTCACCATCCCGGCGACGAGCAGCCAGTACGACCAGCGAATCGCCCGCGCGTTGTAACGGGCCCACGGAATGCGCTGCCACACGTGCACCAGGCCGCCCGCCGCCGCGAAGCTCGCGAACCCGAGCATCGCCATGTGCGAGTGGCCGACGACCCAGTCGCTGAAGTGCACGGTCTGCTGCACCGCCATCTGTGCCTGCGATGCGCCCTGGACGCTGACGATGAGATAGAAGAGCGTGCTGGTGGCGACGAATCGCAGGCCAGGATCCTTCGCGATCCAGCCGGCGCCGCGCATCGACAGGAACAGGTTGGTGACGACAATCACCACCGTGACGCCGAGCAGCGCCGATGCGGCAATCGCGCCAATCTGCGCCGGCATCGGGATCACCGAGTAGACGTAGTGATGCGTGCCGTTCAGCGGGTACAGAAAGAAGAGCAGCCAGAAGCCGAGCATCGAGAGGAAGTGGCTGTACACCGGGCGGTGCATCGACGCCGGAATGACGAAGTAGATGACGGCGAGCGCCATCGGCGTGACGAACAGTCCGATCGCGTCGTGAATCCACAGGCCGCTGAACGCCGCGCCGCTTGCGCCGGGCACGAACTCCGGCACCAGGTTCCCCATCGGGTAGGCGAGCAGCGTGAACACCAGCGCGCCGATCACATACCAGCTTGAGACATACAGCGATTCCAGGCCGCGCGCGAAGAAGCCGGGCAGGAACTGAACGAGAGCGAGCCCGAGCGCGACGACGACCAGGGCGTCGACGATCAGCGGAAACTCGGCCCACTCGAGCGGCTGGCTGATGCCGGAGAGAACCAGGATCCAGCCCGGCGCCACGATCGCGAAGTTCCACAGGCCGAACATCCAGAGCCCGAGTCTTCGGCTGGTAATGGGGCGCCCCGTGAGGATCGGTACGCCGTGATAGAGGAACGCGAAAAAGGCGTTGCCCAGCCAGCCGAGCAAGATGCCTTGCGTGTGGGCGTAGCGCAGGCGTCCCCAGCTGAGCCAGGA
>DATJFF010000079.1:0-44146 GCA_035495795.1 Vicinamibacterales bacterium
ACCGGCGGCTCGACTGCCGCGGCGGCCGATGGGTCCACCCTGAAAGTCACTGCCCCGTCGCTCGTCTCCCCCATCGGCGGCGCCCGAATCACGACACGCAAGCCGCAACTGCAATGGACCGACGTCTCCGGCACCTACGCCAGCGCCGCTCCGGTCTACGAGGTGGAAGTCACCGCTGAGGGCGCCGTGGTCTACACGGCGATGGTCACCGGCACCGCGCACGATGTGACGTCCGATGCCGCCTACAACACGACGTACACCTGGCGGGTGCGCGCCCTGCAGGAAGGCGCCACCGGCCCGTGGTCGGCCAGCGGAAACTTTGTTTCGCCGAATCAGCCGCCAGTGAACACGGGCGGGCTGATCACCGAGGGCTTCCGCAGCCCGGACCCGGGGCCAGGCGGCCGGCTGCCGCTCCCCTACGAGTTCGGCACCGTCGCTGACGAAGCCAATCGCAACCCCGGCGACTGGGCGAACTCCTGCCAGAGCTCGCAGGGGAACCGGGGCTGGGTGTGGCTCGACAAGCTGGTGGATCGGCTGCGCACCAAGGACCTGCGCTGGGGCTACAACGGGAAGCGCGGCAACCCTAACGACCCGTCCGGCGACGTCGTCGATTACCACTACGGCGCGGGCGACTCGCAATTCAGCACCCAGGTGTACATCCTGGACGTGATGGTCGGGCACTGCGGCGGCTCGCCGGGACCGGCCTGGATCGACGTCACCGCGGTGACCGTGAACTCCGGCACGGTCGGGATGTTTATCTACCCGCGCCCGGGCCGGCCGGTGACGACGGCGGCTGTCAATCCGTAGGGGGAGTCCCCTAACCAATTGCGCCAGTGATCCTTCCCGGAGGGTCGCTGGCGTTTTTGGTTGTACATTTTCGTCGCTGAGTCAATTACTTCGGGCATAATCGTTCCGCGCCAGAGAGCGCATGACCTCTAACACCGGAGTAATGCAACGATGAACAGCACTTTCCTGCGGTCGGGCATTGCCGCGGCCGCAATCGTGAGCGTGGCCGCGTGCGGCGGCACAGCACAACTCCCCACCTCACCTTCCGCCGCTACCGGTGGCACCCTCGCCGCGGCCGCTGACGGTTCCACGCTGAAAGTCTCGGCACCGTCGCTGGTGTCGCCGATTGGCGGCGCCCGCGTCGATACGCGCCGTCCGACATTCACCTGGACCGATTCGGCTGGGACCTTTACCGCCAGCGTCAATCCCACCTATGACCTCGAGGTGTCTGGCGCCGATGGTACCGTGCTGCTCTCGACCAACGTTGCCGGAACGAGCTACCAGTCGACCGTTGATGCCGCCTTCGACACCACCTACGGCTGGCGTGTACGGGCCCGCCAGGACGGGGCGACCGGTCCCTGGTCGCCCGTGGCCAACTTCGTGTCTCCGAAGCAGCAGGTGGTCGGCGGGCTCGTCCTCGAGGGTTTCCGGACGCCGGATCCGGCGCCCGGTTCGCGACTCCCCCTACCCAACGAGAGCGGCACGGTGAACGCTCAGTACGCGGCCAACTTCAGCGACTGGGCGAACTCCTGCCAGGACACGCAGGGGGCACGCGGCTGGATCTGGCTCGACAAGCTGGTCGATACCCTGCGAATCAAGGATCTTCGCTGGGGCTATAACGGCAAGCGCGGGAACCCGAACGATCCGTCGAAGGACGTCATCGACTACCACTTTGGCGCCGGCGATTCACAGTTCAGTACCCGGGTCTACATCATCGACGTGATGGGGGGTCACTGTGGCCCGACTCCGACCCCGGGCTGGAACGACGTCACTGACATTACGGTGAACTCCGGCACGGTCGGGATGTTCATTTACCCGCGCCCGGGCAGGAACGCGACGACCAGTTCGGTCGCGCCTTAAAGGGCTCGTCCTCCTGGAACTACTGGCCGGCTACTCCTCGCCGATAGAGGGGTAGTCGGCTTTTGTTTGTACATTTTTGTCGTTGAGCTCGACTCAGGCATAATCTATTCCGCGCCTGGGAGCGCGTGACCCAATCAACACCGGAGTACTCCAACGATGAAGAGCACTTTCCTGCGGTCCGGCTTTGCCGTGGCCGCGGTCGTGAGCGCGGCCGCCTGCGGCGGCACAGCCCAGACCCCCACGTCACCTTCGGCCGCTGCCGGTGGCAATCTCGCCGCGGCCGCTGACGGTTCCACCCTGAAGGTTTCGGCGCCGGCTCTCGTGTCTCCTATCGGGGGAGCTCGAGTCGACAACCGCCGTCCGACCTTCACCTGGACCGCCGCCAGCGGCACCTACGCCGCGAACGGGGTCAACCCCAGCTACGACCTGGAAGTCTCCGGCACGGACGGGGCGGTGTTGCTGACGATCAATGTCACGGGAACGAGCTACCAGGCAACCGTTGACGCGGCTTTCAACACCACCTACAACTGGCGCGTGCGCGCCCGGCAGGAAGGGGCAACCGGGCCGTGGTCGGCCGTGGGCAACTTCGTCACGCCGCAGCAGGCTGCGGCAGGCGGGCTGATCCTCGAAGGTTATAAGACGCCGGACCCGGCGCCTGGCTCGCGCCTCCCGCTGCCGAACGAAACCGGCACGGTCAACTCTCAGTACGCCCAGAACTCCAACGACTGGCAGAACTCCTGTCAGGACACGCTCGGCGAGCGCGGCTGGATCTGGCTCGACAAGCTGGTCGATACGCTCCGAATGAAGGACCTCCGCTGGGCCTACAACGGCAAGCGCGGCAACCCGAACGATCCGTCGAAAGACGTGATTACGTACCACTATGGCGCCGGCTCGTCCCAGTTCAGCACCGCCGTCTACATCATCGACGTGATGGGCGGACACTGCGGCGCCACTCCGACACCGGGGTGGAACGACGTGACCGCCGTAACGGTCAACTCCGGGACCGTGGGCATGTCGATTTACCCGCGCCCGGGCCGGACCACTGGGGTGGTGAGCGGCTCGAGCCCGACCCGGCCGCTGCCCGACATGAGCGCTCTGCTCTTCTCGCAGTTCGCCAACGCCAGCGACTCGTGCCCGCGCGGGCTGAAGTACGTCAACAACCCGTGGCAGGACCGCGTCATCGACGCCTTCCGGCAGGTCGATCAGCGCTGGGGCTACAACGGCAAGCCGACCCGCACCGCCGCCGACAACAGCGGCGTCCCGGTCGTGGCCGCCGGCGACGAGGCCGCCTATCACTGGGGCGACGGCACGCGCGAGGGCTCGACCGAAGTGCACCTCGTCGACATGCTGACGGGCCACTGCGGTACCAACCCGGTCGTCGGCTGGCGCGTGTTCACCGGCGAAGAGCCCGGCCGCTGGACCGGCGCGGGACGGTTCTGACGCGGCAAGGCTTCAGACTTTAGGCTTCAGGCTTCAGTCCTGACTGGTTCCGAAGGGCCGGACTCGAGACCGAGTCCGGCCCTTCGCTTGTACGGGCTTCGGGTCTTGAGGAAGCTCACTAGATCAACAGATAGATCTGAAGATCTTGAGATAGATCACGAGATCACCAGCTCGAAAGATTGATCACGAGATCACCAGATCATCAGGTCGCCAGGTTCGCCGACATCTGTACAATCTTTCCCGGATGTCGCAACCCGATACCTTCTACAAGAGTTTCTCCGAGAAGAAGCTGACCACCTACGGGAGCGGCCGGCGCGGGAAGATCGAGCGGCATCGGCTGTCCCTGCTCCAGAAATACGCCACACCTCCGGGCGCCATGTTCGAGATTGGCCCTGGACACGGCTCGCTCGCCGAGCAGGCGGTAGAGGCCGGCTGGAACTACACCGCCGTTGAAGCAAGCCCGATCCTGATCGACGTGCTGCGAGCCAAGGGGCTGAAGGTCGTCGAGGCCTGGACACCGCCCATGCCGATGGCCGACGCGAGCGCCGACGTCGTCTATGCCGACCAGGTCCTGGAGCACATGAGCGGCATCGACGCCGCGCGGCAATTCACATCCGAGGCGCTCCGCTCGCTTCGCCCGGGCGGCATCTTCTTCGTGGTTGTGCCCGACTACCTCAAGGAACGCACGTTCTTCTGGGATGTCGATTACACCCACAACTTCGTGACCACCGAGCGGCGCGTGAAGCAGTTGTTCAACGACAGCGGGTTCACCATCCTCCACATCGAGCGCGGCATCGGCGTGGCGACGGGATTCGCGCGCGACGCGCTCGCGGGGCTGGCGCTTCTGGTCAACCTTCCGGGCGTCGACGCGCTGTCGAGACACACCGGGACGGAGGAGTTCGTCTTCAAGGTGCGCAAGAACCTCTTCGAGACGCTGACGTTCGTGGCTCAGAAGCCGCGGTAGCCTGACGCCGTGCGGGATACTTTCACAGCGTCAGCCGGCCGCGGCAGGCGCCGCTTCGCGGCGCAGGCCGCTCGCTACGCGTGCGTCAGGCGGCCCTCCGGGCCGGAGGGAAAACAGGTTGTTCTCCTGACGCGCGAAGCGCGGCCTGACGGCCGCGTAGCGGCCGGCCCACGCGCCGCAGGCGCGCCTACGGTCGCATGATCAGCCTGCTGCGTTCTACTTGGGTCAGACTGATCCTCTCGGCCGTCATCCTTTGGTGGCTGTCCACCCGCATCGACATGCGCGAGGCGGTCCGGGCTGTCTTCACGGTTCGCCTGCCCCACCTGCTGTTCGTGCTCGCCCTGGTCGGGTTCGATCGGGTCATCATGATCTACCGCTGGGTTCTGTTGCTCCGGGCCAGCGGTGTGGCGATCACCACGGCGAAAGCCGCCGACATCTTCCTGGTCAGCTCCTTCGTCGGCAGCTTCCTGCCGGCCGGCGTCGGCGCCGACATGGCCCGCGCCTACAGCCTCCGCAATCACATCCTCGAGACCGGCGAAGCCGTGGCCTCGGTCGTCGTGGATCGCCTGCTCGGCACGCTCTCGCTCGCGCTGATGGGAGTCGTCGGGCTCCTCGCGTGGACCTCAGCGGCCGCCAGCGACTGGCGTGCGCTGGCGATCATCGCGGTGCTGATCGTCATGAGCGTCGGCGCATTCTGGATCGATCACGCGGTGAAAGCGGTCCTCGACGACCGGACCCATGCCACCCGCGCGGGACGGTCGCTGCTCAGGCTTGCGGACGCGATGAGCCGCTATCGCAACCGCAAGTCCACGCTCGCCGCGGTCTTCTTCTGGTCGGTTGCGATCCAGCTGATTCGGATCGTCGAGGCTTACGTGCTCGGGCTGGGTCTCGGGCTGACAGTGCCCTTCAGCTACTACCTGCTCTTCATGCCGCTGGGGCTGCTGATGCTCCTGCTGCCGATTTCGGTCAGCGGCTTCGGTCTTCCGCAAGGGGTCTTCGTGTGGATGCTCAGTCCGGTCGGCGTGCCGCAAGAGGCCTCGTTCGCCCTCTCCACCCTGATCATCGTCACCGGCCTGGCGGGCAACATCCCCGGCCTCTGGTTGTGGCTGCGCCAGCCCTCTGCCGGCCGCTGACCGGCGGGATTACTTCGCTGTGCCGTCGAAACCCCAGATCGGCGCCAGCGCCGCCAGAATTTCGTCCGCGGCAATGCGATTGGCGAGCGCGTTCGGGTGCTGGTCGAGAGGACTCGCCCACAGCGTCTTCGTGTCCTGCACCTGGCGATAGCGGTCGAGCAGGTCGATGTACGGGACGCCCGCCTGCTCGCACTGCTGCCGCATGCGGACGTGCAGGAACTCCAGCGGATAGTCGGCCAGTGTTTCGGTGAAGTGCGGGAACATCACGATTGCCAGCGGCACGTGCGCGCGGCGGCAGTCGTCGAACAACCGCTGGATCCACTCGTCCGCCTTGCGTGAACCCATGCTGTTGGGATCTCCGTACAACCGGCGCATGTAGTCCTCGTAGGAGTCGCCCATGTGCTGGCGGAGCCGGTACTGGATCCATTCGCTGTTGAGCATCGAGTACAGCGCCGAGCGCGCGTAGAGCCACTCGTGCAGGTTGCGATTCACGGCCAGCGGGGTGATCTCGGGCCGGGGCGCGGCCGCGGTCTCGACCTCGATGTCGTTCGTGCCCCACTGAAGCAGCACGAAGTCCGGCTTCAGCCGCAGCACCCGCCGCTCGAGGGTCATGACGTTATCCGGCCAGTTGTTTCCCGGAAACCCGAAGTTGAGGACTTGAATGTGGCGCGGCTCGAGCGCGGCGCCCAGGCGATCCGAAAAACGATCCTGTTCGGCAACGCCATTTCCGTACGTAAACGAATCGCCGAGCACCGCGACGCGGTAGACGCCGGCGGGCTTTATCTCATCGAACTCCGGGCCGCGGAACCCGTAGTGGTTGTGCTGCACGGCGCTACGCAGCCAGCGCTGTGTGAAGAAGCCATGGAAGTCGCTGGTCGTGGTGAGGTCGCGATAGATCCAGCGAGTGGCGGCCTCGCCGCCGATCACCGAAATGGCGAGCGACACCACCAGCACCAGCAGGTTCACAAATGCCGAGGTCAGCCGTCTCAAGTGATTCCGGAACCCTTCCTCCGGGGAATCGTGACGTGCGCTGCCTCAGCGCCCGAATTGTTTCGAGCAAATCCGGTCATGGCACGATTTCGTAGGCGCGTCCGTTGTCCTCTACATGAATGAGACGCAGCCCGGGGAAGGCCGCGAGCCGCTGTTCCACACCGGGCCAGACGCCAGCGCCGTACTGCTCGGTGTGGACGACGACATAACGAACGCCCAGCTCGCGGAGGCGAGTCAGGCTCGGCTCATCGGGAAATCCGTTGAGGGTTCGATACAACTCCTCGTGCAGTGGCTGCCTGATGCCGCTGTAGCCGTGAACGGTCCGCTGCCAGTGAGCGGTGGAATGGAGCATCACCTGCGCCTGCTGCCGCTCCAGCATCCCGAGATTGCTGGGGACTGGCGCCTCGGCAAACACGAATGGCTTCGGCTGTGTCGCGAGCCAGCGATCGATCGCCGGCAGCTGCAGCGTGAACGGCACGGTCTCGATCGGGACGGACGCGTACTCGGCGACGAGGAGCGCCGCGACGACCGCGGTCCAACGCCAATAGGAGCGAGTGTTGATTCCCCGCGTGACCCGCTCGAACGAGCTGGCGGCGAGCACGCCCAGCGCCAGCAGCGTCAAGACCACGAACCGGGCCGGGATGCGGATGAAGCTGAATCCCGGCCAGGCGTACGCGTACTGCCAGACGTTCACCGGCCACGGAAGGAAGAGCAATGTCGCGACCACCGCGAGCGTCCCATACAGCCCATCGACACTGGTCCTGAGCCGGGCACGCAGCTGCGGACGAGGCGCGGCGCCGGACGCCGCATCAGGGACGAGCGTCAGCCCCGCAAGGATCAGGACGAGGAATCCCGGGAACAGATAGGCGGTCGCCTCGTCGCCGATCGGCCGTCCGACCACGAACGCCTGAACGGCACGGTGCAGTGTGGACGGCGAGTCGAGAAAGTTGGCGAGCGGCGGCATCACCTGCGGGCCGTAGCCGCGCACAAGGCCTGCGTCACGCTGAGCGGCGCGGTAGTGCACGCCGAGCCAGAGGACGGGCAGGAGCAGAGCGACGCCGATCAGCCCCACATCACGCACGCGGGACCACAGGCGCAGCGGCTCGCCCCACACTGCGCGCCAGCCGCATATGACGATGCTCGCGACCACCAGGAAGACCGCGCCATGCCCGCTCGCGAGGGCCTGCAGCGAACCGAAGCCGAGGGCCTTGTGCAGGTCGGCGCGACGCCCCCGATCCAGATACGCGTGGAGGTAGGCGAGCGAGAACGGAATCCACTGCATCGCATTCATGTGCAGTTGGCCGATCTTCATGAACCGCGGCGGCGCGAAGGCGTAGATGAGACCGCAGAGGAACGCGCCGCCGGCGCCGAAGCCGAGCGATCGCCCGAGCAGGTACGCGCCGGTACCGCAGAGAACGCACGTCGCCAGGGCGGCAAGGTTCATCGCGAGCACCAGGTTGCCGGTCAGCCAGATCACCGGTGCGGCGAGAAACGACGTGCCAATCAGGTTCTCCGAGTAGGCCAGCGTGTTGAGATACGGGTGATAGATGTTGGCGTCGAAAATCGCCCACGGCTGGTGTAGCAATGCGTGCACGTCCCATGCGAGCGTCCAGATGTACAGGTAGATATCCGGCGCATCGTCGAGAATCGTCGAGCCAGGGGTCACCGAGAACGGGTAGGCCGTGACCACCGTGAGCAGCGCGTAGAGCGCGGTCACGGCGGTCAGTTTGCGGGTGTCCATTCTCGGGGTGTCCGCCCATTCTAGCTGTCGTTCCCTCGCAATAAATTGCCGCGCGCCGGCATGCGCGCGAGCATCGAAGCAGACCGATGCGAGAGGACGCGGTGCCGCGCCGGACCGGCTTGCCGGGGCGGCCGGGACAGTCTGTTCTCATCGCCGTGCTCGTCATCGCCGGCTCGTTCACCGTGTATCGCGTAACGTCGTTGCCGACGGCCGAGCGATGGCAAACGGCATCCTACGACCCGGGCGACTACCGATTTATCGCGGAGTACTTCTGGGGGCTGCCGTACGACGTCCGCACCTATGACATGGAGCCAGGGTGGCCGGTGTTCCTCCAGACCGTGCCGTTCCGCGGCATTGGGCTGGGTACCGCGCACCTGCTCGTCGGCCTCGCCGCAACCGGCCGTTGGCCCCTGCACGCGGTTGACTTGCGGATCACGGGCCAGGTGTTCTCGGCAATCCTGAAGATCCTGCTGGCCGGCGCCGAGTGGCTCGCGTTCGTAGCGGTCCGCCGCCGCTGGGGCCGCGCCGCGGCTCTGGTTGCGCTGCTCTGCCTGGCGGTACCGCCGTCGTTGTGGCGGCTCACCGACGACCTGATGACCGAGCCGGTGCTGCGGATCGCGTTCATCCTGCTGTTCGCGCTCGCCGTCGGCCTGGACGGGCGGCGGCGCTCGGTGGTCGCGGGCTCGGCGATCGTGCTCCTCCTGATTGTGTGTGTGCAGGTGAAATCGCAGTGGGTGCTCGCGGTGCCGCTGCTCGTGCCGGTGCTGCTGCTCGAATGTCACCGCCGGGGTGTGGCCCGCCGCCACCTCGTGACGATCGGCGCGCTTGCCGTCCTCGCACCGCTGTCCCTGCTCGCGGTGAACTGGATCGGGTGGCGTACCGTGGCCATGAATCCCGGCGTCGGCATCCACTTGAACATCCGGCACAACGGCGAGGTGCTCGCGTCGTTCTGCGATGGCGAGCGCGTTCCGGGACATGCGCCGGCGATTTGCGACAGCGCCCGTCCAACGCCGCGGTGGTGGCGGATCTACGTCGGGCCCGCCGCCAGGCTTGCCGAATATCAGGCCCTCGATCGATATGCCCTCTCCTGGGTGCGCTCGCACCCGCGGCAGTCACTAGCCGACTTCGTCGAAGGGCTCGGGCTCGCATCGATCTGGCCGCGCGGTACGCATATGCCGCCGCCGGAGTCGGCGGTGCTGGATGCCATCGACGGCGTCGTCTGGTTACTTCTGATAGCCGGCTTGCGACGGCCCGATACACGCTTGCCGTGTGCGTTGGCGCTCGTCCTGTGGATCGTCCCCGCCACCGGCAACGTGATTTCCATCTACGACACGGTACGGGGGGGTCGTTACCACCTGCCGATGATGGGGATCGCACCCGCCGCCGCGAGCGTCGTGGTGCTGAGCGTGCGCCGGCGCCGCGCGCCGTCGCTGGCTCGATTCAAGCCGATATTGACGAGCTAGCGGCCCATGTGGTTACGTGGAGGTTTGTCCACGGTCAGTGCAGCGGCCTCCTGGCGCCGGCCGGCGCCAAGCGGGGCGATTCTGTTCGCCGTGGCGTCGCTCCTGTCGGCGTGCAGCGGTTCACCGGTCGCACCGACGCCCGTCCAGTCGTCGCGCGACACGCCGGTGCCAGTCGCGATCGTGCCGCGCATCGCACGGACGCGGTACCTGGCATTCGGCGACAGCCTCACCGGCGGGACCACCTCCCCCGCGGTCACGACGATGGGCGCGGGACTGCCGAGCTCTTACCCTTTCAAGCTGCTGGCGATGCTGGCCGGGCGCTACCGCGATCAAGCCATCGAGATGTTCAACGAGGGCAAGGGCGGCGAGGCCGCGGAGGACGGCGTGCTGCGCTTCCCCGGCGTGATGCAGGCGGACGCTCCGGAAGTCGTCATCCTGCTGCACGGGGTCAACGACGTCTCGTTCTACGGCGCCAGATCGATTCCGCGCATCGCCGGCTATGTCCAGTCGATGGCGCGGGACGCACGGCAGCGTGGCGCGGACGTCCTGATCTGCACCGAGCCTCCGCATCGCGCCGGCGGGTCGCGCGCCGCCGATCCGGCGCTGATCGCCGCCTACAACCGGGCGCTCCGCGACGTCGCTGTCGCCGAAGGCGCCCAGCTGGTGGATTTCGAGACCACAGTGGACCTCAGCCTCATCGGCGCGGACGGACTCCACCCAACCGAGGACGGCTACGTCCGCATGGCGCAGATACTCTTCGACGCCCTCCGCCAGCGCTACGAACTGGCACCGTGAGCCCCGGACGGGGGGCCAGCCGCGCGCGGCTACGGTCCGGTTTGCCGTAATCGGGAGAAATCCTGTAAAATCATCGGGTTACATGGCACAGGTCTACGCAGCCAAATATCTCGCGAAGGCGGCCTTGAGCGCACCTCGCGACCTCGTCCGGGCCGCGGTCGCGAAATACACGCCGCTCCACCCCACCGTCTTCATCTTCCACTGCACCTTCGTCTGCGATGCCCGCTGCGAAATGTGCAGCAACTGGACGCGCGGCAACCGCAAGGAAGATATGACGCTCGAGCAGATCGAGCGCGCCTTCTCGTCAAACCTGTGGAGGGACATCGAGAACGCCTCGATCTCCGGCGGTGAGCCGACCACGCGCAACGACCTCGTCGATATCGCGCGGCTGATGATCGACAAGTTCCCCAAGCTCCGGAAGCTGACCCTCAACACCACCGGGATCACGCACCATCGTGCGATTCCGATGCTGACGAAGATCGTCCAGCTCTGTAACGAGCGCAACGTGATCTTCTCCACGCGCGTGTCGATCGACGGCGTCAACGACATGCACGGCAAGGTCAGGAACGTCAAGAACGCGTTCGAGAAGGCCGGCAAGACCATTGCCGCGATGCAGGAGCTTCAGAAGACCTACCGCTTCAACTTCGGGATCTCCTCCACCATCTTCGAGACCAATCTCGACGATGCGGACAACATCCTGGCGTGGGCGAGGAAGGAGAAGCTGGACATCGTGTTCAACATGGTCCGCTTCACCGACGCGATGCTCGGCAACAGCGAGCTCGAGGGGAAGCTGCGGCCGATCGGCGAGCAGGAGCAGCGGATGCGGAGGTTCTTCCTCGATCGGGTCCGGCAGGATCCGCTGCTCGACGGACAGAACTACATCTACATGCACTACGCGGACATGATCGGAAACGGCTATCACCGAACCGCGCCGTGCCCGTTCCAGACCCAGGGCATCATGCTCAACCCGAACGGCGACCTGTTCTTCTGCGAGAACAGCGACATCGTCGGGAACGTGACCAAGGAAGACGCCGAGGAGATTTACTTCAGGGAAAGCTCGCAGGCGCACCGCCGGGTGATTCGCGACGAGAAGTGCCCGACCTGCCTGAGCCCGTGCCAGATGAACGTGGCGGCCATCAAGCAGGTGGTTCCCTACGCCCGCTTCCTGGTCCGCGCCTCGATGGAGAAGCGCCGGTCGGAGACCGGCGTCGTGGCGCCGCCGCAGGCGCCGCCGACCGCTCCCTCCGCCCCGGCCGCGCTCTGAGGCGGCAGCGCGGCGGCCGCAGGCTGGCGTCGATTGCACGGAAAAACCGAAGCGATCCGTGATTTTTTTGGAATCAATATTTCCTTGAGTCAAAGCGCAGGTAGACTGCGTTTTGTGAACGAAATTACCCCGGCCCGCAATCGCCGGGGCCGGCCTCCCAAGTACGGGCGGCCCGCCCAACTCGTCACGCTCACCCTTCCCAACGACGTGCTCGACTGGCTGAAGACGCTGCATGCCGACCCAGCCTGGGCGATCGTCAAGCTGCACGAGCAGGCCAGCCGGCGCCGACGGTCGGTAGAGCTCGCCGAACTGGTGCGACTGCCTGAAGGCCGCGCGCTCATTCTCGTCAACGCCCGGGCACTGAGCCACATTCCGGGTGTGGCCATCATCCCGATGTCCGACGGGCGCGGGCTGCTGGCCCTCGAAGCCGGGCATGGGGTCGCGGATTTGGAGCTGGCCGTCATCGACCGCCTCGATGCCCCGCGGCTGAGCGCGACCGAGCGTGAGGCGCTCATGGCGCTCCGCGACAAGCTGCGCGAGTGGCGGCAGCAAGGCGTCGGTTTCGAGTCGCGCTCGATCATCGTTGCCACCCGCGGCCACCTGCAGCAGACCGGCCGCACGTCGCGCCTGCCTCCAGCGGCGCGCGCCAACGGTTCACGAGATGTTGCGTAGGGCCGACGGCGGCGCCGCCAGCTTCGTGCTGCCGGTCGCCGCCGCGGTCGGCCTCGCGGGAACACTGGCTGGTATCTCCACACCCGGACACATCGTCGCCGGCGTGCTCCAGGAGCTCGTGCTGATGCTGCCTGGCCTGCTGATCGTGCGCGCGGCCGCCGGCCCCGCAGCGGGCTGGTTGCCGGTCGTCTCGTTCGGGCCGTTCATCGGCACCGGACTCAGCACGCTCGTGATGCTCGGGTTCTGGGTCATCGGCGGCCGCGGCTGGTGGCTGTTCGCAGCGTCTCCCGCGGTCGTGCTGCTGCTGGTGCCGTATGCCTCGCGCGTTCGTGAACGCTGGCCTTTCCCCGAAACGGAGCGCGGCGACCGGGCCGCGCTGGCCGCGGCAGTGCTCGTCGTTCCCCTCCTCGTTGCGCTGCCGTTCGCGCACGTCGGCAAGGACATTCAGCCCGGCAAGGCCTACCGCGCCTACTTCACCGCCGATTATGTCTGGCGCCGCGCGGTGGTGGCCGAAGTGGCCAAGGGCGACATGCCGCCGATCAACCCGTTCTACAGGGACGATCCGCTGCACTATTACTGGTTTCCGCATCTGCCATCGGCGGTCAGCTACCGCAATGCGCATTCGGATCTGGATGCAGGGCTGCTGATTCATTCGGTGGTGATCGATTCGGCATTCGTGGCGCTGCTTTTCGGGCTGGCCCGCTGGCTCGTGCCGTTGCCGTGGGCCGCGGCGGCGGGCGTCATCACCGTCGTCGTCGCCAACAGCTACGAAGGCATCTACGCGCTGGCCGACTACTGGCGGCAGAACGCCCCGCTGTCGCTGGTGCGTTACCTGAATATCGACGCCATTTCGCGTTGGTACTTGCAGGGCATGCCGATCGACGGATTGCAGCGGGTGCTCTTCTACCAGCCGCACCACGCGCTCGGTTACGGATTGGGCCTCCTCGGGCTGCTCGCGATTGCCACGCGCCGGAACCGGTTCGACCCGACGGCGATGGCCGTCGGCGGCGTGCTCATCGGGCTCAGCGTGGTGGTGAGCTCGTTCGCCGGAATCATGCTCATGGCCGCGGCCGCATTGTGGGAGGCGTGCTCGGTGTTGCGCTGGCAGGAATGGTGGCGCGGGCTCGTCCACGCCGCGGCCGCCGCCCTGCCGCTGGTGCTGGCCGCGGCGCTGGTCACCGCGCTGCAGTACGTGGACCACGGCGGCAGCATCATCAGCGTCGCGCCGAACCGGCTGGCGTTTCATCGCGTCTGGCTCGTGACGCCGGTCAGCTTCGGGCCAATCATCCCGATCTCCGCGCTGGCCGCGTGGTTGATGTGGCGTCACCGCGACCATCGCGCCTGGGTGTTCGCGGCGCTGTGGGTCACGCTCGCGTTCTTTTACTTCTACGTGGACGTGCGCGATCACCAGGACGTCTACGTCGGCTGGCGTGTCGGACACCTGTGGTTCATCGCCTCGGTGGCGCTGGCGGCCCTCGTCTTCGCCTGGCTGGCCGCCCTGCGCGCCCGAGCGCGGCTCGCGTGGGGCGCGGCGCTTGGCATCTCGATCGCCGCGGCTGTTCCGACGACGGCAATTGACGTCTACAACACCCAGGACATCTACAACTGGGGGCAGGGGCCCGGCTTCGACTGGACGCTGATCCTGGCGCCGGAGGAGCAGGAGCTGTTCGACTGGATCAAGAAGAACACGCCACCGTCGGCGGTCTTCCAGGTGGATGCCTTCCAGCGCGACTTGCAAGGCTGGGCGAATCTGCCCGCATTCGCGGAACGCCGAATGGCAGTGGGTGTCCCGATATCGATGGTTCCGATGCTCAAGTACGAGCAGGGCTCGCGGCGCGCGTCCTGGATCTTCGAGACCGGCTCACCAGAAACAGCGCACGACCTGTGCCGCAAGAACGGCATCGATTACCTGCTGATCGGCAGTCCCGAACGGAAACGCCATCCAGCCGCGCAGGCTCGCTTCGACGCGGCGTCCGAGTACTTCGAGCCGGTCTTCCGCAACCGCGAAGCGACCGTCTACCTCGTCAAGTGATCGCGCCGGGGGGCGGCTACGCTGGATCGGAAGCGCTTCGCTGATCGGGACGGCTGCGCCCATCGGGAGCGCCTGGCGGCCAGACCTTGGCTCGGTGTCGACATCGGCCGGTCCCGACCGGCAAAGCCCCTCCCGCTCGCGGCGAAGCCGCCCTCCCGAAAGTCGAAGCCCCTTCCGATCGTTATCGTTTCCAGTGCGGCACTCGGTCGTTGCCCGGCCCGCTGGTCAGCTTGGTGATCTGGCCCGGCTTCGCGGCGTCGGTGATTGCCAGGTCCCAGTCCTCGCCCTGGTGGTGCTCGGGGCTGACCGAGAAAGCGATGTAGCGGCCGTCAGGCGAGTACTCGGGGTAGTACGACCACAGCTTGCGATCGGCAATCAGGGTGCGCCGGCTGGTCTCGGTGACGGCCTCGAGGCGCGACGGCTCGGCGTCGAGCACCACGAACGCCAACTCCTTCGTATCAGGCGCGAACGCCGGACGACAGGCGCCGCCGGTGGTACCAATCGTCCGCTCCTCGCCGGTCGCCAGATCGACGAGCTGGATGCGGAAGCCTATGATCAGCTGGGCGGCGTAGGCCATGTAGCGCCCGTCCCGCGAGGCAGCTGGCATGATCGCGCGCGAGAGACCACGGGTGACGCGATCCACCTTCTTCGAGTCCAGCCACACGCGGTAAATCTCGCCGCGGCCGTCGCGCTCGCTGGTGAAGAAGATGCTCTTGCCGTCCGCGGCCCACGCGGGGTCCTGATCCGGGGCCGGCCCGTCGGTCAACTGCGTGACGCCGCTGCCGTCGGCCTGCATCACGTAGATGTCGTAGTTGCCGCGCCCGCTCCGAGTGGACGAATAGGTGATGCGCGAACCATCGGGCGACCACTGCGGCTCCTCGTCCACCCATTCGCCGGGGTTGCCGACACGGCGCTGGGCACGAGTCGCCACGTCCATCACGAACAGGCGATTCGGCCCCTCGCGGTCCGACTGGAAGACGATCTGCCCAGACGGGCCTGGCGCCTGCGCGGCTATTTGCGGCAGAACGCCATGAGGTGCCAGCCCAAGGGCCGCACCCACGATCGCGGCAGCAAGTTGAAGGTACCGACGAAGCACGTGTTGTAGACCAATCCCTTCCATCCGCCGTGAAGCCGCGATTTCACCGGGAAGCGCTCCGGCACGATGCGCACCTCGGAAAAGCCGTCGAGCAAGGCACGGAACTCGGCAATCGAAAGCGTTCGCAGGCACGGCGCATCCTCGTGCTCGAGCTTCACCTTCATGACCTTGGACAAGGCGTTCAGCCACGAGATGCGGTTGTAGACCATGAAAATGGCCGTCCCGCCCGGCTTCAGCACGCGGTAGCACTCACCGACGAGCCGGACCGGATCGGCCGTGTACTGTAGGACGCCGTGCCCGTAGACATGGTCGAACGCGGCGTCTGAATACGGCAGCGCTTCGCCGTTGGCCACCCGCAGCTCGACCGGGCTCACGCCATGCAGCGCGAAGTTCTTCGCCGCCAGGTCGATGGCCGTCTGCGACAGATCCACGCCGGTGACCTTCGCGCCGCCTCTCGCGAAGCGCACGAGGTCGGTGCCGATGCCGCAGCCGACTTCGAGCAGCGTGTGGTTAGCAAAGCCGCCGAAGTCCACCAGTTGCGGCAGGTAGTGCAGCTTGTCGAAGCGGTACTCGTCGAGGTCGTCGAAGAAGCCGAGCGTGCCGGCTTCCTTGTCGGTCATCTCGAGATCGTGGATGCGCGTGTTCCAGTACCGCTGAATGTCGGCAATCGTGTCAGCCATGCGATCCAGCTATTGTACCTGCTGCATCTGCGCCATCTGTGGCATCTGTGGCCTACAATGTCCGGTTGAATGGTGCGCGATCTCCGCCGGCTGGCGGACACCCGCTTCGACGTGCTCGTCATCGGGGCAGGCATCTACGGCGCAGCCGCCGCCTGGGACGCCACCCAGCGCGGCCTCTCGGTGGCGCTCATCGATCGCGGCGACTTCGGCGGCGGCACGTCGTTCAACAGCCACAAAACGCTTCACGGCGGACTGCGGTCGCTCCAGGCCATGAACCTGCGCCAGATGCGGCGGTTCATCCGCGAGCGGCGCGCGCTGGCCCGGATCGCGCCGCACCTGGTCCGGCCGCTTCCGTTCGTCGTGCCCACGACGGCTGACCTGAAGCGGAGCGCGCTGGCCATGCGCGTCGCACTCGCGGTCAACGATCTCGTCGCCAGCGACCGGAGCGAGGGCATACGCGATCCCGACCTGCACCTGCCGGGCGGCACGGTTGTCAACCGCGACGATGCGCTGCGGCTGAATCCGCTCGTCGATCCGAAGACTGTCTCCGGCGGCGCAATTTGGTACGACTACCAGATGACCAACGCTGACCGGGTGACGTTCTCGTTCACCCTGTCGGCGGCGAGGTCGGGCGCCCTCGCCGCGAACTACGTCTCCGCAACCGGCTTCGTGCTCGACGGCAATCGCGTCACCGGCGCGCGGGTCCGCGACGGTCGCAGTGGCCAGGCGTTCGACATCCGTGCCTCCGTGGTCGTGAACGCCGCCGGCGCCTGGGCTCCCGAGCTCGTCGAGTCGCTGCCGGCTGCGGCGCGGGCGGTGCCGGCCCCGAAGCTCTCCCGGGCCATGAACATCGTCATCCGACAGCCGGCGCTCAGCCATGCCTGCGGCGGCAGCGTCGACGGGCGCTTCCTCTTCATCGTGCCGTGGCGCAACATCTCGATCTACGGCACGAGCCACGACGTCCACAAAGGCGCGGCGAGCGACCTGACCGTCACCGGCGCCGACCTCGATGCGTTTCTCGCGGATGGCCGCCGCGCGTTTCCCCGCGCCCGATTGACCCGCGACGACGTGCTGCTCGTTCATCGTGGGCTGCTTCCGATGGTGTCGGGCAACGGAAGTCAGGTCCATCTGCTCCGGGAAAGCGCGGTCGTCGATCATGCCAGTCACGGCGTTCCCGGACTGGTCTCGATCCACGGCGTCCGCTATACGACGGCGCGCGAGACCGCCGCTGATGCCGTGGACGCGGCGTTTCGATCTCTTGGGCGCACCCCTCCCGAGTGCAGGACGGATCGCACGCCGCTCATCGGCGGAGACATCGCCCGCGTGGCCGATCTCATCAGGACCGTCTGCCGCGGGCGCCCGGAGGTCCCCGAGCCGGTCATCGCGCGGCTGGTTCGAGCCTACGGCACCGATTACATCCGGCTGCTGAAACTCGCAGACTCCGAGCCGCATCTCGCGGTCCCGCTCGGCGCGCGGTGCGACGTCACCGCGCTCGAGATCGCCTACGCGGCGCGGGAGGAGATGGCCGTAACGCTCGCTGATGCCCTCATCCGGCGGACGGAAGCGGGCTCTGCCGGCCATCCTGGAGCAGCCGCAATCGCGAAGGCTGCCGACGTGCTCGCGGCCGAGCTCAACTGGAATCCGGAGCGCCGCGAGGCCGAGATTGCTGCTGTCGAAGCGTTCTACCGGCTGCCGCAGTAGGCGGCGCTTCGCGCCGCAGGCAGCGCCGCCGGAGGTGCGGGCCACTACGTGTCAGGCGGCCTGCGGCCGCAGGATCCTGCCGAGCGAAAGCGAGGCCTGACGGGCGCGGAGCGCCCGGCCCGCCAAGCGGCGAAGCCGCGAGGCCCGATGCGCCGCGAGGCGGGGCGGCCTACAGGTGCTCGGACGCCCAGCGCTCGAAGACCATCAGCGGGAAGAGCGTGTGCGCGTGGTTCTCGCGGCCGGCGACGTGCTCCTCGACCAGGCGCGACACCTCGGCGGCGTCGAACAGACCTCGCGCTCGGACTCGATCCGGCGCCAGCAGGGTCCGCATCAGCGGCGCCAGCTCGCGCCGCAGCCAGTTCTTCACCGGGATGCTGAACCCTTCCTTCTTCCGCCTGAGAATCGTCTCCGGCACGATCCCCTTCATCGCCTGCTTCAGCACCCACTTGCGCTCGCCATCGCGGATCTTGAAATGCGCCGGCATCGAGAACGCGAGCTCCATGACATCGGCGTCGAGGAACGGCGCCCGTGTCTCGAGCGACGTGGCCATCGCCATCCGATCGACCTTCACGAGGATGTCGTCGGCGAGGTACACGCTCAGGTCGGCGTAGAGCTGGCGGTTCAGAAAATCGTCCTGCGAAAAGCGGCCCAGCGCCTCCCGCACCGGTGCGTAGACGTCGAAGGCCCGCAGCCGCTCGCGAAGGCCTTCGCCGTACAGACGCTCCTTGGCGGCCGCGCTCAGGTACACCATCCAGCGGTAGTGACCGAGGTCGCTCGGGGCGGTCGCGGCCCCCGACGTGAACCGCTTCACCTTGTTGACCAGCCCCTTTTTCTTCTCGGTCGGGGGCAAGGTCGCGGCCACCGCGGCCAGTGCCGGCATGACCGCCTCGCCAAAGCTGCCGAGGCGGGCAGCAAGCGCCTGTGCTTCGTACGCGTCGTAGCCGCCAAACAGCTCGTCGCCGCCATCGCCGGAGAGCGCCACCGTTACGTGCTCCCGCGCGAGCGACGACACCATGTAGGTCGGGAACATCGAAACGTCGGCAAACGGCTCGTCGAGGTGAACGACCAGCTTGTCGAAGAGCGGCTCGAGTGCCGGCGTAACGGTCCGTTCACGATGGTTCGTGCCGTACGCCGCCGCGACCTCTCGCGCAAACGCCAGCTCGTTGTAGCTCCCGTCGTCGAAGCCCATGCTGAACGTGTTGATCGGGAGGCGCGTCGTCTGGCTCATCAGGGCAACGAGGGTGCTGGAGTCGATGCCGCCGGAAAGGAACGCGCCGATCGGAACGTCCGACATCATCTGGCGGACGACGGCCTGCCGCATCGCGGAGCGTAGCGCCTCGATCGCATCGCCGTCGCGCCACTCGCGGAGCGGCACCGAGGCCGCGTCCCAATACCGTTTGACGTCAACGCGTCCGTCGCGCCACACCAGGTAGCTGGCAGCCGGAAGTTTCCGCACGTGCTTCAGGATCGTGCGCGGCGCGACGATATATTCGTAGGTGAGGAACTCGTCGAGACCTTCGGGATCCAGTTCGCGCGAGACCTCTGGCCTGACGAGCAGCGCCTTCACCTCTGACGCGAGCCGCAAACCCTGCGGTGTCTGGCTCCAGTAGAGCGGCTTTTCCCCCGCGCGGTCGCGTGCCGCGACCAGCGTACGGGTGCGGCCGTCCCACAGCGCGAGCGCGAACATGCCCCGAATCCGGGGAAACAGGTCCACGCCCCACTGCTCGTAGCCGTGGACCAGCACCTCGATGTCCGAACGCGATCGGAACCGGTGCCCACTCCCCTCGAGCTCCCGCCGCAGCGTGGGGAAGTTGTAGATCTCGCCGTTCGCGACGAGCTGAATGTCGCCGGCCTCGTTCGTGAACGGCTGCTGGCCTCCTGCCAGATCCACGATCGCGAGACGACGCATCGAGAGACCAACGCCGTCGCGCGTGACACTCCCCTCTTCGTCAGGCCCGCGGTGAACGAGCGTACGAACCATGTGCTGGAGCTCGTCCAGCGGAACGGGGCGACTCAGATCGTTCTCGACGATGCCGACGATGCCGCACATAACTTCAGGCTCTAGGCTTCAGGCTTCAGGCTTTAGGCCTGTCACGGGTGTCACGCTGCAACACAGTCTTGGGGTCCTGGGGTCCTGGGGCGCTCTTACGACTCCCGGTTCCCGGCTCCCGACTCCCGATCTGTCGACGCCATTCCCGACTCCCGGCGATCTCGCATCACCTTCGATGGAATACCTGCCGCGATCGCGAAGTCGGGGATGTTCCCCACGACGACGGCCCCCGCGCCGATGATCGCGTCGCGGCCTATCGTCGAGCCGTCGGTGACCACCACGTGGGTCCCCAGCCACACTCCGTCTCCTACGTCTATACCCCGGGCGGTGCGTCCTTGTTCCAGGACCGGGATATCCACGCGATCGTAGAGGTGGTCCCCGCCGACCAGGTAGGTATAGGCGGCCATCAAGATGCTCTTGCCGACGCGGACGCGCGAAGCCGAGAAGATCTCGCAGTTGAACCCGAGGTTGGCGTGGTCCTCGATCACGATGTCGCCGTTCTTGCAACTGAGAATGGTGTTGCGGCCGACGAAGACCCCGTTGCCAATCTCGATCCCGCGGTTATCGGTGCCCTTCGCGTCGAGGCAGCACTGATCGTCGATGACGACGTTGTCGCCGATGACGATCTTGTGCGGATGGCGCAGCGTGACATTGACTCCGAACACAACGTTCCTGCCGACCCGGCCGAGCACCGCCGGATACAACTTCGATCGGAGGAAGAGGCCAATGGCGCCCGGCACCCAGCTCGCGAGCATGACCACGAGCTCATACTTGAGAAGCGGCCACAGTCCCTGGCGCCCGATGACCAGCTCGCGATATTTGTCCGCCTTTGAGCGCTTCTCGTTGAAGAGCTCCTGCTGGATCACGGTGATGCGCGGGTCGTGCTCGCGCGTGCCAGCCGCAGGCATCAGCCGTCGACCGACGCGAGCTCCGCCGTCTGCCGGACCTCGCGAATGACGTAGGTGGGCTTGTTCTGCGACTCGTAGTAGGTACGGGCCAGCAGCTCGGCGAGCAGGCCGAACGTGACGAGCTGGACGCCGATGAAGAGCAGCATCATCCCGAGCAGGAGGAGGGGCCGGTCGGCAATCGCCTGGTGAGCGAACAGTCGAACGTACCCGAGCCAGCCGGTAATCAGGGTGCCGAGCGCGAGCGCCGCGACGCCGAGCAGACCGAAGATCTGGAGCGGCTTCGTC
This sequence comes from Vicinamibacterales bacterium, assembly GCA_035495795.1. GTDB lineage: Bacteria > Acidobacteriota > Vicinamibacteria > Vicinamibacterales > UBA2999 > VFZN01. The sequence continues at coordinate 21,081 of DATJFF010000079.1, forward strand.
GAGTAGCTCAGCAGGAACTTCACCGTCGCGAGGTCGAGGATCACCCGAATCGTGCGCGACAGTCCGTACTTCGAGGCCCCAGCCTCCCGGGCGCGATGGTTGACCACGACTTCATCGATGGAGACGCCAATTTGACTCGCGATTGCCGGAAGGAAACGGTGCATCTCGCCGTAGAGGCGCAGCGGCTTGATGACTTCGGCGCGAAACACCTTCAGTGAGCAGCCGTAGTCGTGCAGATCCACGCCCGTAGCCCTGGAGATCATCCAGTTGGCAATCATCGACGGCATCCGCCGCGTGAAGAACGTGTCCTTCCGGTCCTTGCGCCATCCGCAGACGATGTCGTGGCCGGCCTCGATGCGCGAGATCATGTGCGGGATGTCGCGGGGATCGTTCTGGAGATCGCCGTCGGACAGCACGACCAGGCGGCCGCGAGCGTAGGCGATACCCGCTGAAAACGCCGCGGTCTGGCCGAAATTGCGGCGGAAGCGGATCACCCGCAGGCGCGGATCCCGTGACTGGAGGGTGGCCAGCTGTTCGAACGTGTCGTCCATGCTCCCGTCGTCCACCAGCACCAGCTCGTAACTCCGGCCGTACTGTCCCAACACCTCCGTCAGCTCCTCGTAAAGGCGCTTCACGTTCGGCGATTCGTTGTAGACGGGGATGACGATCGAAAGCTCGGGAGTCATCGAGCAGGTATTGGGCTACCCGCCGCAATTCTGCGCATCTGCGTCATCTGCGTCATCTGCGGCGGCGATCGGGTCATTATATATCCCGTTTGACGGGCCGATTCGATGTCCTTTCGCGTGCGATCGGCGGCGTGGCGGCGCTGGCCGGTGCCGCGGCCGCCATTGTCTATACCCGGGCAGGGCTCGCGCTGAGCCATTACGACGCCAAGGCGCACCTCGTGGTCGCGCGCCGCATCTTCGACAGCATCACGCCCGGGTGGGAGCAGATTGGCGCCGTGTGGCTGCCGCTGCCGCATGTGCTCAATGCGCTTCCCGTGCAGGTGGACCTGTTCTATCGAACCGGATGGTCGGCAATTGCCCTCTCGGTCGCTGCGATGGGACTGGGCGCGGCGGCGATGAGCGCAATCGTCCTCCGTCTCACCGGGTCCCGGGCCGGCGCGCTGACATCTGCTGCCCTGTTCGTGTCCAATCCGAACGTGCTGTACCTGCATGCGACGCCGATGACCGAGCCGCTGCTCTTCGGCACGACGCTGATGACCGCATGGCTCCTCACCGACTGGGCGACAAGTGAGACCCTGGAAGTTCCAAGGCGCCTGGGATGGTGGATGGTAGCGGCGTCCCTGACGCGCTACGAAGCCTGGCCGGTTGTCGGCGCGCTCGTCGTGATCGCGATCATGGCACGACGACGGCGGGGCGCGGCGACCGGCGATCTGGTTCGCGCGTTCTGGCAGCTCGCGCGGTATCCCATCGGCGCGGCAGCCTTCTTCGTCGTCCTCAGCCGCGTCACCGTAGGCGAGTGGTTCGTCAGCAGCGGCTTCTTCGTCCCGGACGCCACCTTGCAGGGGCAGCCCGGCGTCGTGTTCGACAAAATCCTCGAGGGCACGCGCGAACTCGGCGGCGTATGGCTGGTGCGCCTCGCGCTTGGCGCGGCCGCGGTGCTCGGTTTCGCGGCGCTTCGATGGCGCCAGGGCGCGGCGCTGCTGGTGCCGCTTGGCCTGTTCGCCGCGGCGGCTCTCCCCTTCTCGGCGTTCCTCTCCGGGCACCCGTTCCGGATCCGCTACGAGATCCCGCTGGTGGTTGCTTCCGCGCTGGCTATCGGGCTGGCCGTGAGCCTGTCTCGGCGCGCCGCGCCGGTGGTCGCCGTCGCCGCGCTAATCCTGGTCGCCCGCGACGTCCAGCCGCTGGATTCCACGGCACCCGTGATCGTCGAAGCGCAACTCGATCGGATTAACAGCGTCGGCCGGCAGGCCGTCACCGCCTGCCTCGCGCGCGACTACCACGGTGAGACGATCTTCGCGAGCATGGGCTCGCTCGCCCACTACATGCAGGAGCTGTCGCAGATCGGCCTCGGGATTCACGATTTCCTGCACGAGGGAAACCACCCGATGTGGGACGAGGCAATCGCGAACGGCGGCGCGCCGTTTGCCGGCTGGATGCTGGTCGAAGAGGTTGCGGAAGGTGGAGATGTCATCGCCCGACAGATCCGCGCCAACCCGCATTTCAGCGATGGCTACCAGCGGGTGTGCGAAGGTGGGAACGTGGCTCTGTACCGGCGGCTTCGCTGAAAAAGAAACCACGAAGGCACGAAGGGAATCACGAAGGACACGAATGTTTTTTGGGAAGCAAGCGTGCAACCCCAAGAAGTCCTTCGTGCCGTCCTTCGTGTCGTTCGAGTCTTCGTGGTCTCTTTTTTGGACCTGATTCAGCGTGACGCGGCAAGTATCTCGAGCATGGCTGGATGCAACAGGCCATTCGAGGCAAGAACGTGGCCGTTTGCAGGGTTCCACGGCTGGCCGTCGATCCCGGTCACGCGGCCGCCGGCCTCCTGCACAATCAGCGCGCCGGCACAGGTGTCCCACGGCTTGAGTTTCGCTTCCCAGAAGCCGTCCATCCGGCCGGCCGCGACATAGCAGAGGTCGATTGCCGCCGATCCGAGGCGGCGCACCGCGCGGGCGCGGGACAAGAACGCACCGAACGTGCGCAGGTAGGGCTCCGGATTCTCCTGCACGTCGTACGGGAAGCCGGTTACCAGCAGGGCTTCGAGAATTTCAGCGGTAGCCGAGACGCCGAGCGGCTCGCCATTGAGCCACGCGCCGACGCCGCGTTCGGCCGTGAACAGCTCCTGCCTGGTCGCGTCGTAAACGGCGGCGACCGCGGCCTCGCCATCGATCTCGAGGGCCAGCGACGCGCAGAAGATCGGCAGCCCGTGCGCGTAGTTGGTGGTGCCGTCGAGCGGATCGAACACCCAGCGGAACCGCGTCGGCGCGGTACTGCCGCCCATTTCCTCGGCCAGGACCTGGTGATCCGGAAAGCGTTCCGCGATCATCGCGCGGAACGTCCGCTCGACCTCGACATCGACTTCGGTGACGAGATCGATAGCGCCCTTCTTGTCGATGCGGACGCCGGATCGAAATTTGGAGCGATGGATGTCGCCGGCGCGAACGACGGCTTCGACGGCGGTGGCGAGAAAAACGGGGTCAACCCCACAGGGCTCTTCGGAGGTCGGTGCCATCTGCTCGAACGGTCCAGAGTCGTGCCGATTTCGCGCCGATCAGCGAGCTGATGGATGCGCGATCGCACCGAATCGAGGGGGTGAGCTCACGACGCGGGCGGGACCGCGCGCCGCTTCTTCATCCAGATCTGCATCCCGCCTTCCGGATGCCGGCTGAGCGACACGTCGTCCATGTAGTTGCGCATGAAGAGGATGCCGCGGCCGCTGCCCTTCATGATGTTCTCGGGCGCGAGGGGATCGGGGATTTCTTCGGGATCGAAGCCGGGACCCTGGTCCTTGACCCAGACTGTCATGTGGTCGCTCGGCTCGACCGAGAACTCGACGACGACGCGCTTGGCAAGATCGTGCTTGTTTCCGTGCTTGATGGCGTTGACCACGACCTCCCGAACGGCCACGCTCACTTCATAGAGCTGGTCTTCGTCCAGGCCCGTGAGCCGGCCGACGTAATCGCTCACCACCTGCACGAAGTCGAGCATGTCGAAGGCACTACCGAACTCGAGTCGGATTGTGGGCGACGCAGTCATCGGATCGCGGCAACGGGCATGCGCCGTTAAGTATCCATACGGCTCGGAAGGCGGTCAAGTTGCTATAGTGAGCCGGTGCCCCTCGTGATAGCCCCGGCCGCCGCCGTGCGCGGCCGCCTCCAGGTCCCTGGCGACAAGTCCATTTCACATCGCTACGCCATTCTCGCCGCCCTTGCCGACGGCGTCTCCACGATCAGCAACTACGCGCCCGGCGCCGACTGCCAGTCCACGCTGGCCTGCCTGGCTGCGCTCGGTGTGCCGGTCGAACGCCTGGGCCCCCACCAGGTGAGGATTACTGGCCGCGGCCTCGGCCAGTTGCAGGCCCCGACCGAGCCGCTCGACTGCGGGAACTCCGGCACGACGATGCGGCTGATGTCCGGTGTGCTGGCGGCGCACCCGTTCGGCGCTACGCTGTTCGGCGACGCGTCGCTGTCACGCCGGCCGATGCGCCGGGTGATCGCGCCGCTGACCGAGATGGGCGCGCGCTTCGCGGCCTCGCCCGGTGACCGGCCGCCGATCGTGGTCCGTGGCGGAGCGCTCCAGGCGCTTCACTTCCAGCCGGAGGTCGCGAGCGCGCAGGTAAAGAGTGCCGTCCTCCTCGCCGGACTGCACGCCGCCGGCGTCACCACCGTCACCGAACCGGCGCCGACCCGCGACCACACCGAGCGCGCCCTCGAAGCGTTCGGCGCGCCCGCGGCCATCGATGGCCGCAGGGTGTCGGTCACCGGCGGCCGTCGGCTGCGCGCGCGGGACCTCCGAGTGCCCGGCGACATCTCGTCGGCGGCGTTTCCAGCCGTCGCCGCGGCAGTCCTCCCCGGATCGGACGTGACCATCGAAGGCGTCGGGCTGAATCCGAGCCGGGCGGCCATCCTCGATCTGCTCCGCAGGTTCGGGGCGGTGGTGGAGGCCCAGGTCACGGAGCGGGACGCCGGCGAGCCGGTCGGGCACATTCGCGTCCGCTACGGCGCGCTCGACCGGGTGGAGATCGAGCCGGAGGAAGTGCCACTGGTGATCGACGAACTGCCGGTGCTGGCCGCCCTGGCGACCTTTGGCGGCGGGCTGTCGGTCAGCGGCGCCGGCGAGCTGCGGGTGAAGGAGAGCGACCGGATTTCGGCGCTGGTCGGGGGTCTGCGGACCATGGGGGCGGACGCCGACGAGCGGCCGGACGGCTTCACGATTCGTCCCAGCCGGCGGCTCACCGGGGGCGCGGTGGACGCGCACGGCGACCATCGTCTGGCGATGGCGTTCGCGATTGCGGCGCTGGGCGCGACCGGCCCGACCACCATCGACGGTTCGGAGGTGGTCTCGGTGTCCTATCCCGGGTTCTTCGCCGACCTCGACCGACTGCGGGCGTGACGACCGACAAGATTTACCTGGTCGGCTTCATGGGCGCCGGCAAGTCGAGCGTCGCCCGGGCGCTCGCGGCCCGCCTCGACTGGCGCGCCGAGGACATCGACGAGTGGATCGAGCGGCGCGAACGCCGCGACATTCCAGGCATCTTCCGGCAGCATGGCGAGCCCTACTTCCGCGCATTGGAACGGGAAGCGCTGATCGCCATGCTCCCGCTCCGCGGCGTGGTGGTCGCCAGCGGCGGCGGCACCTTCGTCGATCCGCGCAACCGCGAGCTGATGCTGCGTGACGGTCTGGTGATCTGGCTCGACATCCCGCTCGCCACGGTCCTCGAACGGGTGCCGCCCGATGGCCGGCGGCCGCTGGCGGCCGACCGCGGCACCCTTGAATCCCTTTATAATCAGCGCCTCGCCGCTTATCGTCTCGCCCCCGTCCGGGTCGACGCGAGTCGCGGTTCGGTGGACCTGCTGGTCGATCAAATCGTCGACGGGCTGGAGACCTGAGGAGTGTCCCACCGCTGGCTCGTGGGATATCAGCTTGCTATTCGCCGGATCGTGGCAAGACCACGGGGAGTCCCGGGCGGATGCCCGAGGTCGGTAAACTGAGGGGTTGATGCGCTATCTCGTGATCAGCGACATACACGCGAACCTCGAAGCCTATGAGACGGTGATGACCGCCTCACGCAACATCGGCTGGGATCGCGTTGTCGTCCTCGGCGATCTCGTCGGCTACGGCGGCGACCCGAACGCCATCGTCGATCTCGTGCGGGAGCTCGAGCCGCATGCGCTGATTCGCGGGAATCACGACAAGGTGGGCTCGGGGATCGAGACCGCCGACGGATTCAACGCGGTGGCGCGGAGCGCGATTCGGTGGACCTACGAAACGCTCACCGACTTCAATCGCGCCTGGCTGGCGGCGCTGCCGGCCGGCCCGGTCGATGTCGACGGCGCCTTCGAGATCTGTCACGGAACGCCGTTCGACGAAGACGCTTACGTCTTCGACGATCTCGACGCGCTGCGGGCGCTGCACGCGTCCCGGCGGGGGCTGTGCCTGTTCGGCCACACCCATGTGCAGGTCGGCTACAGCCTGGCCCGCAACCAGTTCGGCGTCGAAACCAACGGCGACAGCCGGCCCTACGACATCGCCCTCAAGCCGGAAACGAAGTATTTGATCAACCCGGGCTCGGTCGGCCAACCTCGCGACGGCGATCCGCGCGCCGGGTTCGCGATCGTCGATGCCGCCAAGGTGACGGTGACCATTCACCGCATCCCCTACCCCATCGCCAAGGCGCAGGCGCGGATCGTGGAACAGGGACTGCCTGAAATACTAGCGGAGCGCCTCGCCGTCGGCCGCTGACTCGGCGCTCCGCGCGTCCAATGACGATCGAGGATTGGCGATTGACGATTTATTGACGATCCGCCGATTGGTGCATTGCGGCATTCGATTGGCGATTGAAGCCATTGGGGGATTGGTGATTGCGGAAATCACGATTGGTGATTGGCAGCGGAGCCAGTCTCAAGCCGATCGCCAGTGGGCCAAACGCCATTGCAACAATCGCCATTGCAACAATCGCTCAATATCGCAATGCCCCAATCGTCAATCGAATGCCGCAATCCGGCAATCCGGCAATCCGGCAATAAATCATCAGTCGTCAATCCTCAATCGGCAATGGACGCCGGCTCGCGCGAGACGCCTTACTGCTGCTGCCGCCTCGCCTTCTCGTCGCGGCGCTTCAGCTCGGCCGCATAGGCGTCCTGCGCGGCGCGCGAGCCCAGTACCCAGCCGATCACCGTGCCAATCAGCAGCACGAACGGGATGTAGATGAAGTGCGCCCCGGTGATCTGCGAGATGTCCATCAGCGTGCCTTCCGCTCGAGCGCGGCGATTTCCGCTTCCGCCTGCTGCAGGCGCTTGCCGAGCGACCACACGTAGCCGACGACCACGATCCAGACGAACCCGTAGGCGGCGGCGACGAGGTTGATGGCCGGAATCTGCTCCTCGGGCGGCGCTTCCGCGAGCGGCACGAACTCGTCTGGCGACGGTTTCGGTTGAGCAAAGGCCGGCGGCACCGGCCCGGCCAGGGCGCCCGCGATCACAGCCGCGGCCAGAAACAGGGTTCGACAGAATCGCATCACGCTTCGTCCTCGGCGAGATAAAGCTGCTCTATCCGCACGCGCTGCTGCTGCAATCGCGCCCGCATGCTGAGCAGCGCGAGGAAGAGCAGCAGGAACGCGAACACGCAGAACCACAGCGGCCCGCCCATCTGCACGGGTAACGTCGGGACCACCGAGGTCTGGGGGTGCAGCGTCCGCCACACGTTCACCGAGACGAAGATGAACGGCACGTTGGCGAGCCCGAAGAGCGCCATTCCCGCGCCCAGCTTGTCGGATCCCGGCCCCCCGTAGCGGCGGAGGAGCAGATAGGCCACGAAGATCATCCAGAGAATGAGGCTGGAGGTCAGCCGCGCGTCCCAGACCCACCAGATGCCCCACGCCTTACGAGCCCAGAGCGGCCCAGTGACCAGCGTGATGATGCCGAAGACCACCGCCATCTCTGCGGCCGCCAGCGCCCAGGCGTCGGCAGTGGGCTTCCTGCCGAACAGGAATATGGCGCTCGACACGCCAGCAACCAGCGCCGCGATCAGGAACAGCCACGCCGATGGCATGTGGTAGTAGAAGATCTTCTGCACGAGTCCCATCGTGGACTCGTACGGCGCGGCATTGATGATCCACGGCGACACCGCGAGCATCGCCCCGGCCAGCGCCAGCTCAATTTGGTTCAGTCGCGACATCAGCTCACCAGCTCGCCAGATAGCTCACCAGATCTCCAGATCTCCAGATCAGATCGCCAGCTCACCACATCACCAGATCACCAGATGCATCTACTCCGTCATCACCGGTTCGAACGTCCAGAGCGCGAGCGTTACGAACACGACGTCGAAGAACACGAGAAGCGCGATCCAGAACTGTGCCAGCGCCTCGTCCGGCCTCGCCTGGAACAACGCCGCCGTCCCGCGCACTCCGGCGATCATGACCGGAACCGTGATCGGATACAACAGGATCGGCAGCATCACATCGCGGCTGCGCGCCCGCACCAGCATCGCCGCGAACAGCGTCCCAACCGCCGCGAACCCGGTGGTCCCGGCGACGAGCAGAGCCGCCAGGTGCAGCGGGTGATCAAAGATCGGCGCCTGGAACAGCAGGCCGATGAGCGGCACGAGGACCAGCTCCACCAGTCCCATCAGCAGCAGCATCCCCACGAGCTTGCCGGCGTAGATCGCCGGACGATCGGCGGGCGCGAGCATCAGCGCCCGCAGCGTGTCCGCCTGGCGCTCGCGCTCGAACGTGCGGCCGAGCGCCAGCGTGCCCGAGAACGCGGTCGCAATCCAGAGAATCGCCGCCGCGACATCGTCTACCGGCCGGCCCTCGCGCACCAGGCCGAACGCGAACACGAGCACGACCGTGAGCGCGAAGAACAACGTCGTGGACACGACCTCGAGGCTGCGTGCCTCGACCATCAGGTCCTTTCGGACAACCAGTACCGCGACGCGCAGGAAGTTGCTCACGCCGTCGCGATCGCCGCGCGGTACCGTTCGCGCAGCGAGCCCTCCCCGACCCCCACTTCCATCAGCCGCCCGTTGCGCAGGAACAGTTCGCGCGTGAGCAGACCATCGACGACGTCGAGGTCGTGCGTTGCCAGCACCGTCAGCACACCTCGGCCCTGCTCCTCTTTGAGGCGCGCGACCAGCGCCGCGGTCGAAGCCTGATCGAGGCCCGTGAACGGCTCGTCGAGGAGAAGGAGGCGGGGCTGGTGAAGCAGCGCCCGCTCCAGCGCGACACGCTGCCGCATCCCCCGCGAGAAGCCGGAGACCGCGTCGTGGGCGCGCTCACCCAGTCCCGCGCGCGCAAGCGCTGCCCCTGCCCGCGACGCAGCGTCGGGCACACCGTAGAGCCGTCCGAAGAAGGTCAGGTTCTCGTGCGCAGTCAGCTCGGGATAGAGGAACAGATCGTGGCCGAGCATGCCGATGCGGGCCCGAAGCCCGGCGCCGCCGGCCTCGGCCGTCACATCGCCGTATCTGACACCCCCTTCGGAGGGCGCCAGCAGCGTACCGAGGATCGCCAGCAGCGTAGACTTGCCGGCGCCGTTCGGGCCGAGCAGACCGGCGATGTCGCCGGAAGAACAGGAGAAGGTCACTTTGGACAGCGCCTTGCGGCGGCCGTAGTGACGCGAGAGGCTGGTAACCGTGAGGCGATCGAAATCCTCGATCACGCGGCGGCCCCCTGGCCACCCCCTGGCGCCTCATCGTCAAGCGCTGCCAGCAACCGTTCCAGTTCCGCCATCACCGCCGGACGCCGCTCCGCGTCCTTCGGCTTCGGCTTGCCGGCCCGCCGACGCTCCTCCATCGCCACGAGCTCCCGCATCAAGCGGGCGCGCTCGTCCTCGAGCGCGGCGCGAGGCGACTTCGCCGATGGCGTGAGCGCCACGTACAACCCGGCGGCGAGGATCAGTGCCGCGAGGCCGACGGCAATCCATCGCGGCGTCATATTGTGCGCGGGCATGTTGCTGACCTCGATCGCCAGCTCGGTGCCAGCGGCAAGTCGGCTGCCCGTCCCAACCAGGAAGACCTTGCCCCCATCGGCGTTGAAGGTCTCGATGTTCTGAAGCTGCGCCGAGCGGAGTTGCATGTCGCCGATTTTCTCGACGGCGACGAAAGGCCGCTCGATGGCCGCGGGGAAGCGCTGGCGGAGGGTGTGGCTGGCGCCGTGGTCGGGCAGCGAGAACCCGATCTGCAGGCTCGTGACGCCGGGCGCGAACGGACCGGTCACGCGCACCGTCTCGCCGCGGACCGTGGCCTGCCGGCTGCTTCCTTCCATCAGCGACGGCTGCGCCGCGCCCGAAGGCAGCTGGAAATCGAGCGGGGCGCCGGTGTCGATTGGGGTGCGCGCGTTGTTGAGGATCTCGAGGATGTAGAAGACCGTCAGCACGTCGCTCTGGAACTCGAAGATGATCCGCGAATCGCCGCCAATGACGACCACGCCCTGCCTGGCCGGCTCCTTCGCCGCGGCCTCCGCCGCGGCCTGGGCCTTCGCGGCTGCGGCCTTGGCGCCGGCGACCAGCGCAACGCGAGTCCCTCCGCGCGACGGCACGGTGATCTCCTGCGACGCCAGGATCTCGCCATCGACGGTCGTGGTCGCCACTGCGACGTCACCGGGCTTGAAGCCAGGGAACTCGGCGCGGCCCTGGGCGTCGGTGGTCGCGGTCTTCGTCTTGCCGCTGACCGTCAAGGACACGCTCTGGCCGCTGATGTTGTTGCCAACGCGCTCTCGGAAGATGCGCACCGAGATCGTCCCAACCGGCAGATCACCGGCCGGCAGCGGAATGCCGGACATCTGGCTGGCGTCTGGCATGGCGACCTGGCCGAATGCCGGCGTCGCAACGACGATCGGCGCAACGAGCGCCGCAAGCGCGATCGCTACGAAGGCGTGAGCGAAGTGCCGCATTGTTTGCAAAAGCGTGCGTCGCTGTCGTTGCCGGTGCCGCAGGACGGACAGGCGGTGGGCCTGGGACTTGGGCCCGGGCCCCTCGGGATCGCAACCGGCGTCGTAACCAGTGACTCCAGCTCCTTCTCGATCAGCTCGCGATAGCCGGTGTCGGCATCGAGCTGCTGCATCAGCCTGATCGCGCGGCCGCGCAGCCGGCCGCTCATCTCGTCGAAGTCGGCTTGCGCCACCTTTCCCATCGCGCGGTCGAACTCCAGCTCCTTGATCGAGCGCAACACCAGCGTCTTCTCTCGCTCGAGCGCGGCCCGGGTCCGGCCGCCGGATACCACCGGCGCGGTGGCCACCAGCGGCGCCACCAGCGGCGACAGGATCCGGTAGGCGCCGAGCCCGACAAAGCTCGCCGCGACGATGGTGACACTCAAAATCAGGATGTTTGAGATCGGCTGTCCGGTGGCGATAATCACAACCGCGGTCGCGCCGAGCATGCCGCAGAGCAGGAAGAACTGCCACGGCGGAAGGCCGTGATCGACCTGCTGGTCGGCAATCTCGGTGGTGGGTGGCATCAGAGGACTTGAGGTCTTGGGGTCTTGGGGTCTTGAGGTCTTGGGGGCTTGGGGGCTTGGGGGCTTGGGGGCTTGAGTTTGTGTCCTTCTGAAGCCTGAAGCCCGAAGCCTAGTCGAGGTCCCGCAACTCGTCGTCCAATCGGGACCTCAGCGAATCGTCCTCGTCGAGCATTCCGGCAGCGCCCGCCACCACCGGGCGGCGCGACCAGCGCAGCGCCAGAGAAATCGCCAGGAACAGTCCGCCGAGACCCAGCACCACGGGAACCACGTAGACGAGCCGGCCCGCGCCAACCGCCGGGGGCATGCTGAGCAGCGAGTTGCCGCTCTGTCCGCGATGAACCGCGTCGTCGATGTGCGCGGCGGGAGGGTTCGTGTAGTGCGCCAGCACCGCGTCGTTCGACGCACCCTCCTTCAGCATCTCGGTGACTTCGCCCTTCACCATCGCGCAGTGGCCGCAGGCGCATTCGCCGACTGGCAGCTTCGAGCAGCCGCCGCACCAGCAGGCGAGCTTCTTCGTGACGTCCCTGACGTCGCTCGAGAACACCTGGAGCTGGCTCGCCTTCGGATCGACCACGTGCTGCGCATAGGCCAGCGCCGGCGCCAGCAGCAGCGCCAGGAGCAGAACGGCGGTCGTCGCCGCGTGCGCCGGCAACGGCGCCATCGCGAAGCTGAGCGCACGCTCGGGCAGCAGCGCGATCCCGGTGCCGACCGCGAGGATGCCGAACCCGAACCAGACCCAGTTGACCAGCGGGTTGATGTGGACTTCGACGCTTGCGGTCTGGTCCTGCAGCTCGAACGCCGGCATCACGATGTAGAGATCCTCGGCGAAGCTGCGGCGGATGCCGACCTCGGTGGTCGGCTCCTCTTCGTGCTTCCGGTAGTACCACTTGGCCGGGTACATCTTGCCGAGGTCCTTGCCGTCAGTGCCTTTCACGCTGACGTGCGCCGTGACCATCTGCTTCTGCCCGTCGTCGGTGACGCGGAGCGCGTCGAGCTTCAGCACGTAGCTGCCGACTGTCGCTTCCTCGCCCGGCTTGAGCAGCAGCTGCTGGTCGCTCTTGAACCCTGCGCCGGCAAAGCCGAGGAACATCAGCACGATGCCGAGGTGCACGATGTAGCCGCCGTAACGGCGCTTGTTGCGCCCGACCAGCCCGATCATCGCGGTGACCACGTCGGTTCCGGTCATGCCGCGGCGCACGTTTGCACCGCGCCAGAACTCCTGCGCGATGGTGCCGAAAGTGAGCGCGCAAAGCGCGAAACAGATGCCCGAGCTCCAGACTCGCACTCCGAGCGCAACCAGCGCGCCGGAGGTCACCAGAGCGAGCACGAGCGGGAACAGGAACTGTTCCGCGAGGTTCTTCACCGTGGACTTGCGCCAGGCAAGCAGCGGCCCGATGCCGGTGAGGAACAGGAGCGACAAACCGATCGGCGTCATCCAGCGGTTGAAGAACGGCGGCCCGACGGTGAGGCGCTCCCCGTTGATCGTCTCCGTGATGGTCGGGAACATCGTCGCGAACAGGACGAAGAACGCCGAGAACAGCAGGATCCAGTTGTTGGCGAGGAACGCCGCCTCGCGCGACACCCACGAGTCGAGCTCGTGCCGCGCCTTGAGCAGCGGCAGGCGGTAGATCAACCAGCTGAAGCTGAACACGGCAACCACACCCATGAACGCCATGAAGAGGCGCGCAAGGGCGGGGTCGTCGCCGAACGCGTGAACCGACTGCACCACGCCCGAGCGCGTCATGAACGTGCCGAAGATGGTGAGCAGGAACGTGACGATGACGAGCGTGACGTTCCAGACCCGCAGCATGCCGCGACGTTCCTGGACCATCACCGAGTGCAGGAATGCAGTAGCGGTGAACCACGGCAGCGCACCGGCGTTCTCAACCGGATCCCAGCCCCAGAAGCCGCCCCAGCCCAGCTCCTCGTACGCCCAGATCATCCCGAGCGTCAGCCCGAGCGACAGGAAAAACCACGAGAACATCGTCCAGCGCCGGACCGCGCGCAGCCACGAGTCGTCCAGGTGCCCGGTGATGAGCGCCGAGAGCCCGAACGCGAACGGAATGGTGAGCCCGACGAAGCCGAGATACATGGTCGGCGGATGAATCGCCATGTAGAAGTTCTGGAGCAGCGGGTTCAGCCCGCGCCCGTCGGTCGGCGACTGGGTCAGGTAGGTGTCGAAGGGATTGTTGTGGATGACCATCAGGAAGATGAAGAACATCTCCACCACGCTGACGATGGCCACCACGTAGGGAATGAGCTCGCGCAGGCGCTCGCGGTTGACCTTCACGGCCACCGATCCGAAGAGCGACAACAGGAACACCCAGAACATCACCGAGCCGTCGAGCCCGCCCCAGTACGACGTGATCCGGTAGAAGAGCGGCTGGACGCTGTCGGAATACCGCTGGACGTAGCGGATCGAGTAGTCCCCGGCGACGAACGAGTAGATGATGACGCCGCTCGCCACGGTCATCAGGGCGGCGACCGTATAGAAAGCGCCGATGCCGCTTTCAATCAGCCGGTTGTTGCGCCGCCTGGCGCCGGCCACGGATGCAGCCGCAGCGTACGCCGCGACGACGAAGGTGAGGAGCAGGAGGAAGGAACCAAGGGATGCCATGAAAACCCTTTCAAGGCAGAAGGCTAAAGGCAGAAGGCAAAACTCTTGCTGCCTTCACTTCTGCCTTGTGCCTTGTGCCTTCTGCCTTGTCACCGTCTCTACGACGTGGGATTACCCGGCTTTGCTTCGTACTTCGAAGGGCACTTCGCCATCACGCCGTTGGGCGAGACGGTGAACAGCCCGTCGGGCGAAAGCGTGCCTTTGAGCACGACTTCGGCGTCGCTCTTGAACGTGTCGGGCACCACGCCGGTGTAAGTGGCGTTGACGACCTGGCCGTTGCTCTGGACCTTGAACTTGTACTCCAGGCTGTTCTTCCGCCACATGATGGAGTCCGGCACGACGTAGCCGTGCAGCTGCAGCTTCTTGCCGTACCACTCGGTGGGCTGCGTCATGACCTCGTCGACGTGCTTGTAGTACTCGGTGGCTTCGCCCATCGTCGAGTACAGCAGCCCGCCGAACGACAGCGCCAGGACGAGGCTCGTGAGACCGACCTTGACGGCTTTGTGCTTCATGGTTGGGACCTTCCCGTTCCTCGGTCTTCAGGATAGCGCATCAGCAAGCCCCAAACCAGCGCGACCGGCAGGCCGACGACGTTCGTGTACGAGCCTTCCACCCGCTCGACAAACCGCGAAATCCGCCCCTGAATGCCGTAAGCGCCGGCCTTGTCGCGCCATTCGTCCGTCGCCAGGTACGTCTCGATGTCTTCGAACGTCATCGGCGCGAACCAGACCCGGGTCGTGGCACACTCCACGGTCGAGTCACCGTCGCGCACCAGCGCGACGCCGGTGTGCACCTCGTGGACGCGCCCCGCGAGCCGCTCCAGCATCTCGCGAGCGCTGCCGGCATCGTCGGCCTTGCCCAATATCTCGCCGCCGACCGTGACCGTCGTGTCGGCGCCCAGGACGAGCCGCCCGGGGTACCCAGGCGCCACGGCCTTTGCCTTCGCGAGGGCGAGGCGCTCGACGTAGGCGGTTGGCGTCTCTCCCGGGTGCGGAGTCTCGTCAACGTCCGATGGCATCGCCTCGAACCGCACCCCGATGGCGCGCAACAACAGGGCCCGCCGGGGTGACGCCGACGCTAGCAGGAGCGCCGTGTCCATTGACGATCCGCAGACCGGTTCATTGTGGCATTCGATTGAGGATCGGCCCATTTGGGTTCATTGAGTCATCTGGGCCATGACAATTCGTGATTTCACCAATGCCCCGATGGACCAATGACTCCAATCGTCAATCGAATGCAGCAATCGCGCAATCTCCGGATTCCCAATGAATCGCCAATCGTCAATCACCAATCGTCAATGGACACGAACAGCGGTGTATCCTGAACGGATGGTACCGGCCCATCGCGTCATACCGGGCGTCCTCGCGCAAATCATAAGGCCGGCGCCGCTGTGCGCCGAGAAGGTCGAGTTCGCGTGGCGCACCTCGGTCGGGCCGGCGGTGAGCCGCGCGACGCGGGTCAGGCTGGATGCCGGAGTCCTGGTCGTTACCGCTCAGGACGCGCAGTGGCGGCGCGAGGTCGAGCGGTCGCTGGGAGTCATCCGTTCCCGTCTCGAGGCCCTTTTGGGGCCCGACGTCATCCAACGAGTGGAGATCATCTGTCATGTCTGAAGCCGTCATCGTCAGCGCCGTTCGGGTGCCGACCGGGAAGTTCCTCGGCACGCTGAAGGACTTCCCCGCCCCGGCACTTGGCGCCATGGTCGTTCGCGAGGCCGTCCGCCGGGCTGGCATCGACCCCGCGGCCGTCGACGAATGCATCATGGGCAACGTCGTTTCGGCGGGTGTCGGCCAGGCGCCGGCCAGGCAGGCCGCACTCAAGGGCGGACTGTCCGAGCACGTCGGCGCTCTTACCATCAACAAGGTCTGCGGCTCCGGTCTCAAGGCGGTGATGCTGGCTCAGCAAGGCATTCTGACCGGCGATATCGAGATTGCGGTCGCGGGCGGCATGGAGTCCATGAGCAGCGCGCCGTATCTGCTGCCCAAGGTCCGCGAGGGCCTGCGCATGGGCCATGGCCAGATCACCGATTCGATGATTCACGACGGCCTGTGGTGCCCGTTCGAGAACTGGCACATGGGCAACGCCGGCGAGACCGTCGCCGACGTCTACAAGGTGTGCCGCGAAGAGCAGGATCGCTACTCCGTCGAAAGCCATCAGAAGGCCGCCGCCGCGCAGCAGAGCGGCGCGTTCAAGGACGAGATCCTGGCAGTACAGATTCCGCAGAAGAAGGGCGACCCGCTCGTCTTCGACAGGGACGAGTCGGTGCGCGCCGAGACGACGATCGAGGCCCTGCGTGCGCTCAAGCCGGCGTTCAAGAAGGACGGTTCGGTGACCGCAGGCAACGCGCCGCCCGTGAACGACGGCGCGGCGGCAGCGGTGGTGATGAGCGCGGATCGCGCGCGGGCACTTGGCGCGAACCCGCTGGCGCGCATCGTCGCCCAGTCGACGAGCGGCCTGGCCCCGAAGATGCTGCTGATGACCCCGGTCGAAGCGACGCGCAAGGTGTTGAAGAAGGCCGGCTGGTCGCTCGAGGACGTTGATCTGCTGGAGTTGAACGAGGCGTTCGCGGTCCAGGCCGTTGCGGTGATGAAGGAGCTCGGCATCGACCCGGCGCGCGTGAACGTCAACGGCGGCGCGGTCGCGCTCGGCCACCCGATCGGCGCCTCGGGCGCGAGGATTCTGACGACGCTTCTCTACGCGCTCAAGGCTCGCGGGAAAAAGCGCGGTGTTGCCACCCTGTGTCTTGGCGGCGGCAACGGTGTCGCGCTCGCGGTAGAGCTCGCGTAGCTCGCGCCCGTCGGGAGATCGGCTTGCTCGCGCGTGCCGGGAGTGGGCTGGCGCCTGTTCGGGAATGCGGCTTCACCGATCGGGGAGAGCCTAACGATCCTCGGGACTGAGAAACCCTCAGTCCCGGCCGGCGTTAAGGCCCTCCCTCTTTCCCGCCCGCGATCTACTCCCGAGGCGTTCGATGGCTGATCAGTCCCGATCAGCGACAGTCCCTCCCTCTTCTCCCCTCCCGCGATTCCCTCCCGCTCGCGGCGGGCCGTCGCCAAGTCCAGCCGCGCGCCCACCCCGCGAGCCCAGCGAGCGGCGCAAGCATCGCGATCTCCCAGGCGACGGCTCGCACGTTATGGCTCCAGAAGTTCGGCAGCCAGGTGCGCCGCGAGATCGCCTCGAAGACGTAGGCGTAGGCGAAGTAGAACTTCGAGGTGAGCGGCCAGAGCGCCATGACACCGAGCGGCGGCGTGTCATCGGATCCCAACCAATCGAACAGCACATGCGACGCCCAGGCGAGGGTCACCAGGATCGCCAGCCGCCCGCCGCGGCCGCGGGTCCAGGCGAGCACAGCCAGCCCGGCCAGCACCGCCGCTCCGAGGCTGTGCGTCTCCATGTTGTGGCGGCCCCAGAGGAAGTCCAGGTCCGGGAGGACGGCGGCGGCTGCGCACCAGACCAGCGTTCTCCGACTCCCGACGTCAGAATCCCGCCCCCCAATGAGGCCGACAATGAGTCCTCCCAAGGTGTGGCCGACGGGGCTGGGCATCGAGACGACGGTACGCAGAAGACGAGAGGCGGGTCAAACCGCGAGGTGGCTGGTTCTGCGGCAGCCCTTTCGAGGCGAAAGTGGCAGGTACCTGTAAGTTGTTGAAATCAGGCTATTAGGTCGGCTCACCTACACGCATTTTCGCTTGACTTTCGCTTGGCCCATTTTTAGGATCAGTTACGGCCGGAAAGGACACCCTACTCACATGCCCATCGACGAACGACAGGAACGGATCAAGGCCCTCGACGTGGCCGTCGGCCAAATCGAGAAACAGTTTGGCAAGGGCGCCATCATGCGCCTCGGGCAGCGCAACACCATCTCGCCCGTGGAAGCCATCTCGACCGGCGCGATCAGCATCGATTACGCGCTCGGCATCGGCGGCCTGCCGCGCGGTCGCGTCACGGAAATCTTCGGGCCAGAATCGTCCGGCAAGACCACACTGGCCCTCCAGGTAATCGCGGAGGCGCAGAAGGCCGGCGGCCTGGCTGCATTCGTGGACGCCGAGCACGCGCTGGACGCGGAATACGCGCGCAAGCTGGGCGTGGACATCGACAACCTGCTGGTGTCGCAGCCGGACAACGGCGAGCAGGCGCTCGAGATCGTCGAAGTCCTCATCCGCTCCGGCAGCGTGGATGTGGTCGTCGTGGACTCGGTGGCCGCGCTCGTGCCCCGCGCCGAAATCGAGGGCGAGATGGGCGAAGCGCAGATGGGCCTGCAGGCTCGCCTCATGTCACAAGCGCTGCGCAAGCTCACCGGCGCGATCTCGAAGTCGAAGACGGTGCTCATCTTCATCAACCAGCTGCGCGAGAAGATCGGCGTGATGTTCGGCAACCCCGAAACCACCACCGGCGGTCGCGCGCTCAAGTTCTACGCCTCGGTCCGCATCGACATCCGCCGCATCGGCGCGATCAAGGACGGCGAGAACGTCATCGGCGGACGCACGCGCGTCAAGGTCGTCAAGAACAAGATGGCCCCGCCGTTCCGCGAAGCCGAATTCGACATCGTCTACGGCGAAGGCGTCTCGCGCGAGGGCGACCTCATTGATCTCGCGGTCGAGAAGAAAATCATCGAGAAGAGCGGCGCGTGGTTCGCCTACGGCGGCGAACGCCTCGGCCAGGGCCGCGAGAACGTCAAAGCGTTCCTCCGCGAGCACGTCGACATCCGCAGCGCCATCGAGGACAAGGTCCGCAAGGAGTTGGGCCTCGTGCGCGAAGCGGAGCCTGCGGCTGTTTAGGCTCTGGGCTCTAGGCTTTACGCATTAGGCATGTCACACGTGTCTCGGTGCATCCACGTCTTCGTGTCACGAATGCAGCGAGGCATGCGTGTCGGGCCTAAAGCCCAGAGCCTAGAGCCTAGAGCCTGACATGGACGCGGCTCTCTTCTCCGCCATCAACGGCGGTCACTCCCTGGCGCTCGACGACCTGATGCTGTTCGCCTCGGCGGTCGGCAAGGCGGGTTTCGTTTGGCTCACGGTGGCGATAATTGCCGCCGTCTTTCCCGGCCGGCGAATGGCGGCGTGGCGCGTCGCACTGGCGGTGGGAATGGCGTACTTCGCCGCCGACGTCCTGGTGAAGCCCATCGTTGGCCGGCCACGTCCATACGAAGTCCTCGCCGAAGCTCGGCTGATCGATCAGCGGCCGCTGAACAGTTCGTTTCCATCCGGCCACTCCGCCGCGGCAGCCGCCGGCGCGCTGGCGGCCAGCCGCCTGTTTCCGGCCGCGCGGCTGGTCTGGTGGCCGCTGGCGCTTGCCATCGCCGTCTCGCGGGTCTACGTCGGCGCGCATTGGCCGTCGGACGTCCTCGGCGGAATGCTGATCGGCGTCGCCGCCGCCTGGTTCTCTCTCGGCGGACGTACTGTGCGGCGGCCGGGCGAGCGCGCCGTCGATCCTCCAGCTCCGCAGTCTCCTCGTTCAGCCGCCTGAATTCCGGACCGTCGGTCGCCTCATCCACTCGTTGCCAGGCGGCGTACAATGGCGGCCCGGCTCAGGAGTGTGAATCTTGGGCCGGAGAGACGAGGAGTGCCGGATGACGAGGACGCACACGGCTTGGCGAGGCGTTTGTCTCGCACTTGCGATCGGCATCTGGGCCTCGGGACTCTCGGCGCAGACGGGCATCAAGCTCGCGAAGAACAAGTTCACGCCTTCGCAGGATGTCGAGCTCGGCCGCGAGGCGGCAGCCGAGGTGCAGAAGCAGTACCCGATCATCAAGGACGAGCGCATCGCCACCTATCTCACGCACCTCGGCGATCGGCTCGTCGAGGCCGCGCCGTCCGAGCTGAAGCAGCCGGTCTACCAGTTCTCGTTCACGCCGGTAAATCTCAAAGAGATCAACGCCTTCGCGCTTCCCGGCGGGCCGATGTTCGTCCACCGCGGCATGTTCGACGCCGCAGCCGCCGAGGGCGAAGTGGTGGGCGTGATGGCTCACGAGTTGTCACATGTCCTGCTGCGCCACGGCACGGCCAACATCACCAAGTCGCAGAATCCGTGGCTGCAGCTCGGTCAGGCGGCCGGCATGATTGGCGGCGCGATGGTCGGCGGCGCGGCCGGATCGGCAATCGCGCAAGGCAGCCAGTTCGGCCTCGGCACCCTCTTGCTGCGCTACAGCCGTGACTTCGAGAAGCAAGCCGATCTGCTTGGCGCGCAAATCATGGCGAAGGCGGGCTACGACCCGCGCGCGCTGGCCCACATGTTCGAGACCATCGCCAAGGAAGCGGAGGCGGGCGGCGGGACGCCACAGTGGATGAGCAGCCACCCCAACCCCGGCAACCGGACCGTGTACATCAACCAGGAAGCCGAGCGTCTCCAAATCGGCACGCCCGCCGACGAGAGCGGATTCGAGCGGATGAAGCCTGTGTTCGCGTCGCTGCCGGCGGCCAAGTCGATGGGCGAATTGGCAAAGGCCGGCGCCGGCGGCGGTGGCGGCGGCAACGGAAACGGAGAGGCGCTGGCGGCCGTTGGCACTCCCGGGCAGCCCGTGCCCGCGCCTGCGGCGCAGTATCGCGAGATTGCCGGGGGCAAGGTCTTCAAGGCATCAGTCCCGTCCAACTGGACGGTCCTTCCCACCAAGACGGCCATCAAGGCGGTGCCGGAAAACGGCTACGGCCCGCTGAACGGGCAGACCGTGTTCAGCCATGGCGTCGAGTTCGGCGTCACCAAGGCCGGCTCGCGCGACCTCGCGGAGGCGACCAAGATGTGGCTCCAGGCGGTCGGGCAGAACAATCCCGATCTGAAACTGGGCGGCGAGCAACAGGCGATCAAGATCTCGCAACGCTCGGCGATCGCCACCCCGCTCGTGAATCCCTCTCCGCTGGGCGGACAGGAACGAATCGTCGTGTGCACGACGTTCCTGGTCGAGGGCACGATGTTCTACTACCTCACCGTCGTCCAGGAGAAGGACGCCCAGAACTTCCAGGAAGCCTTCCGCCACATCGCGCAGTCGATTCGATTCACCGACGCACCGTGATGCGCCGCTTGCAGGCCGAACGGAGAGGCCAGCGAGTCCGTCATGATATAGTGGTCGGTCTCACCGACGGCCAGGTAGCTCAGTTGGTAGAGCACGTGACTGAAAATCACGGTGTCGGCGGTTCAATTCCGTCCCTGGCCACCACTAAAGCCAATCAAATCAATTACTTACTGAAGCGCAGCGACTCGCCGCGAATCTTTGCGTGCCCCGGGGTCACTGCGGGGTCACAGTGAGGAATAGGCAGACGGTGTCATCCCGTTCGTAATGCGTTCAGAGGTGGATCCGGCGACTATTTCGTCAGAATCGGCCGTTTCTGAATGCCTCGAGCACACGGTGCCTCGCCCGCGGGCTGTGCGCGCTCACAGGTGCGACGACGGCACTGCACTGGATTCGGCACGTCTCTCGAAGAAATCGGGCCGTTGTTTCGATTCTCGCCTCGCAACGTTTTGTCCTGGTGACGCGCGTTCGCTGCTTTGAGTCGACTGGGGTATTGAGCAGTTGGTCATCAACCACATCGTCTGGCAATCGCTAGAAGAACTCGAGGAACGACTTCGAGTCAGGCTCCTGAACACTGCACCTTTCTCTGATCGCGGCGGCACAGCATTGACGCGTGAACAGTCAGCGGCGGCGGTGCTGGCGTCTTGTCTTGGCAGCCCGCGGTCAGACCGTCACATTGCGCACCCAGCCGCGAGCCTCGAAGGCCGCGCGGGTCATGTTCGACAGCGCGAGCAGTGGCTCGCTGCCTTCGTGTCGGGGGAACAGGTGCGATCGTAGCAACTCGTCGTGGCCTCGCCCTACTCGCGACCGCGGAGCTCGCGCACCGGTTGCAGACCCGCTTAGCCCGCCTAACGCGCCGCGCCCACTTTCCCCTTCTCAAAACGATGGACTATTTCAATTTCACCTATCAATCGCAGTTGGGGCTCCACATGCTCGGCTCGGCGCCGATCGCGGATTTCGTCACCGAGGGGCGCTCGCTGATCTTGGCCGGCAAACCGGGACTGTCCTCGCAGTCGACGAGCTCGCCTATCTCAGGAACGGCACCGATGCGGCCAACATGTTCTTCTACGTGGTCAATGAACGGCGTCGCCGACACCGTCCGATGATCCCAGGACGAAGAACTGGTCCTCCGCACGGACTTGCGAGACTTGCCGTGTCGGTCTCAGCACGACATCGCAATGAGCGTCCCCGCGCACGTCGACCTGGATCCCGACCCCGTCATGGCCGACGGCGGAAACATACAGCGTGCGTGATCCCCGCTGCACCGTGAACGTGATGGAACCGTGCTCGTCCGTCTTGCCGGCATAGCGGTTGTCGATGAAGACAGCTGCTTGCGAGATCTTCTTCAGGTCGCGACAGCCGTTCCCCGGTCCTTCTTCGCAGACGACAACGTCGAGCGGATATCCCGAAGGCGGCCGCGCGTCTGGCTGCTTGAAATGGGGAATCGGACCATACGCGGCAGACCAGAAGAGAAAGATGACAGGAAGACTTTTGTTCATCACTGAAGCCTTTCGGGCGCTTACCGGAGCAGCCGTCTCTCCATTCTGATTAGCAATGAACGGGCCAGGCGGTTGCGAGCCGAGGCAGCGGCTCTTACCAGGCTCTTGCGGAGCGCCCAACGCGAGCGGGCCGCGATCGCGTGTCATGGAGGCTCACTACGCCGCGTGTCGGCGTGGATTGGAGACCGGCTCATTTGGCTAGATTCGCGGACCAGTCACGTTGAAAACCGACGCCGCGTACAGCTCCGTCGTCAATACGGTCGACATCCGCCTCACCGGGTCGGTGAGCTCTCGACGGATGTGCAGATTCACGCGCCATGCCCACTGGCGAACACCCGCCCGTGACTCCGGGGATTTACCATGAAGGGGTTTCGATCTCGACCGTCATCACGCGGGCCAGGCGAGGCGGGGGAAGGAGTTGAGGATCTCGACTCGGGCGACCGTACGCTTTTCGAGTCGCAGGAACCGCGCAATGCTGCAGGCAGCACCAGGCGGTGTGTGATGCAATCTATACAGCGCTGCGCACGGTGCCGGCTGGCACGAATCGAATCTGCGCATCCAATCTAGGCCTCGTTGCTGCCGCAGAATGGCACCACTCTTGCCGTGGCGGTCGGTGTGGACTCCACTGCGCGGCCGCACTGCCGGAACATGACGCGGCGTCACGGCGACGCCGGTATCAACGGCGAGTTGGTCGAACGCGCATCTCCAGTTCACGGTGCCCACTCGCACGGAGCCGTTCACGCTCGACCGACGGCGTCGAACCGCTCCCGGCTGCACCACCAAGACAAACGTGCCGGTGGGGCATGCGTGCCAGCACC
>DATJFF010000080.1:0-69693 GCA_035495795.1 Vicinamibacterales bacterium
GCTCGGCGGCTGCCTCGTGCTCGATGCAAACGGCTTCGTCAAAACGGGCCCGGACCTGTCACAGGACGAGCTCACGAGCGCCGGGTGGCCGCTGGTCCGGCCGCCCTTTCTGCTCGAGACCAGCCGGCCTGGCATTTTTGCGGTCGGCGACGTTCGCGGGGGGAATTTCAAACGCGTGGCGTCCGCGGTCGGCGAGGGGTCGAATGCGATCGCGTTCGTCCATCAACTGCTTCGTCAGTGACTCGGTACTGGCGGCATGAACTGGCTCTCGACGCTGGTCGCGCACTATGGGTACTGGACGGTGGCGGCCGCGATTGGCCTGGAGAGTATGGGGATACCGGTGCCGGGCGAGACGGCGCTGGTCACGGCAGCGGTCTACGCCGGTGCGACCCACAATTTGAACATCGCAATGGTGATCCTGGCAGCCATTGCCGGGGCCATCATCGGCGATAACATCGGGTTCCTGGTTGGGCGACAATTCGGGTATCGGCTCCTGCTGCGTCACGGCAGCCTTTTCAGGCTGACGACGGCGCGCATCAAGCTTGGCCAGTTCCTGTTCCTGCGGCATGGCGGCAAGATGGTGTTCTTTGGACGGTTTATCGCCGTATTGCGCGCGCTGGCGGCGCTACTCGCCGGCGTGAACTGCATGCCCTGGCCACGATTCCTGATCTTCAACGCCGCCGGCGGCATCGTGTGGGCCGGCGGTTACGGCATGCTCGCGTACCTTCTCGGCGAACGCGTGGAGCGATTCACCAGGCCAGTCGCGATTGCCGCTGCCGTCGGCGCCGTGTTCGCAGGAATCGGCGTCGTCTGGATCGTGCGCGGTCACGAGGCCCAGCTCGAGGCCGAGGCCGAACGGGCGCTGCCAGGTCCGCTCCAGTAAGGACTCTTTCGAAGCGTGCTGGTGCCCGACCGACGCGCGATGCGGGCTGAACCGTTAGTGGCAATTCGCGACTCTATATAGTGGACACGTGAGCGCGAACGGATGGGCTGCTCACGGCGGAGGCATGCATGAGCGAGACGAAAGAGCGCGCGAAAGTGGACCTCTCACAGGGAATCGCTGCTTCGGCACTCAGCGACGGCGGCATGATCCTCGGCCAGGTCGGCAAAGACGACGTGGTGCTCGCGCGATCGGGCAACGAGTTCTTCGCGGTCAGGGCGCAGTGTTCGCACTACCGCGGACCGCTGGTGGAAGGCATCGTCGTGGGAGACACGGTGCGCTGCCCCTGGCACCATGCCTGCTTCAGCCTGCGCACCGGCGAGGCGCTCCGGGCGCCGGCTCTTGATCCAATCCCGTGCTGGAAGGTGGAGCGGCAGGGCGACCAGATTTTCGTCAGGGAGAAGCTTCCGCCGGCGCAACCTGCCTCGGCTCCGATCTCCGCGAGCGAGCCGCCAGCTTCGATCGTCATCGTCGGGGGCGGAGCCGCGGGAGTAGCGGCGGCCGAGATGCTGAGGCGCAAGGGGTACAGCGGGCCGGTCACGATGATCAGTGCCGACGCCGACCTCCCCGTCGATCGTCCCAACCTGTCGAAGGACTACCTCGCCGGCAGCGCCCAGGAGGACTGGATTCCGCTCTGGGGCAGCGACTTCTACGCCGAGAATCGCATCGACGTGATCCTGGGGCGACGCGTCTCGTCCATCGATCCGGCGAAGCACACCGTGCACCTCGACGACGGTTCGGTTCGGGAATTCGGAGCGCTGCTGATCGCGACTGGCGCGGATCCGGTGCGACTGCCCATCCCCGGCGCCCAGAACACGCAGATTTGCTATCTCCGCAGCTTCGCCGACAGCCGGGCGATCGTCGAACGCGCCGTGCACTCCAAACACGTGGTCGTGGTTGGTGCCAGCTTCATCGGGCTGGAGGTTGCGGCGTCACTGCGCGCCCGCGAGATTGCCGTCGACGTCGTCGGACCGGAGAGCACTCCGCTCGAGAAAGTGATGGGGCCGGAGATCGGCCGATTCATCCGGTCGCTGCACGAGGCGCACGGCGTCACGTTCCATCTCGGTCAGACCGTGGCGCGGGTCGACGGGCGGACCGTCACGCTCAGCGGCGGCGGCACCATCGACAGCGACTTCATCGTGCTCGGCGTCGGCGTCAAGCCGGCGGTGACCCTGGCCGAACAGGCGGGACTGGCCATGGATCGCGGTATTGCGGTGAACGAGTTCCTGGAAACCAGCGTGCCCGGCATCTTCGCCGCGGGCGATGCCGCGCGATGGCCCGACCCTCATACCGGCGAGCGCATTCGCGTCGAGCACTGGGTGGTCGCCGAGCGGCAGGGGCAGGCCGCGGCGTGCAACATGCTGGGCGCACGCGAGCCGTTCGACGCGGTGCCGTTCTTCTGGAGCCAGCATTACGACATCGCGATCAACTACGTCGGCCACGCCGAACGCTGGGACGAGGTTCGCATCGACGGCTCGCTCGAGAAACAGGACTGCTCGGTCGAGTACCGCAGGGGCGGCCGGACCCTGGCGGTCGCGACCATCGGCCGCGATCGCACGAGCCTCGAGGCCGAAGCGCGCATGGAGCGCTGACCTCCGGAACCGGTGCCGCCCCAGCGCCTCAGCTCGGCAACGCTCCGGTGAGTCTCAGGAACCACCGCATACACAGGTGTCCGAAGTCGGCGCCGTCGCCGTACATCATCGGACACGCACCCGCAATGACGGTGATGTCGTGTTGCCGGCAGTACTCGACGGCCGCCGGTGAAACGCTCGACCCCTTCTGTATCGACTGGTGCATCCAGACGCGGTGGACACCGGTGTCGTGACAGTCTCGAACGATCTGCTCCGTGTCTTCAGGGCGCGTGACGATCACCACGCCGTCGACACCGCCCATGATCGACTGCAGATTCGGGTAGCAGCGATCGCCCTCGAACGTTTGCGTGCCCGGGTTCACTGCGAACACCTCGTGGCCGGTGCGCTTCAGACGCCGATAGATCAGGTTGGCAGCCGGATGCTGGCCGTCGTGGCGCGAGACGCCCGCTACGGCAATGCGCTTCTGCGCGAGGAAGTCCAGCACCTTGGCATTCAGGGTTGCAGGAGTCATACACGCTCACGCATCGACGCCACCGGCAGCGGCGATTCCTCCAGGCCTTGAACGAACACGAACCACTTGAACCCGACCTGGTGGGCTTTCAGCAGGTCGAACAGTGCCCGGGATGGTTCTCCGTAGAAGGTCATGAAGTGATTGTCGGCGTAGTCCTCGAACAGCCTGGTCCGAGCCTCGAGGATGTGGCGATTGTGCTCGATCAAGCCTTCGGCGCCGGCGTATGCCTCGCGGACCTCGCATTCGGTCCCGTCGTTGCTCAGGAACCAGTCGTAGCGGAGCGTCTGCGTGTCCTTCTCCTTCGTAATCCGGATACACTCCGCCGCTTGTCGCTTGAAGCCGTCCAGACAACCGGGACGCACGGTCATATGCGCGCTCACCTCCAAGTAGCCCATGGCTCCCTCCTCGATCTCGGGTCGGATGACTCGCGTCGCCGGGCATCCGGCGCCCAATGCCGAATCGTCGGCACGTCTGGACATCTTGCACGGCCCGGTCAATGGCCGGACGTTGCGTTTGCCACGTGCCGCCCCCGCGCTTCACCGACGCGTGCATATTTCGCGCCGTAGACTAACCCCGACAGGGGCGTCTGGCAGCCCGCCTTCTTTCGCCACGGGCTGCCAGTAAAATGGTTTGAGCCGCTCGACCGCCATGCCCAAGTTCCTCGAATCGCACCATCTCCGGCTGATCGCGCAGGTGGCGCGCACCGAAAGCGTGACCCGCGCCGCCGATCTCCTGAACGTCACGCAATCGGCGGTCAGCCACCAGCTGCGCGAGATCGAGGACAAGCTGGGGACGCCGATCTTCGTGCGGTCGGGCCGCCGGATGCTGTTGACGCCGGCCGGGCGGCTCCTCGTCGAGGCGGCTGACGAGGTGCTCGGCGCAATAGCGCGGGTCGAATCGCAGGTCGGGCAGATCGCGCGTCATGCCGCCGGCGAACTGCGCGTCTGCACCCACTGCTACACCGGCTACTCATGGCTGCCAGCCATCGTCGCGGGGCTCCGTCACCGCTACCCCTCGTTCGGCTTGCAGATCGTCCCCGAATACACCGTGGACCCGATCACCGCGCTGCTCGACGCGAAGCTCGATCTCGCGCTGATGAACGAGGAGATCGACGACCGGCGCCTCCGCTCCCGTGAGTTGTTCGACGACGAGCACGTCGCTGTCGTGCACGCGTCGCATCGCTGGGCGGCGCGGCCGTTCGTCACGCCGGAAGAGATCGCCGCCGAACCGCTTTACCTTTTCTCACGGTCGATCGAGAACAGCTTCTTCGTGCGCCAGGTGTTGCGCCCGGCCGGACTTCAGCCGGCCCACGTCACCTACCTCCAGCTGTCCGAGGGAATCATCGAGATGGTGAAGGCTGGCATGGGCGCCACGGTGCTGCCGAAATGGTCGCTCACCCACAGCCTGGCCTCGGGCGGCATCAGGGCCGTTCGCATCACGAAAGGCGGCCTCTTTCGCAAGTGGTATGCGGTGACCCTTCGGGATGCCGCGACCACGCCTTTCATCGAGGAGTTCCTCCGCCTGCTGATTGCCCAGGCACCGGACTCGCGCCGATCCGTTCGCCGCCGCCCGGCCTAGCCGCGGAGCACCTGCGCCGGCTCGACGCGCTTGACGCGCAGGGCAGGCACGAACGCGGCGGCAAGACCCGTTGTCGCCATGACCGCCATCGCGATCGCCGTTGTCGTCATTTCCACGGGCGCGATGTTCTGAAGCCAGCGCGCCAGCAGGATGGCGAGCGCCACTCCACCAGCCAGTCCCGCAGCGGCGCCGATCGCCACGTCGCGGAGCGCTTCGACCAGTACCAGGCGAATCACCCTGCCCGGCTCGGAACCGAGCGCCAGCCGCACGGCGAAATCCCTGGTACGATCCACCACGCTCCGATACGTCACTCCGGAAATGCCAACCGCGGCCAGCAGCACGCCCAGCATTGTGAGGATGCTCAGCACGAAGGCGCGAAACCGTTCCGGCGCAGTGGATTCGCTGACGAACACTGGCAGCGGTTGCGCCTTGCGCAGCGGCAGCGACGCGTCCACCCGTTTCACGGTTTCACGCACCGCCGGCAGCAGCGACGAGGGCTCGACCGCAGTCCGGATGACGAAGGCGACCGGCACCGCCGGGGCGTTGTTCTGCGCCCACGCCACGTAGAAGGTGGGCTCGGCCGGCTCTGCGACCGTCACGTCGGACGCATCGTCGACGACGCCGACGATCGTGACCTCTGGAGGGTTGTTGCGGATCAAGGTGCGGCCGACCGGCTCGAGGCCGGGCATCAGCATCTCGGTGAAACGCCGGCTGACGATCGCAACCGGCGGGCGATCCGCGGTGTCGTCATCGCTGAAGACGCGTCCCGCGATTGTCCTGATCCGCATCGCCCGGAAGTAGTCGGGGCTGACGCGGCGGTACTGCACGGTGTGCGGCTGATCGTCCGGCGTCGGGCGGTCTTTGACCTTGATCAGCGTCTGATAGGAGAACTTCGGAAGAAAGGCATTCTGGGTGATGCCGACCGACGTCACGCCGGGAAGGACGCGAATCTCGTCGAGCAGGCGCCTGACCACGGTCGCGCGGAGTTCCGGTGACGGATAGGCGGCCTCCGGCAGGCGAATCTGCGCTGTCAACACGCCGCTCGCCTCGAAGCCCGGGCTTCGGCGCGACAGGTCGCGCAGCCCCTGGACGACGACGGTTCCGGCAATCAGCAGCGCGACGCACAGCGCCACTTCGATCGAGACGAGCGCACGCTGCAGGCGTGTTGCGTCGGCGGAACCGGTGGACCGGGTGGTCGCCGTCGCCAGCGCCGCCGACGCTTCACCTCGCATCGCGCGGACGGCCGGCAATGCGGCAGCCACGATCGCCGTGAGCAGGGCGAGCAGCCCGCTGAACAGCTGGACGCGCCAGTCGAGCGTAATCGTACCCAGGGACTGCGCGACTGTTGGATTGATCGCCAGCAGCGCCGGCACCGCGGCGCGAGCGAGCAGCAGGCCGGGGACCAGCCCGGCGCCGCAGACGATCAGCAGCTCAGCGAAGTGGAGCCGCAGCAGGTCGCCCTTGGAGGCACCGAGCGCAAGCCGGAGCGACAGCTCGCCGGCACGCGCGACCGCGTGTGCCGACGTGAGATTGCCGATGTTCACGCAGGCAATCATCAGAACCACCGCCGTCGCCGCCAGCAGCATCAGCAGCGGCGCGCGGAGCGGCCCGTACTGCCATTCGCGCGCATCCTGGGCGCCAATGGTCCAATGCGTATGGGTGCGCGGGAACTCCTGCGCGAACTGGCCGTAGATGGTCGTCAGCTCGTCGCGGGCCTGCTCGAGCGAGATCCCGGGCGCGAGCTCGGCCAGCGCGACCACGGAGAGAGTCGGCGTGCGCGGCTTCGGCTCGGCGTTCAGGAACAGCGGTGTGAAGACCTGCGCGTCGAGAAACGGGACGGTGAAGCCTGGCGACAGCACTCCCACAATAGTGTGCGGCTGGTCGTCGAGAATCAGGGTGGTGCCCAGCACCGGCTGCCCGCCGAGCGTGTCGCGCCAGTAGCGATCGGTGATGACCGCGACGAAGTGACCGGGCTCGCCCTCGCCAGGCATGAACGCCCGGCCGAGCGCGATCGGCGCGTCCAGCATCGCCAGCAGGCCGGGCGTGACCGCCGCGCCTCGCGCGACACCGGGCTCCCCGCCAATCGTGACCACGCGTTCCGACGGATAAAACCCCTCGAGCCGGGCGAGGGTTCGGGCCCGTTCGCGCAGCCGCGGCACCTCCATCTGCTGCAAGGGGTTGCGTTGCAATATCGAGGTGGTTCCGGGCGGCTGGGCGAACAGCTGCACCACGAGACCCCGAGCCGCGAACGGCATGGGCCGGACCAGCGTGGCATTGACGACCGCGAAGATCGCGGCGTTGGCGCCGAGCACCAGCGCCAGCGTGATCGCGCAGGTGAGAACGTAGGCCGGGCTCCGCTGCAGCGATCGCCACGCGTGCTTGAGCTCGGATCTCATGCAGTGCCTCAGACGATTGCGGGCGCGTCGGCGGTCGTGCCTGCGGCCCGGAGGATGGCGTCGATATGGATGCGCGCGCAGTCGAGATGCGGGAAGGGCGTGTTCGACGCGTCGAACATCAGCGCGAAGTCGGTTCCGGCCAGGAGTATCGCATCGACGCCCTCGCGCTTCTCCAGCGTCCCGGCCAGATCCGTCAACTGCCGGCGATCGTCGTCGGAGACCGATGCGCTATGCGCGAGGTGGGTATACGCGCGATGGACGAAGTCGACTTCGTCCGGGCGCGGCCGCACGACGTCCACACCGGCGAGGCGGCCGTACAAGTCGGACTCGATCACGAAGCGGGTGCCGAACAACGCGACCTTCGACAGCTTCCGCTCGCGCACCGCTGAGGCGACAGCCTCGGTGATGTCGATCACCGGGAGTGGTGTGATCCGTTTCAACTCGTCGATGCAGAGATGGGGGGTGACCGCTGGAATCACGCCGAACGTCGCGCCCGCGGACTTGAGCCGCGACAGGAACCCGGCGAGGTAGACGGCGAGGCCGTGGCGATCGCCCTTCGACGCGTACTCGGTCGCTCGTGAAATGGACGCATGGTCCATCACGAGCCTCAGCGGCCGGAGCCCATCGTCGTGGGCCGCAGCCAGGGCGCGGTAGTAGTGAATGGCGGCGCCGACTCCCAAGCCGCCGACCAGGCCGATCAACGGATCAACAGGCTGTGTCTTGCTTGTCGTCACGCTCTCGACTGTAGCGTTCGTGCTTCGACGCGCCCAGTGCGGAGTTTTCATCGAATCGTGAGCCGAACTCACGATTGGGACGAGAGGACCCGGGGTTCGCGATCAGGGCCTGACGATCTCGAGCCGGAGAATGGCGTTGTTCGTCGAGGATTGATCCGGATCCTCGCTCGACGCCACCACCAGTAGCTCGAGGCTGCTCCCTGCCGTGTCAATGGTCCGGGTCGGCAGCCACACTGTCACGCGCTGCTCGCTGTTCGGGGCGAGATCGACGACTGGCGGTTCGATATGCGTCAGGACCTGCCCGCCGACCGTCGCGGTCAACCTGTAACGTGCCGAGCCACCGTAGTTCCTGAGGATGAAGGCGAGAGGCCTGTCGGCGCCGGCCGAGACCTCGTTCACGGGGGGAGGCACGACCTCTACCGTCTCGCCGTGAAACATCCGTCCGCTCATGCGCTGGTACCGGTCGCCATCTGGATCCGCGCCGCGCACGCCGACCCGGAACGGCACTTTCGGAAGCTCGATCTCCCCGACGAACTCGTCATCTCCGACCTTGTCGAGCGCGACACGCGCAATCGACCTGCCCTGCGCCGAGAACAGCTCGAACACCGGCAATGGCTCTTCCGGCTCGGAGAGCGCGATCCGGAGGGTGGCGGGCCGCCCGGCGATGGGCGATCCGTTGATCCGGAAGAGCCCCTCGTGGCCCGGCCGGCCGCCGGCACGCACGAACTCGGCGGTCAGTAGATCGCGATCGCTCCGCGCGTGCACCGCCATCCAGAAGCGTGACGAAGGAGCCAGCGTCACCCGCCAGGGTCCGGCTTCCGGCGCGTCGATGCTGAGGATTCGCCCGCAATTGAGGATCGTGTCGCCAGAGACCGCGCCGGCTCGTACTACAGCGCCGTTCGGCGTCACGATCTCGGCGCTGCCCCCCGTACCATCGAAGGTAATCGCGAACGTGAGCCGCTTCGCTGACTGATCGACCGGGACGACGAAGCCGGCCTGCGCGTCGGCGGCGGTGCCGCCCGCCCACAGGATCATCGCGGAATCGCTGCGCGACGACTCCGCCATGAACACGCCCATCTGCGCGATCTCCGACGGCGCCATCGGGAAGGGCTGGCCGCCGGTTGCAGTCGAGATGCGGACGTAAGCCGGGTCGATCGGCCCGCACCGGCCTGGCCCGAACGGTCGCGGCGTCTGGCGCGGTTGGATTGCGCCGACGACTGTCGCAATGAGGACTGCGGCGAGCGCGGCTGTTGACGGGGTCACGGCGTAGTTTCTGTGCCCGGCGCTTCACAGGCAGCGGCGCAACTGCCTGGGAAGCGCGCGAACCGGACGGTGGCGGCGAATTACGGCGCCGGTGCCGTGCAGAACGCCGGCCGCGGGTTGATGGAGGGGATGGCGCTCAGGTACTCGTAGATCGCCTCGATCTCACGATCCGACATCTCGCCGTAGACGGGCCACGGCATCACCTGGAGGATCGGGGTGCCGTCAGGGGGAGACCGGAAATCGGTGCCGTGGTGCAGGATGTCCTTGAACTGCGCCAGCGTCCTGCCCGCCGGCATGCCGTTGGCCCGGGGCGTGATGTTGCGTGAGACGAACGGCCCGAACACCGCGCCGCCGGCGAGGTAGCAGGGCGCGTTGATCAGCTTCGGCTGACCGGCGAATGGGTCTCCGCCGGCTGCATACGACGGCACGGTATGACAGTCGTTGCAACCGCCCTGTGCGTTGACGATGTAACTGCCCTCACGGACCAGGGCCGGGTTGAGCCCGCTCATGTCGAGCGGCACCGGCGCGATGTCGGCGCCTCGCTGAATCTTGCTTCCCTGCGCCGTCAACGCCACCGCAGCCAACGTCACGCCGAAACCGACGACGACCGTTGTCACCAACAGGTGTCTCTTCATGCCTGTGCTCATGTCATCCTCGCTGGGGAAAGGCTTGCGTGAGACGGCCAGTCTAGCTCACCCCTCCTCATTTGAGGCCATTGAACAGGACGATGTCGTTGGTCTGGCTGGATCGGGTCAACGCCAGGCGCTTGCCATCGCACGACCAGGCTACCTCGCGCGCGGCGGGCGCGGCGTCGACGCCGTTCGCCTTGCGATGCGCCCGGCCTTCAGACGATAGTAACG
The DNA here is from genome assembly GCA_035495795.1 of Vicinamibacterales bacterium. GTDB lineage: Bacteria > Acidobacteriota > Vicinamibacteria > Vicinamibacterales > UBA2999 > VFZN01. The sequence continues at coordinate 9,875 of DATJFF010000080.1, forward strand.
GCTCCCAAAGGCACCGCTGGGAGGTGAGGTCATGGTCAAGGCAGCCAGTTGTCGAGGGAACGTGTCGCTGAGCGAGCTGCGTGGACGCGAACGTGACCCGATGAAGAGTGTCATGGCCGGTTTGGTGCTGGGCGCCGTACTCCTTGGCGCTCATGGAGTGTCGGCACAAGCGACACAGCGGCCGACACGGCCCAACTTCGTGATCATTGTCGTCGACAGCATGGGCTATGGCGACAGCGAACCGTTTGGCGTGCAGGACATTCGCACGCCTGCGCTGAATCGCCTCGCTCGAGAGGGCGTGCGGCTCACCGACGGTTACTCGAACGGACCCGTTTGCACGCCGACGCGGGCGGCATTCATGACCGGACGTTATCAACAGCGGATCGGGCTCGAGTGGGCCCTCTTGAAGGACCGCAAGGACGCAGGATTGTCCGCATCCGAGATCTCCATCGCGACCGTCCTGAAGGACGCGGGCTATGCCACCGGCATCTTTGGCAAGTGGCATCTCGGCTACACGCCCTCGTTCAGCCCCAACGCGAATGGGTTCGCCGAGTTCTTCGGCATTCTCGACTTCAGCGTCGACTATTACTCGCACAAGAACATCGACGGCGAACCCGATCTGCACGAGAACGGCCGGCTGATCGATCAGCCTGGCTACATGACCGATCTGATCACCGAACGCGCCATCCGATTCATCCAGGCGCACGCGGCGGAGCCCTTTTTCGCCTACGTGCCGTACAACGCGATGGTCTTGCCCATTCAACCGCCCGATCGGCCCGACGATATCCGGACGCGTGAAACCTGGGATCGCGCGACGCGGAAGGACTATACCGCCATGGTCGAGCGCGTGGACCAGGGTGTCGGACGCATCCTGGAGACGCTCGACACAGCGGGCGTGTCGCAGAACACGCTCGTCGTCTTCACGAACGATCACGGCGGGCAGTGGTATTCGCGGCGCGAACCGATGTTCCACGAATTCGGTACGGTCTGGGAGGGCGGCATCCGCGTCCCGTACCTGCTTCGTTGGCCGGGACGCCTCCCTGCAGGTCAGGTCTCGAGTCAGGTGGTCCTGACCATGGACTTGACCGCGTCGATTCTGGCCGCCTCAGGGGCAAGAATGCCGGATGGCCGCACGCTGGACGGGGTCGACGTCCTGCCGGTGCTGCGCGGTGAGCGGCCACAGATCGAACGAGCGGTCTTCTGGCGCGTGGATCATCAGGGCCGCCGCCAGAAAGCGGCCCGCAAGGGCAACTGGAAGTACATCACGGACAACGGTCCTGAACTGCTGTTCGACATGGCCACCGACCCGTCCGAGCGTCGCGACCTCGCCTACGAGCGGCGCGACCTGTTGCTGGAGATGAGGGCGCTCGTCGCTGAATGGGAAGCGGAGATCGATCGCGTGACGCCGCCGTTCGTGGTCAAGTAACCCTCCTCTCTCACCCGGCACCGACCGCGGCCGGATCGTCGGGGTGGTACAGCCACGGCACGCATCGCGACGACGACCTCGCATGCCGTGCATCCCAGCCGACTACTGGCTGATTGCGCCGTTCGCCGAGACCGTCAGCGCATAGCCCGGCTCGTCGCCATTGCCGGGCGTCGTCGCGTTCTGGGCCAGGCGAATGCCGTTCGCGAAGACGTTGCGCGTCACGGCGCCGGTCGGGTTCTCGTCGCACGAGTTCTGGTCGTTGATTCTGAACGACACGCGAGTGCCGGTGGGCACGTCGGTGAAGGTCATCTCGTATCGATCCGGCGGGACCGGGGTCAGCGGAATGCCGTCGAAGCTCCGCCAGCTTGGATGGATGTGCGTGGCGCCGACGCCGCTGACACAGCCCTGCGCGGACGCCGGCAGATCGGAACGCCGCTCGGTCGATCCCATGAACACGATCCGGACGGTCGCGTTCGTTGGCGGTGTCGGCGACGACGGCATGTCGTCGCAGGCTGCGAGCGTGAGGCCGGCGAGGACGGCGATGATGATGTACCACCGCGGCACCATGGCGCGCTCAGGCTCGGCGAATCAGCCTCACGATACGGATGATGACGACATGGTGACCGCGATCGTTGCGGTCGGCGGTGCCACACCTTCCGCCTTCAGGCGCTTCCAGACATCGAAGTTCAGGTCGCTCTTCAGTCTCCCCGCCGTTTTCAGGTGAACGTTGCTCCAGACCTGCAGCCGGAAGCTCAGGCTCGCCGGGCCGATCTCGACGAACTCGACTTCGGCGGCAGGCTCGCCACGAACGTCGGCATGAGCAGCGGCGGCGGCGAGCAGCACGCGGCGCACCAGCTCGGGATCCGACGCCGGCGCGACGTGGAACGTCAGCACGTAGCCGGTCAGCACGTTCGGCCGGCTCCAGTTCGTGACCGGCTCGGCGATGAACTGCGAGTTCGGCACGATCACGGCCACATTCTCGTCGGTGACCAGCGTCGTGGCACGCGCGGCAATCTCGCGCACCTCGCCCACGGCGCCGGCGATCTCAATCCGCTGGCCAATCTTGATCGGCCGCTCGAACAGGATGATGAGACCGCTGAAGAAGTTGCTGGTGACCGCCTGGAGACCGAAGCCAAGCCCGACGCCGATGGCACCAATCAGGACGTTCAAGGACGTCAGGTCGATGCCAGCCCCCTGCAGGATGACCAACGCGCCAATCGCGATCAGTCCGTAACGGAGGATGGTGCCCAGCGCCTCGCGGAGGCTGACTTCGACGCCCCGTCGCGCGAGCACGTGGTCCACGAACCAATGCGTGATTCGGCGCGTGGCCCAAAGCAGGGCCGACATCAGCACCACGACCACCAGCAGGCGAAGCGGTGTGATCTGGCTTCCGGCGATGCCGGCGTTCAGAAATCGCACGATCGAATCGAAGATGGATGGCATGGAACGCTCGAGCCGGCGCGAGGGAAGGCGCCTCTATTGTGGCATCGAAGGCACAAGGGAAAGGCCAAAGGCCAAAGGCAAAAGGCAAAAGGCAGAAGGCAAAACAAAAAGCAGAAGGCAGAAGGCAGAACCTGTGCCTTGACGTTGCTGCCGGTCGCGCGACCTGTTAACGTCCAGCCGTGCCGCAGGCGATCAAGCCGAAGCGTTCGGATCCGGATCGGCTCCTCCTCGACACCGGCGTCGTGTCAGCCGGCGAGTTCCGCTGCCCTGTCGATCACCCGCGCTTCGAAGACACCGGGCCGACCCGGCAGTACTGTTTCGTCTTTCCGCGAAACGCCTGCTGGATCGAGCACGAGGGCTCGCGGCCATTCGTCGCGGACTCCACGATCGTACCGCTCTACAACCAGGGTCATCCGTACCGCCGCGGCGTCATCAGCGACGAAGGCGACCACACGGACTGGTTCGGCGTCGCGCCGTCAGTGCTTCGCGACATGGTCGCCGCACACGATCCGCTTCGCTCCGACCAGACTGAGGTCCTGTTTCCGACCTCCTTCGTGGCGGCGTCGGCGGAATCGTTTCTCGCGCAGCGGGTCGTGTTCCACCATCTGCGCTCGGGCATCACACCGGACTGGTTGTACCTCGAGGAGGTCGTGCTGACGCTGCTCGGCGACGTGCTCGAGCGCGCGTTTGGGAAGTCGGCGGCGCAGCCGCTCCCGCAAGCGCACACGGAACTCGTCGAGCGCAGCCGCGAGCACCTGAATCGCACCTACTTGAAGAAGGAAGGCATCGCCGATGTCGCGGCCGCCGTGGGCACGTCCGAGTTCCATCTCTGCCGCATCTTCCGGCGCGCCACCGGTTCCAGCCTGCACGGCTATCGCACGGCTCTCCGCCTCCGACGCTCGCTCGAGTGGTTGCACGATGGAGGCGACATCCTCACCGTCGCGCTCGAGGCCGGCTTCTCGCACCACAGCCACTTCACGGCTGCCTTCCACCGCGCCTTTGGCGTTGCGCCGTCGGCGTTCCGGACCGTCATCTCGTCCCAGTTCCACCCCAGCTGAGCACGATTCCGACAGCGGGCCGCGGCGGGCACGTGCTACTCCATGCCGATGCGACTCCTGCTGCTGCTCGCTCTCTTGCAGACGCCGGCAACACCGGCCACTGCCGATGGTCCCTGTACCGCGGCCGAACATCACCAGTTCGATTTCTGGGTTGGCGACTGGGACGTGCGCGCCGCCACTGGACAGGCGCTGGGGACCAATCACATCACGTCCATCCTCGGCGGCTGTGCGCTGCAGGAGAACTGGTCCAGCGCCAACGGCAAGTCGCGTGGGGTTTCCATCAACGCCTTCGATCCGGCGGACCACCGCTGGCACCAGGAGTGGGTGGACAATTCCCCGTCGCGTCTCACGCTGACCGGTGGACTGGTCAGCGGACGGATGGTCATGGAACAGCGCGAGCCACCTTCAGCCGACGGCAAGGTCCAGGTCCAGCGGATCACCTGGACGCCGCTCGAGGACGGCCGGGTTCGGCAACACTGGGAGGTCTCCGGCGATGGCGGCGCGACCTGGAAGACGTCGTTCGACGGTTATTACTCGCGCCGTCCGGCCGGGCCACCCGGGGTCTGACGGTGTCAAGGCAAAAGGCAGAAGGCAAAAGGCAGAAGAAGTCGAAACCAATTCCGCCATTTGCCTGCTGCCTGACGCCTATCTCATCGCAAGCGGAAGTTCGCTGAGAGTGTCGAGCCGTCCGTCGTCGTCACGGCGACAACGTAACAGTAGCCGGCCCTCTTAGGCGTCTGCCAGTTGTAAACGAACTGCCCGGCCGCCGTGTCGTACCTCAACACAGTGCCGCCCGTGGCGACGAGTTCGACGTCGTCGGTCTGTCCGCCCGTGCACGATACTTCGGTGGCTCTGAGCTGGTTGACGATGCCGATGTCGGTCAGTTCGGTCGATCCGGCGAACACCTCGAACTTGAGCGGGACGGTCGATCCGCCCTTCAAGACGTTCCACACACCCGCCATATCCACCGGGTCGTAGAAGCCGCTGAGGGTCCAAGCTGTCGCAACCGAGGAAACCGTGTACGTCACTGACGCCGTGCCAGCATTGCCGGCGCGGTCGACTGCGGAAGCGGTGACCGTGTGAGTTCCCAGCGCCGCGCTGTATCCCGAAACAACGCACGCGCCCTCCAGACCGGAGAGTGCGTCCAATGCGGAGCAGCCTGGAGCAGGCGGTACGGACCCAAAGTTGTACGTCTGTCCGTCAGAAGGCCCTGCCACGAGCGACACGCTCGGCGAAGTCTTGTCCACCTTCACGGACGCGGTTGACAGCGCGCTGTTCCCAGCCCGATCCGCGCAGGTCGCGCTCACCGCGATCGCGCCGCCTTCACCCGACGACGTGCGGGAGTTCGTGCATTGGACCGCATCTACACCCGAGGCGGCATCGCCCCAGGTCCAGGTGACGGCCACGTCGCTATTGTTCCAGCCAGCCGCGTTTGGCAGCGGCAGCTGCGTGATTGCCGACGGGGCCGGCGCAGTCTTGTCGACACGAACCGAGTAAGGCGTCGACGCAGTGTTCCCTGCTACATCGGTGCATATCCCGGTCACCGTCAACGGGTTGCCCACGCCACTCGAGACGCTCGTCGTCGGGCAGTGCACAGTATCGACGCCGGAGCCGCCAGCGTCGCCCCAGTTCCAAGTCACTGTCACGTCGCTGTTGTTCCACCCTGCGGCATTCGCTAGCGGCGACTGCACCGGCGACGCGGCCGGCCGTGTCTTGTCTACCTTTAGGGAGTAGGTATCGCTGGCAGTGTTCCCCGCCAGATCCGTGCAACTCGCCGGGACCGCAACCGCGGTGCCCTCGCCTGACGACGTACCAGCCGTCGTGCAACGGGCCGCGTCCACACCGGAGGTCGCGTCAGCCCACGTCCAGGTGACGGTCACGTCGCCGTTGTTCCAGCCAGCTCCGTTCGCCAGCGGCAGCTGAGTGACGGCCGACCTGGTCGGCGCGGTCTTGTCTACCCGCACCGAGTACGACGCGGTGGCGGGGTTCCCGGCCCGGTCGGTGCACGTAGCGGTCACGTTAACCGCGCTGCCCACGCCGGTCGACATGCGGGATGCAGCACAACTCACGGCGTCGATGCCGGACCCGCTGCCATCAGCCCAATTCCACTCCACGTTCACGTCGGTGTTGTTCCAGCCCGCGGCGTTGGCAAGCGGTGACTGCGCGGGCGAGGCGACGGGGCTGGTCTTGTCCAACCTTGCCGAGTACATCTCGCTGGCGACGTTCCCCGCCACGTCCTGGCACGTCGCGGTCGCCGATACGGGGTTCCCTTCTGCAGTCAACGTGCTGCTGGCCTGACAGTGGGTAAGATCCAGGCCAGATCCGGCCGCTTCGTCGGTCCAGTTCCAGGTGACTGTCACGTCGCTGTTGTTCCACCCAGCGGCATTGGCTCCCGGCGACTGGCTGATCGCCGATCCAGGGGCTGTCTTGTCCACCTTGACTGTGTAGGATGCGGTCCCCAGGTTCCCGGCGTAATCCCGGCAATCAGCCGTCAACGTAATGGCGCTGCCTTCACCGTTCGACGTCGATTCGAACGTGCAGCTCTCCTCGTCGACGCCGGTGCCGGCGCTATCGTCGCTCCAGTTCCAATGCACGACGACGTTCGTATTGTTCCATCCTGTGGCATTTGCAGGAGGCGTTTGCGTTGGTGCTGCCCTCGGCTCGATGCCGTCGGGCGGACGGCGATACTCCAGGACGCGGTGGTGGAAGACGTCGGCAACATAGAGGTTCCCCTGACGGTCCACGGACACGCTCTTCACCGCATTGAGCGTCGTGACGCTGGCCGGTTTTGGTGTGCCATCGGTGAAGGTGGACTGACCGTAGACCTGACTTGCCGTCGTGGCAGCGTCTGGAAAGAAGAGCACCCGATTGTTGCCCCGGTCGGCTACCCACAGATTGCCCTGACGATCCAGGCCGACACCCTCAGGCCCTCCCAGCTTGTCGGCCGCGGTTCCCGCGTTCCTGGTCGTGAAGTTGCCTGCCTGACCGTAGACGCGCGTGGCCGTAGTATTGCCATTCTCAAAGAACAACACCCGAACGTTGTCGCGATCGGCAACGTAGAGATTGCCGGCCTTGTCTACCGCCACTCCATAAGGGGCGTTCAGACTGGTGGCGGTCGGAGGTTGCGGGGGCAGACCGCTGATGGGCGAATCGAAGTCGGGCTGACCGTACTGGCGCTCCGCCTCGCTGTTGTTTCCCGCGCGATAGAACACCACACGGTGGTTGCCACGGTCGGCGATATACAAGTTGTCGTGCTGATCGAGCGCCACGGCGAAGGGCGCCGAGAGACCATTTTGTGTGGCGTGCAAGCTGCCGCGGTTGGCGGCGCGTCCTGAAAAACTTCCCTGACCGTAGACTATCGTGGCGGTCGTGCTGCTAGCCTCATAGACCAGCACCCGGTTGTTTCCTCTGTCGGCGACGTAAAGTCTGCCGAGGCTGTCCAGGGCCACGCCTTCGGGGCTGGACAGGCTGTTTGCGGTGGGCGTGCCGAACGAGTCATTGGCGGTAAGGCTGCCGTTCTGTCCGTACACGCGCGTCGCCACCGGGCTGCAAGGCACCTGATGGCAATCCTCGTTGGGGTCGCGAGCCTCGTAGAACAGCACGCGATGGTTTCCTGTATCCGCAACATAAACGTTGCCGAACTTATCCACCGTCACCCCGCCGGGCACGGCGAGACTCTGGTCGCTGGCGTTGCCCGCTGTAGCGCCTTTGTTCAAATCCGCGGTAGTAAAACTGCCGAGCTGGCCGTAGACGACGTCTGCCGTGCCATCTGGCGGCGTGCCGAGACCAACGATCGTTGCCGCGGCCAACAGGATCGCGAGAACGACTAACATCGAGGTCCTTGCGGTGAGGAGCTGATGCCTGGCTCGGTGTGGCGTCATGGGACTGTCCTCGGATTCGCAGTAACCGTGGTGGTGACCGTTCCGGTCCTCGGCTGATCCCCCGCGGCCCGCACGCGCCCATTCCAATGTGGTCGGTTTGTGCCACCGGCATCGGCCGATTACGGACCCGATCTGGTACGCGCCATTCGGTTTTCGACTGGCTCACGACTGCCGTGTCTGGCCTTTACGGCGAACGGAGGTCGTGTTTAACTGTGGCCCGCCGCTGGGAAATGCCCAGCCCGGATGGTCGGAGGCCAGCCGATGACGCGCGATGACTGGCAGCGCATCAAACGTATTGCCGGCGAAGCCACCGAACGGCTTGCGCCCGAACGACCAGCGTTCATCGCCGAGGCGTGTGGCACCGACGCCGCGCTGCAGCGTGAGGTCGAAGCGCTGCTGAAGTCGATCGACGCTTCCGAGCACCTCTACGAAACGCCGGCGGTATCGATCGACGGCCGCTCCTTCGTTGACGCGTTTGGCCGACAGGCATTGGTGCCTGGCTCGATGGTCGGCTCATACCGGATCGTGCGCGAGATCGGCCGCGGCGGCATGGGCCGCGTCTTTCTGGGGGAACGGGCCGACGCGCTCTTCGAACGCCAGGTGGCCATCAAGATCGTCCGCCTCGGCGCCGATCCCGAGCTGCTCGTCGAGCACTTCACGCGCGAACGGCACATTCTCGCGGCGCTCGAGCACCCGAATATTGCCCGACTGCTCGACGCCGGCGCCACCGACGACGGCCTGCCCTATGTCGTCATGGACTATGTGGCCGGCGTGCCAATTGACGAATATTGCGACGCCAATCATCTGGATCTTCGAGCGCGTCTCGAACTGTTTTGCCGCGTATGCGCGATCGTCGAGGCGGCGCACGAGCGGGCCATCGTCCACCGCGATCTGAAACCCGGCAACATCCTGGTCACCGCGGACGGCACGCCAAAGCTGCTGGACTTTGGTATCGCGAAGAATCTGGACGCCATGCCTGGAGGCACCGTCACGCAGACGGCGCAGCGGTTACTCACGCCGATGAGCGCCGCGCCCGAACAGCTGTCCGGTGGCCCGACCACCCCGGCGATCGACGTGTACGCGCTCGGCGTTCTCCTCTATCAGCTCGTCGCGGGCGAGCATCCGTTCGCGGCGCAGGCCAACAACGCCGCGGCGCTCGAGCGCGCCATCCTCCGCGGCAGTCCGCGGCCGCCATCGTCCGTGAAGGTGACGACTGGTGATCTGCGGCCGATCAGCACGCAGCTTGGCGCCGCCACCGCGCTGGCCATCGATACCGTCACGCTTACCGCGCTTCGCAAGGAGCCCGCCGAGCGTTATCGCTCGGTCCGGGCCCTCGCCGACGACGTGCGCAGCGTTCGCGCCGGCGCGCGGCCGATCGGCGCGGGCGCGTTGGCGTTCGCGCCCTTGTCGGTCGTCAGTCGATACCGACGCGTTCTCTTGTTGAGCGCTGCGGTGATCGCGACGACGGCGGCGGCAGCCTGGTGGCTGGCCGAACCGGCTCCGGCCGTAGCGAAGGCGCCAGCAATGCAAACGGTCGCGGTGCGGCCGTTCCGTGACACTCCGGATGATGACAACAAGCTCGGTTGGGGGATGGCGGATGCGCTGGTCACGCGACTGGGGGCCGTCCACGGACTCCGGGTGCGCGTGATCGTCGATGGCAGTCAGTCGCAGGACGCGGACCTGCCGGTGGCCGCCGGCGCAGGAGACATCGACGCTTTCATCGACGGCACGATCGAGCGCGCGGGTGGCCGGGTTCGCGTCCACTCGCGTCTGGTCGATGCGCGCAGCCGGGCCGCGATGTGGAGCTCACAATCCGAGGGAGACAGCGCGGAGCTCTTTGCGATTCAGGATCGGCTGAGCCTCGACATTGCGCGGAGACTCCTGCCGCAATTCGACGGATCCGGAATGCGGGCGAGATCGGGCACCGGCAGCGAGCAGGCCTACGATGCCTTCGTGCAGGGCCGCTACTACCTGAGCCTCGGAACACCGGATTCCGTTCGCACGGCGCTCTGGCACTTCGAACGCTCGGCCGCCGCGGATCCCTTGTTTGCCTCGGCCCAGGCCGAATTGGCAACAACCTACGCCTGGCTGCGAAACCTGTCGCCGCTCTCTCCTCCCGACCAGTCGAGGCGCGGCCGCGAAGCCGCGACCCGCGCCCTGGGTCTCGATCCATTGCTCGGCGAGGCGCACGCGGCGCTCGGTGTCTTCATGCTCATCGACGACTGGAACTGGCCGGAGGCCGAGAGGGAGCTGCGCCGCGCGATCGAGCTCAGCCCCAATGAACAGCAGGCGGTGGTGTTCTACGCCGCCGGATTAGCCGCTCACCACAGGTTCGACGAAGCGCTGGAACACCTGCGCCGGGCCGCCGACAACGACCCGGTTTCGCGATCGCTGCCCAACCAGCTCGTGCGCGTGCTGTACATGTCCCGGCGCTTTCACGAGGCCGTCGACGAATGCGACCGGGTGCTGGCCACCGAGCCATCGTTCCGCATGTCGTTTTGCGGACTCTCCCGCATCGAGGCTGGCGCCGGGCAGGATGGATTCGCGGAACTCGAGATGATCGCTCGCCAAGCGCGGCGGGCGGGGAATCTGAGCGCACTCGGCTACGCGTACGCTCGGGCTGGCAGAACCGCCGAGGCGCTGTCGCTGGCCGACGATATCGAACATCTGGCCGAGGAAGAGGGCTGCGTCCCGTACTATGTCGCGGAAGTGAAGGCGGGCCTCGGCGACCGCGAAGGAGCTGCGGCGCAACTCGAGCGAGCCCGCCAGGCTCACTGTCCCACCGTCATGATGCGAATCCAGGTCGATCCCAAGTTCGATCTATTTACCGCTCAGGAACGCGCTCGGTTCCTGACGCCGTGAGACGCTCTCCATGTCCGGCGCGTCTTTGACCCTCAGCCGCGATCGTGCTTAACTCACTCGCGCGATGGACGACCCGCGGGAATTCGACATCACGCGGCTCCTACAGAGCTGGCAGCATGGCGATCGCGAGGCGTTCGACCAACTTGTCCCCCTGGTGTACGAGGAGCTGCGGCTGCTGGCGTCCCGGCAGCTGGCCCGCGAGTGGCGGGCCAATCGGCTGCAGACGACCGCCATCGTCAGCGAAGCCTACATGAAGCTGTTCGGGCAGCGCGAGGTGGACTGGCAGAACCGAGGCCATTTCTTTGCGATAGCCGCGCAGATGATGCGGCGAATCCTGGTCGATCATGCTCGACGCGAACGGCGGCACAAGCGTGGCGGCGGAGTGATGCACGTGGAGGTCACGGAGGCGGCGAACGTCGCGGAGCCCGCGGCCGTCGATGCGGTGGATGCGCTGGCATTGGACCGGGCATTGGAGAAGCTCGAGGAACTGGATCCCGAGCAGGCCAGGATTGTCGAGCTGCGGTTCTTCGGCGGCCTCTCGATCGACGAGACGGCAGCCACCCTCCAGGTCTCACCATCAACGGTCAAGCGCGATTGGGCGGTGGCCAGGGGCTGGCTCTACGCGGAGCTGACGGCAACCTCCTGACACCTCCCTACTTCCGCCTTCTGCCTTCTGCCTTTTGCCTTCTGCCTTTTGCCTTCTGCCTTCCCCTCAGGGACACCCTGCCGGTTCCGGCTGGCCCACCGCCGCTGGAATCGCACACCTGATGTACGCCGCCCGCTCAGGGCCGTAGGCTACGACGTGGGCGAAGGCCGCGTCCACTTCCTCATTCGTGAACGGCTTGACCGTATCCTGGTGCATTGCATCTGAGATGAGCTCCGTTTCGCGGCGTGCCTCCCGCTCGAACCAGCCCAGGCCATCGTCGCCGACTTCGTTCGCGGAATCGGAGGCCTGCCGCAGCGTGTCGTAGTAGAGCAGCTGGAATCGCGGCACCTGCATCAGGCTGCGCATCAGCACGTTGTCCTCGAGCCGTTCGGCCACCGGGAAGTCCGACTGCAGCAGAGCGTTGTCTTCGTCCCACGGGATCAGGATGTGACGGTCCGTGCCGCCGACTCGATAGAAATAGAAATTGTTCGTCCCGTCGTAACCGAGCACGCCGTCGTTCTCGGCGAGGAAGTTCTGGATCGCGGCAAAGCGGACGAACTGCTCGAGGTCGAGCCGGCTGCCGACCGCTTCTTCGAGGCGCTCCGGCGGCGTGTCGTTGATCAGCCGGATCAGCTCTTCGATCGGCCGCCACGTTGCCTCCTGCGCGTCGGTGTCGTGCGTGATCGGCTGAAAGCGGTCGATGTAAGGCTCGAGCGCCGAGCCGAGATAGTCGAACTCCCACCGATCCACCCACTGGAAATCGAACAGGTATCCCTGATCGGCAATGCCGTCGTCGCCGGGACCGAACACCCTCGTCAGCATCTTCTGATCCACCGCTTCGACGATGGCGTAGACACCGGCGTAGTCGCCGTTGACGAACAGCCGCGTGTGCGCCTCACGCGGCGCCGCGATGCCAAGCCGATTGTGTGTCTGCATCGCCAGCGTTTCGCGCACGCCCGATGGGTCCTGGTACAGGTTGTCGAGCACGAACGAGTGCAGGTAGGGGAACTGCGGGCCGGAATGATAGTGCTCCAGGTCCACCCGCAATCCCGGCTTGGTTCCGTTGCGCGTGCCGCCGCCGCGCGAATGGACCGCCGCGTCGTAGATGACCACGCCGTCCCATTCGAGCCGGGCCGGGTACTTCGTGTCGTCCTCGTAGTGGACCTTCAGATCCTCCCAGTCCGAGGAGTGAATCCAGATGTCCATGCGGTGCAGGGTTGCCGGATTGAAGAAATCGTCGGTCGTTTGCGCGCGTGACGCCGTTGACACGAGCGCGACGAGCAGCGTGGCGAGCGCCGGCACCCACGCGGAACGGAAGAGCGGGGACATGGGGCTCCTACAGGGCAAGCTGAATTCGGAACAGGCCGGTCCAGTAGCCTTGAGCAGGGGGCACTGGAGTGCGGGCCGGATCGTCGATGTGTTCGTGGACCGCGTTGCCGAGCAGCCGGACCCAGCGGTTCAAGTACCAGTTCGCGCCGACCGTCCACACGCGATCCTGGTTCGGGTAGAGGTTGGTGCCGCGAGGATTCCGCTCGGGATATCCCTCGTCGGTGGCGCTCTCGAACTGGAGCCGCTCGTAGCGGGCGCCGAACTCCACGGCCCCCCAGCCGCCGCGCCCGAGCGGATGCGCCGGGTGCAGGTTGGCCGCTTCCTTTTTCTCGCCGGTCATCACCCACGTGCCGGCGACGTACCACGACGTGCTGAGAAGGTCCGGCAGGTCCTCGTCCTGGAATCCCTGGCCCTCGCGTGATTCGTAGGCGCGCATCCATTCGGAAGAGATGCCGAACGGACCGGGCGTCCAGTGGAGCTCGGTCCCGACCCGCCGGCGGTGGCCCTTGACGTACACCCGCTTGAAAAACGACTGGTCCCCGAATCGAGGGTCGCTGTGCAGGCTGTTGAGGCCTTCGGGCACGTGGCTCGCCGTCGCGGCCAGACCGACGCGGAACGTGTCGAGCACCGGCTGCTTCGTCCACCGGAGCGGCAGCACCGTCACCCTGCCGGCCACCGAAGGGCCGCTCAGGTCCGCGTCGGGCACGGTCACCCCAGTCACCAACTTGGGATCGGTGTTGTCGCCGTCGTGCCTGAACACGCCGGCTTCGTAGCTGAGCGCGCGTTTGTGGAACCGGCCCGACGCCATGACGCCGGTGTCGCGGTTGGGCGTAATCGCGTTCGACCCGAGCGTCCGGTAGGCGAAATCGATGTCGAAGAGCGGCGTGTTCTGCTCCAGCCCGAACGGCATCTTGAAGCGTCCGGCGCGGACGGTGAGCTGCCGGTACGACTTCCACTCGCCGTAGACGTCCCGCCACTTGTGCGTCTTCTGGGTGTCGTACTCGACCTGGAATTCGACGTCGTTGCGATACTCGCCAGCGACACCGAACCGCGCCGCCGGCACGTCGAAGGTGTTTTCACCGACGTCAGGAGAGAACCCGCGCCAGTCGAGCTGGGTTCGCGCCCGCACGTCGATGCGCGTGTGCTTGCCGATCCGTATCTGCGGCCGGTTGCGCCATACGACGCCGACGTCCTGCGAGGCGGCATCGGCATCGGTCGAAGAATGGCGCGCGTCGGCGGGATGGCCGGCTAGATCCTGGGCACGCACCGAAGTCGCGGCTGCCAGTATCACGCAGGCCGCGGCGAGCCGGAACCGAACCATAAGAACGATCTAACCCCTAGTTCGCGTCACTGAAACATAAATCCGCTCGCTGATCGGACTGGGACCGGCGTGATGCCGGGGGAGTTCGAACAGGTGGCATACGCACCGAAGCGATCTGTGGGGCTAACGTCCAGGGGACCCTGGTAGTGGCTGCACGACGGCGTTGGAGAGCGCGCCACCGAACTCGGTCATCTCTCCCACGCCCCGCCCGGGCGCCGGCAGGAGCCGGACCGCGAGTGGCTTGTTCCATCTGACCGCCAGGGTCGCAACGTCGCCGACGATTCCGGCAATCGCGGCTTCGCTGGTGTCGCCGGGGAGCGGAACGGTGTCCACGCCGGCCGCGCAGACCGCCGAATACGCGAGGATCGCATCGAGGCCGTAGGTTCGTTCCGTCCAGCGGCGCGTCAGGACGGTCTCCTCGAGCACGGGAATCATCAGGCCCGAGTAGCCGGTGTGGGTCACGGGCACCGCCCTGACCGCCTGGGTGATGATGCCGGCGGCCGTTTCGGTTCCCGGCGCGCCAAATGGCAGACCGGTGAACGACTCGATGGCAGCACCTATCGACGACGCGCCGCCCGGCGCCGGCGTGGGATCGATGCCGGCGTAGGTCCACTCGGTGCCTGCCACCGCCTTTTTCACGACGTCTTCGATGGCGCGATCGTGCACGGTCAGCGCCTCCGTCAGCGCCTTGGCGGCCGTTCGCGGATCGCGGTTGCGGCTGAACACGTCCATCACGACGTTGGCCGCTTCGAGGCCGACCGCGACGCGACGCGGGCCGCCGCCCGGGTGCCACGCGCCGGGATAGAACGGGCCGTAGGGCTGCATCATGGCGATCGCGCCGAAGTTGAAGTTGCCCTGCCCGTGCGGGCTCCGTTCCCCTATCGCCTTGATCGCGCGCGCCGCCTGGCCGACGGCGTTCCACTGAATCCCGCGCTCGTTGGCGACGATGATGTTGGCGGTCAGCGGGTTGTTGGGCTCCGACAGCACGGCGATCAGCAGATCGACGGGATCGACAGGGTCATCGTCCAAACGCATCGCGGTCCCGATGCTCGGCGAGAAGCGGAGGGTCCGCGACAGTTCAGCGATGCCATGCAGCAGCGCCAGCGCGGCGGGACGCTCGAGGCCTCGGGTGTACTCCGGAAACGGCTGCGTCGCGATCCGGATCGTCTGGACCTGGTAGCCCGCCGCGGTCACTGCGGACCGCACGTTGCCGAGGAAGGCGGCGGCATCAGCGATCTGGGTCCGATACGTCGCAGGATCGATCGTCACGAAGGCGGTGATCGCGCGCACCTTGGGCCGAGGCGTCTCGGCGGCGCGCACAGATAGCGCAATCGCCGCGGACAGAAGGCCGCACGCAAGGACTGCCGCGACGACGCGCCGCACCAGCGGGTGAGACAAGGTGTGAGGCTCAGTAGCCCATCGCGTAGCCGGTGCGCCGCGGATCCGCGCCGGCGGTCCGTGCCCCCGTCTTCTGATCGATGCGAATCACCTGCATGTGGCCGAGGCTCCCCCAACCTGGGAGCACCTCCACGGTGTGGCCCATCGCCTTGAGCGCGGCGATGGTCGCGGCCGGGGCACGGCCCTCGATCTGCACCTTGATCTCGGCGCCCGGCTTGTAGAAATTCGGCGATGCGTCCAGCACCAGCCGCGGCGCTTCGATCGCCGGCTGCACCGGCATCTCGAAGTCGATCAGGTTGACGAGCACCTGGAACTCGGTCTGGCCGATGGTCTCCCCGCCGGGAGTGCCGAATACGAAGGCCAGCGCGCCGTCCTTCAGCACCACGACCGGCGAGTTGTTGAGGATCGGGATCTTGCCCGCGCCGACGTAGTTGACGTCGGTGGGGTAGGGCGAGGTCGATCCGAGGCGCATGCCGTTGTTGAGCAGCAGACCGGTGTTGCCGACGACCACGTTGTTGCCGAAGAGGCCGCCGAGCGTCGGCGTGCAGCCGACTGCGTTGCCAAATCGATCGACGATCGAGAACGACGTCGTGTGCAGCTCGCCGTCGTAGCGGTCGTCGAACACGGGACCGTCGCCGCGCGGCATCGAGGTCGGGCCGCCGTCAGGCGCACCGGCCGGCGGATAGGGGATCGCCTTGCTCGGGTCGAACAGCGCACGGCGCGTCGCCGCGAAGTCGCGTGAGATCAATCCAGCCGTCGGGACCTTCACGAAGGCCGGATCGGCCACGTAGCGGTAGATGTCAGCTTTGGAGATCTTGATCGACTCGATGATCGCGTGCAGTGCCGCCGGAGAGCCGGGGCCGGCGGCCTTGAGATCGACTGGCTCGACGAGGTTCGCGGCCATCAGCACTTCGAAGCCGCCGCGCGAGGTCGCCGGATTGCTGTAGACGTCGTGGCCGCGGTACTTGATGTGCAGCGGCTCCTGCCATTCCGGCTTGTAGGCCGCGAGGTCGGCGGCGGTCAGCACGCCGCCGTTTTCCTTGAAGAAGCGATCGAACTCCTCCGCGATGTCGCCCTTGTAGAAGCGGTCGTAGGCGGCCTGGATGGCCGCGGCGCGCGTCGCGCCCTTGGCTTTCGCCTGGGCCTCTGCTTCGACCAGCTTGCGCAGCGTGCTGGCGTAGTCGGGATTCTTCAGCAGATCGCCGGCTTTCAACGGCTCGCCGTTGGGCAGGAAGATCTTCGCCGAGGTCGGGTACTTCGAGAGGTTGTTGCGGCCGCGCGCGATCGACTGGGCCAGCATCGCATCAATCGGATAGCCCTTCTCCGCGTACTCGATCGCCGGCCCGAACACCTCGGCGAGGCTCATCGTGCCGAAGCGCTGGAGCTGCACGAGATAACCGCCCAGGTTCCCCGGCACGATGCCGGCCTTCATCCCCGCGTTGAGCGTTTCAGGCGTCATCGCCGATGGGACCAGCGCCTTCGGCGCGGCGCCGGCCATCGACAGCGACATCACCTTCCCGGACTCCTTGTGGAAGATGGTCATGAAGCCGTTGCCGCCGATGCCGTTCATCTCCGGCTCGCCGAGCGGCGCCATCGCGCCGACCGCGGCCGCCGCGTCGAAGGCATTGCCGCCTTTCAGCAGCATCTGCAGCCCTGCCGACGAGGCGATCGGATGGCCGGTCGTGACCAGGCCGTTGAGGCCGGCGACCGCCGGCCGCGTCAGCCCCGGGCGGGCCGAGGCCGGTGCTTCGGCTGCCTGCTGCTGGCGGGCAATGGCCGCGGTACCGATACTCACGATCGCAATGGAGGCGATGAGCAGGCGGCGAAGGCGCATTGGAGACTCCCTCTGAGAAAGGCTGGTGGAGTATAGCCCGCCCGCGGCGGCGGGGCGTATCCTCTCGGGTGACGGGAAGGGACACATCAATGGCCGCGCGCATTGCTGACCTCGACATTCCACGCGCTGTCGTGCCCGTGTTCCAGCACGCGCTCGACACCTACGCGAGCGAGACGAACAAGACCGCGGACGTGTGGAACCGGTTCGAGGACCGTCACCTGGGGTATCGCCCGCACGAGCGGTCGACGACGGTAGAGGGGATCTTCCGTCATCAACTGCTGTCGGAACGGCGGTTCTTCGGCGAGTTCCTCGGGCTGGCGGAGCTACCCGCGGACGAGGTCCTCCCGGCGCCGCCGATAACGGTCGCCTTGGCGACGGCTCGGCTGGTTGAATTGGCGCGGCACCGGCTCCCCGGGCTGGCGGTCCAGCCGGAGGCGTGGTGGCTGACCGTCGTTCCCTTCTTCGACGTCGAGCGCCAGCGCGCCTGGATCTTCTGGCGACGGGTGCTCCACTCCGCGCACCATCGCACGCAGCTGACCGTGTATCTGAGGCTGCTCGACCAGCCGGTCCCGGCGGTGTACGGTCCGAGCGCCGACCAGACCTGGGCCGGCGCCGATCCGACGACGAGCGTTGAGGCGGCCCGCCGGCGAGGGTAGAAGGGGACAGTCCCTTTTCAAAATCGTCAGGGGACTGTCCCCGTTCCAGATTCGTCAGGGGACTGTCCCCTGCCGCGAATTGTCAGCGCGCGGATTCTGCGTACAATCGGCCGTCACCTTACAAAGGGGGGGCTCCAATGATCGTAGGTCGTCGCGAATTTCTAGCCGGTGCGGGCACGTTGGCGCTGACATCACGATCGCTGTTCGCCGCCGGCGAGCAGGCGGCCGCCACGCGCGCGCCGGGCGTCTTCCCGGCGTCCGTGCGCGCCGACTTCCCCTCCGTGCTGCGCGAGACCTATCTCAACTCCGCGGCGCTGCACCCCGTTGGCACGTTCACCGCCAAGGGTATGCAGCGGGTGATCGACTTCCGCGTGCAGGGACCGGGTGAAGGGCGCGCCGATTTCGGCGCCAAGGAGCAGCAGGCGCTCAAGGAGAAATACGGCAGCCTGATCAACGCCACCGCCGGGGAGATCGCCTACACCGGCAGTACCTCCGACGGCGAGAACATCGTCGTCATGGGACTGGATCTGCCGAAGAAGAAAGGCAACGTCGTCATCGACGAGTTGCACTTCACCACCTCGCTCTACATGTACAAGGAGCTCGAGAAGCAGGGCGTCGAGCTCAGGATCGTCAAGCATCGCGACTGGAAGATCGATCCGAACGACATGGACAAGGCGATCGATCGCAACACCAGGCTCGTGTCGCTGGCGCTCGTCTCGAACGTCAACGGCTTCATGCACGACTGCAAGGCCGTGAGCGCGCTGGCTCACGCGCGCGGCGCGCTGGTGTTCGCCGACATCATCCAGGCGGTCGGCTCGGTGCCGGTGGACGTCAAGGCGCTCGGCATCGACTTCGCGTCGGCTGGCACCTACAAATGGCTGATGGGCGAACGCGGCCTCGGCTTCCTCTACGTCAGGCAGGACCTGCAGGGCACGGCGCTGCCGACAACGCGGTACGGGCACCGGCAGGTGACGAACTTCAATCGCGCCGAGTTGACGTGGGAGCCGCTGCCGGGCGCGGCGAAGTACGAGACCGGCGGCATTGCGATCATCCTTGCCGCCGCGGTGTCGGCGGGCATCGATTACGTGAACGGCCTCGGCATCGACAAGATCCGGTCGCACGCGCGGACGCTCACCGATCGCCTGCAGGCGGAGCTGCCGCCGCTCGGATACACGCCGCTCACGCCGCGCGGCACCGAGACGCCGATTGTCGCGTTCGGGCTGAAGGACAACGCGGCGGCGAACAAGGCACTGCACGACGGCAAGATTGTCGGGACGATCATCGGCAACGAAAACCGCCTGCGGCTGTCGGTGTCGGTATTCAACACGCACGAGGACATCGATCGCGCGGTCGCCGCACTCGGGGGGCGTTCCAGCTCGTCGGCGCGCTGATCCGCACTCGACTGGATCACGTCACCGCCAGTCGCCGGCCGCGACGAAGGCCGCCCAGAAGAACGGATGCGTGCTCAAGCCGCGGGCGCGGCGATCCCGGAGCACGCTCAGGCTGGCCTGGTGTACCGCGTCGGCGGTGGAGAGGTGGCGCTGGAAGCGGCCCTCGTACAACGCGCGCATCCAGGCGCGGGTCGACTGATCCTCGACCGACCACAGGCTCATGATCACGGTCCGCGCGCCGGCGACCTGGAACGCGCGGCGGAGCCCGAAGACCCCCTCGCCGGCTTTGATTTCGCCGACGCCGGTGTCGCAGGCGGAGAGGACCGCCCACTGTACACCTCGAAGATCGAGCGACGAGACCTCTTCGGCAGTGAGAATTCCGTCGTCCTGATCAGGAGATGCCTGCGCGCGTAAATTGGCGCCAGCAAGCGCCAGGCCCGAGAGCCGCAGCGGATTCTGCACCGGCACAGATGACGACAGTCCTCCGACGCCCCTTCGTCCCGAAGGCGCAGGTGTCGTCGCCGAGCACATGTCCTCAACGAAGAAACCATGAGTGGCAAGGTGCAAGACGAGATGGTTGCCGGCTGAGCCCTTGACGGCGCGCTCGGTGGCGTCGACTCCGGTGAGCAGTAGGGCCGACTTGCTCTCGAGGCCAGCATTGGCCCAGATGCGAGCGAGGTCTCGGACTTCGTCGAGCGTGGCTGCCAGTGGCTCGAAGCGGTGTTGCCGCAATCCATCACATGAAGATGGCGCTGTGCGCAACGCGGAGGGCCGTGGGGTTTCACGAGACGCCGGTAATGGCGCTGCGGAGGCAGTTCCCAATCGATCGAAGGCCGGACCGCCGACCGCAAGCAGACCTTCGGGTGCACGGTACGGCTGGACAGGCGCCAACACAACGTCGCGCTCAGCGGTCAGGTAATGAATCGGAGGTCCTTGCTCGAGCAGGTAGACGCCGGAACCGGCGGGGAGCGCCGCGAACGGAACCAGTCCGAGAACTCCGTCCGCGACCACCAGAACCGTCGACGCCCCCGACAGGTGAGCACTCACCGGGTCCCAGACAAGGGATCTCAATGCGAGACCGGAATTTTGAGACGAGAGGGAAGGTTGTCCAGAGTTGGGCGACGCGGAGAGTGCCTCGGCGGCGACATCGGAGCGCCACCGGGCCACACGAGCCTCGACCTCTGCTGCATTTCCAATCCTGACCGCGATCGGCGTCCCTGACGAACGAAGGACGAACGCCATGTAGGAAGGCGTTTCCATCTCGTCGCTCTTCTCGTCGCCCTGTTCGTGATGAGGTGTCGCACGCAGGCGCAGCTGCTGATAGCGAACGAAGGAGACGAGGACGACTCCAGCTGGTAGCGCTTTCGCCACATCGCCGAGCCCTGTCTGAGCACGGTCGCGCTCTACCCGAAACTCCGCATTGGCCTCGGCCAACCGGCGCTCAGTGCGCTCGCGATCCTCTCGTGCGGCGGTCAGCAATTGTTCATAGCGCTGACGCGGCATGGCGCCGGCCCCCTGCACGATCAGGCCAGCAATGCGTTGCTGGGCCTTCGCCAGGTCGGAGGCCAGAGTCACCATCGCCGGGCCCGCCGCCGGCGATAATCGAAGCCGCGTCGAGATTTCGTCCAGCACAAGGGCGCGTCCGCGAATCACGGCATCGAAGCTGTCGGTGATCTCGGCCCGGTTTGCGCCAGCCAACGAGAGCATGACGTCGAGTCCGCGGGGTCGAACCGAGGCATAGGCGAGCGCCTGGCGTTCCGGGAGCGCCCGAAGCATCAGCCGCAGGTGTTCTCGGCCGACTGCTTCCGTCTTGCGAGCCGCGGTGATGGCTTCGGACCGTCGCGCCGATCGAGCTAGGGTGCGAGCCAAAGATAGTTGGATTTGTGCGGTTTCCGGATGAGTCGTTCCCAGAACACGCTCATCGATCGCCAGCGCCAGGTGATAGTCGCGCGTTGATGCCGACAGATCGCCGCGCCCGGCTTCGAGCTCGGCGGCGAGAGCGAGTGTCGCGGCGTGCCGTTGGTCGTCCGGACTTCCAGCCGCAGTCCAGATTCGTCGGGCCTGACCGGACAGCTCAGCCGCCTCGATGCTTTTCCCGAGCTGCAGGTAACACTGTGCTAATTCCGTCAGCGTTTCGGCTATGGCCCCGCCTTCAGTGGTCGAGCTCTGCTGGTATGTGGACAAAACGCGCTCGAGTAGCGGAACGGCGTCGCTCGGCGACCCCTGGTGGCGGATGACAATCGCCTGGGCGAGCAGCGCCTGTGCAACAAAGGGATGGCTCGGGCCGCGGAGGGATTCCCAGACGCGCGCGGCGCGGTCGTACTCGCCGCGAGAGGATTCGTAGTCCCCAAGGCTGGCATCGACAAGAGCCAGGTTGTAGGCGGCGGTCGCGACCGCATCGTGGTTCGGGCCAAATTGCCCTTCGCGAATGGTCAGATAGCGATCGTAGAGGCGACGTGCCTCGGTGTAGTCGCCGAGCAGGAATGTGGCATTGGCGAGGTCGTTGAGGTGCTCGGCGATGGCTGGATGGGAAGCTCCCAAGGCCCGCTGTGCGAGATCCAGGGATCGAGCGCCGAGATCGTGTGCGGTCTGTATGTCCCAAAGCTCGAGGTGAGCCGCGGCCAGCCGACGAAGACACTCAGCAATCGCCGGATGCTCTGTCCTCAGGGAGCGTTCGGCCAAAGCCAACGCACGATCGGCATTGTCTTTCGCCTCGACAAACCGACCGTTGGCCCAGTCGTTGTCCGAGAGGAGAGAGAGCGTGCCGATGTAGTCGGGATGTTCTTCGTCGCGGCCGCGACGAAGTTGCAATACTCGATCAACTACAGGTCCTGCGTCACCGACTCGACCCCGACGCAACAACGCGAGTGCAAGCACTTCGTGGCTGCGAGCCTGCTCTCGCCGTTCCGCCGCGCCTTCTTTGACTGCCACCGCTCGGTTTGCGGTCTCAACCGCTTCGTCGTATCGGCTCGCCTCGCGCAAGGCAGTGCTGAGGCGATCGAGGGCACGGCCCCGCAGGACCCGATCTATTCCACTCGATTGGTCCTGGAGTTCTGTGACCCGGGTAAAGACTTCGATCGCGCGTAGCGGCTGGCCTTGCGCCCGAAGCACCTCACCAAGGGTTTGCAGAGAGGAAATCGAGTCCGGGTGCCGCTCACCGAGACGGCTCGTCCTCGCGTTCAGCGACCGCTCCGCGATCACCAGGGTTTCCGGTGACGCGCCCATACCATTGGCGATCAGTGCCTGAACCAGAACGTCGCTTGCCTTGGCGAGGTCCAATGCTCCGCCGGATTGGCTCTGCAAGGAATCGACCAGCGACCGCGCCGCGCCGGTCGCCGCGTTGAACTGTCCCTGATCGAGAAGCGCGGCCACGTCGTCCAAACCGCGACGCAGTTCGGGCGCACGACTGCCGCTCGGCGTCCCGCAGGCGGCCACCGCACATGTGAGCCAGAGGACAACAGCGAAACGCTTCCGCACGTCATTCGGCCGGCGTTCTCACGCTGGCCACCTTGTGAGGCCGAACCTAACCGGCTATCTGCGAGGCGGCTTCCCTCCAGAGGGTGAGTTCGACTCCGCCGGAACTTGCGTTCCCGCGTCCCCGCTCGCGGCCCGTGGTTCTTCCTTGTTTGTCTGCTGTTTCTTCGAGCGCTCCTGCTGCTGTCGTTGGTCAACGAGGCGCCGGAGTTCTGCCATTGCCAGCCGCTGGCCCTGGCATGCTCCGGACCGCGCCGATCCATCTCCGCACAGTGGAGCGACGACAGCCACGACAAGCATGCCGCACAGATTGGAGGCGCTCTGCAGGATGCCGCTGGCGACATCGGCGCAGTGTCCCTGCTGAGCGGCAGGAGGTGCCGCACCCGCGAAACCCTTCTCCCCAGACTTCGGTCCCGGCATTGTCCGCTCCCTTTCAATCCGTTGGATGTTTCGTTGGACTCAATTCGTCAACGCAAGCGCTCGCACCAGCTGAGGCCAAACCGTTCGATCGGCAAACGAGAATTTCCCGTAGAAGGATGCCGCCGCAACGACATCGTGATCGTCGGCGACATTGGGAGCGTACAGGCTGACGCCGTGCAGACCGGCGCACTCACAGGAGTTGCGGCCGTTTTCAACGATGAAGGGTTGGTAGAGGCCCTGGGCGCTCGCCTTTGGCCCTTCACCCGTTGGGCTCAGCAAGCTGTCTCCGAGCGCCAGGGCGGCAGCTCTGACTTCGTCCGAGCAACTATCCCTGACAAGTTGAGCGCAAAGATCGAGCACGTCCACAAACGGCTGACCTGGCGCGGTCTGGGCAGACCGGAACAGCTGATTGATCGTTGAGATTTCATCCGCGTTGTCGTCCATGCTGACGATCAGTTCGCGGGCGAGTCGGTCAGTCAATTGCACGAGATCGTCGGCATGACTCAACTCGAGATGGGTCAGCGTGACCGGGCGTTCCAGCGCTCGATAGTGTTCGCAGTACCGGCGAACCGCGTAAGCGCCCAACTCCGCCGGTCCCATGATGCGATCGCCTTCAGGCTTTGCCAGGCGGCCGAGAATCGCTGTGTACGGCCAGCCGGGCAAGGGCACGCCAATCTGCGATGCGAGCAGGAATCTGGCGAAGGGCTCGAGTTGACAGGCGACCTCGATGGTGGCCAGCGCGCACGCATCGAAGGCCACGATATCCAGCTTGTGACTCTTCGACTTGGGCTTTCGCTCCTTCGAGCCCTTGAGGACGTTGGCCAGTTCGGCGAAGTCCAGCGCATCGATGCCGAATCGAGTCTCGACCGGCGCGAACGCGAAATCGTAGGCGTGACCCCACAACACCAGCATGGTGTAGTGATCGGGCTCACCGCGGTAGGTGCTCGTCGCGGCGTGGATGAACGACTCCAGCGCCGCACCGCTGGCGAACGATTCGGGAGCGAACGCGGGCTGCTCCTCTGGCACCAGGTTGTTCTTTTCCACCCGGAATCGATCGGCAACGCCTGCACCGTGACGTTCGACCCATATCTCCAGATCGCTGCTGGAAGGTATCTGCTTCAGTTCGGCGATGTCGGCGTCGGCCTCCCGCTCGAGCGAGAGATTGCCCTCGACGCCTTCGGCGCCCATGAAGATCATCACAGTCCACTTCGCCACGGTTCCCTCCAGTCGACTGAAGCCGAACGCGAATCACCACGGCGGGCGACCGCCGGCGCGGGGTCTGGAGTCTAGCTCAGGCCTTCCACCAACGAAAGGCGAACCCCAAGCGTAAAGAACGTCTGGGGCAGATGGATCGAACAGACCGTGCCGGTTCGATTACCACCGGTCCGACGTTTGTGACTGAGTAGGCGTATTATGAGCACCGCTACCCTCTCCTTCGGCCGACTGCCCTATATGGACGACGCCAGCTCGGCTGGCCATCGTGTCGTTCGACCCTCGCCCGACCCGCCGTCGGCGGCAGAGGCCACGTACGATCTGGTCCAGAGGGTCCGCGCCGGTGACGCCACCGCGGCCGACATCCTCTTCGGCCGCTATGAGACCCGCCTCCGCCGCTGGGCCCACGGCCGGCTCCCCGCCCAGGCCCGCGGCGCCCACGACACCCAGGACCTCGTCCAGGAAACGCTCGTTCGCGTGTTCAACCGGCTCCCGAAGTTCGAGCCCCGCCACCCCGGCGCCTTCCGCGACTACGTCTGGACCACCATGTGGAACGCCGTCCGCGACCTGGCGCGCAAATACAAACGGCGCGGACCGGCCGATCCCCTCGACGCGCATGAGCTGGCTGCCGCCGATCCCTCGCCCCTCGAGGAGGCCATCGGCGCCGAGGCCCTGGACCGCTACGACACCGCCATGGAGCGACTTCGCCCCGAGGATCGCGAGGCCATCATCATGCGGATCGAGCTGGGCCTGTCACACGCTGAGATCATGGAGGCCCTGGGCAAGCCGAGCGTCGCCGCCGCCCACATGGCCGTCAGCCGCGCGCTCGTCCGGCTGGCACAGGAGATGGCCCATGCCCACGTCCAGCCGCGCTGACGAGAACGGCGTGCTCTCCGTCGCCAACGCCATCGCGCTCGGAGAGGGCGTGGACTGGGATGCTGCCAATCGCACCACCGCCGAACCGGACCTCGTCAGCCAGCTGCGCGTCATCGACACCGTCGCGCAGCTCGGCGATCGCATCCCCGACACCTGGGGCCGCCTGACCATCGCCGGCGAGCTCGGTCGCGGATCGCACGGCACCGTCTATCGAGCCCACGACCCGCATCTCGGCATCGACATCGCGCTCAAGGTCGTCAAGCCCGGCGGTCACGGCGGCAGCGCGATCGTCGCCCGCGCCTTGAACGAAGCGCGAATGCTGGCGCAGATCAACCATCAGAACGTGGTCCGCGTCTTCTGGGCCGAGCCGCTCGGCGACGAGGTCGGCGTGGCCATGGAGATCGTCGACGGCCGCACCCTGCGCGACATCGTTCGCCAGCGCTTCCCGCTGCCGGTGAACGAGGTGGTTTCAATTGGCTTGGACGTGTGCCGGGCGCTTACCGCAGTGCACGGCCAGCGCATGCTTCACGGCGACATCAAGGCCGGCAACGTCATGCGGACCGCCGAGGGACGCACGGTGCTGATGGACTTCGGCGTCGGCCAGGATCTCAAGGTCGAGGACCCGCCGTCGCTGAGAACCGCCGGCACCCCGTTATACCTGGCGCCCGAGCTCTTCGAAGGACACCCGCGCACGCCGCAGGCCGACATCTACAGCACTGGCGTCCTCCTCTATCACCTCGCCACCGACGCGTACCCGGTGGACGCGCACGACGCCATCGGGGTCGAACGGCACCACGCTGAGCGCCGGCCGATGCGGCCGATCCGAGAGCTGAGGCCCGATCTCCCCAGGACATTCGTCGCCGCGGTCGAACGTGCAATCGCGCGCCGTCCCGCCGATCGCCACCAGTCGGCCGTCGAGTTCGCGGACGCGCTGGAGAAGGTCATCAGGCCACAGCAATCCTGGCAGACGCATGTCAAAGAGCTGCTTCCCGCGGTTGCCGCGGTGCTGGTGGCGGTGGCTGCTTTTCTCGCCTGGCCACGCGGCGGCGCCAATACCGCGGCCAGCAACGCCCCGAGCACAGCGACGGGTTCAGCGGCCGTGGCACCTGCGTCGCCAGCGCCCCCGACGGCCGCGGACGGTTACCGCATCGATGCCGCGTTCTATCGGCTCCAGGGCGAAACCGACGTGCGGCTGGAGCCTGGCGCCCGCGTGTCGGAAGGCGACGCCATCTCGCTGAAGATCCAGAGCTCGGTCCCCGTCTACGCCTATGTCGTCAACGAAGATGAGCAGGGCGAGTCGTACCTGCTGTTTCCGCTGCCCGATCAGCCTGTGGCCAACCCGCTGCCCGCCGGCAAGACCCACGTAATTCCCGGCGTCATCGGCCGCGAACAGGTCCGGTGGGTTGTGTCGAGCGCCGGCGGCCGCGAGCACTTCCTCATCTTCGTGATGCCCGACAAACCGGCGCCGATGTTCGACAAGATGTTCGCCAGCCTGCCGGCACCGAGCTACGGGGCACGCACGCTGGCCCGAAAGCTGTCCGGTGACCAGCTGGTGGCGCTCCGCGGCGTCGGTGGTCTCACCAAATCGCCGTCGCCGGCCGCCGCCGCCAGGCTCTCGGAGCAGTTCTCCGTGCCGCTGGCCCAGGGCGAGGAAACCGCTCGCGGCGTCTGGATTCGCCAGCTCACCGTCGACAATCCACAGAAATAGCCCGGCTCCGCGCGCAACCTTTCGCGCTTCGCCTCCGTCATATGCTTAGACTCTCTAGGCATAGACGATCGAGGCATCGATGAGCCGGGACCCTGTCGACTACCTGCACGGCACCCTCGAAACCCTGATTCTCAAGACGCTCACCCGCGGGCCCAACCACGGCTACGCGATCGCTCGATGGATTGAAGACGCCATCGACGATGCCTTCCCCGTGGAGGAAGGGTCGCTCTACCCC
The DNA here is from genome assembly GCA_035495795.1 of Vicinamibacterales bacterium. GTDB lineage: Bacteria > Acidobacteriota > Vicinamibacteria > Vicinamibacterales > UBA2999 > VFZN01. The sequence continues at coordinate 37,045 of DATJFF010000080.1, forward strand.
GCCTTGTACCGAATGGAGAAGAAGGCGTGGGTCGAGGCGGAATGGGGCACCTCGGAGCTGGGGCGAAGGGTGAAGCTCTATCGCCTCACCCGCGAAGGGCGGCGGCAGCTGGCCAGCGACACCGTCGCATGGGCGGCGTTCTCGACCGCGATCACGCGGGTCCTGGCTCGGGGGTAGCGTCATGAAGAAGCTTCTCAGATCGTGGCTGTGGCACGTGCCCGTGGACCGCGAGGTCCAGGAGGAGCTCGCCCACCACACCGAGCTCCGGGCCCGCGAGCTCGCGGAACAGGGCATGGAGCCGGCCGCCGCCCGTGCCGAGGCCGAGCGGCGTCTGGGCGATCGTGCGGCCCTGGCGAAACGCCTCCAGCATCTCGGCGAAGAGCGCGACCGGGCCCGCCGGCGCGCCCAGTGGCTCTCGGATCTCCGGCTCGATCTCGGCGTGGCGATTCGGCATGCGCGCCGGAATCCGGGTTTCACCGCCGGCGTGGTGTTGACGCTGGCGCTCGGACTCGGCGCGACCACCAGCATCTTCAGCGTCGTGCACGCAGTGGTCCTGGCGCCTTTCCCCTACGCGGCGCCGGAACGCGTGCTCTCGGTTTACACGACGTGGAAGGGCAGCAACGGTGGCACCTCGGCCGGCAACTTCGACTACCTGCGACAGCGCGTGACCACCATCGCGCCACTCTCGGCGGCGGCTTTTTCGAGCTTCAACCTCGCCGGCGACGATCAGCCGGAGCGGATCCTCGGACTGCGCGCCACTGCAAGCTGGTTCGATGTGTTCGAGATTCCGCCGCTCATCGGCCGGACCTTCACGGCCACCGAGGATCAGCCGGGGCACGAGCACGTCGCAGTGCTCAGTCACGGACTGTGGAAGCGGCGCTTCGGTGGACGCGCAGACGCGATCGGCGCGACGCTGCGCCTCAACAACGAGCCGTACACGGTGATCGGCGTGATGCCTCCGGCCTTCGCGTCTATCACCGACGAGGCGAGCGTCATCCTGCCAATCGCGTTCACGCCCGAGCGGCTGGCGATGTACGACGAGCACTATCTCGAGATGTACGGGCGCCGGCGTCCGGACGTGAGCCAGGCCCAGGTCAACGACGAACTGGCGCGGGTCGCCGCGGACCTCCGCCGCGATCATCCGGAGCAGAACGTGGATCGCAGCGCCACCAGCGAACGCCTCGACGAGGCCATCGTCGGCGACTTCCGGCTGCGCCTGGTGGTGCTGCTCCTGGCGGTGTCGATGGTGCTCGTGATCGCCTGCGGCAACGCCGCGCACCTCCTTCTGGCCAGGCTGGCGGCGCGGTCGCGCGAACTCTCGATCCGAGCCGCGCTCGGCGCCGGCCGCGGACGGATCGTCCGACAGGTGCTGGCCGAGAGCCTGGTGCTGGCACTGCTCGGCGGCATCGCCGGGGTGGTCGCCGCGTGGTGGGCCCTGCCCGCTCTGATTGCGGCGGCCCCGGACGGCGTGCCGCGGCTGGCCGATGCGTCGCTGAACGGGCGGGTCCTGTTCGTCGCGGTGCTGCTGGCAATCGCGAGCGCAGTCATTGTCGGCGTCCTCCCGTCATGGTCGGCGACGAACCGCAACCTGCGCCAGGATCTCGGCGACGGAAAAGGGACGGTCTCGGGCACGCTGGTGCCATGGCTCCGCCAGGCGTTGATTGCGGCGCAGGCAGCGATCGTGGTGATCGTCCTCGCCGGGGCGGCCCTCCTGATCCGCAGCGCGATCAATCTGCAGGAGGTGCCGCTCGGGTTCGACACGACCGGCGTGTTGCGGGCGCGCGTTGGGCTGCAGGGCGATCGCTTCCGCTCATCCGAGGCGGTCAAGAACGCGTTCGCGTCGCTCGAAGCGCGGTTATCGGCATCGCCAGGGGTTTCCGTGTCGGCGCTCGACTCGCAGGCACCGCTGGTCGGCAGCAACGGCTCGAACGGATTGATACCGGAGGGTCGTCCGATCGACATGGCGAGCATCATCAACAGCCGAAGCCACTTCGTCACCCCGGGCTACTTCAGGCTCCTGCGTCAGCCGCTCCGCGCCGGCCGCGAGTTCGCGGCGGCCGACCTGCGCTCCGCGCCGCTGGTGATGATCATCAACGAGACGCTGGCCCGGCAGGCGTTCGGCACCCTCGATCCGATCGGCCGCCGGATCTCGTGTTGCGAGGGCAAGCCGGGAGAACCGTCCTGGAAGATCGTCGTCGGCGTAGTCGGCGACGTGCGGTCGCGCGGGCCCGCTCAGGATCCGCTGCCGGAGTTCTACCTGCCGCTCGCCCAGATCCCCGAGGTCGCATGGTCGTGGATCAACAACACCCTGGACGTTATGGTCCGTGCTGCCGAGGGTGATCCGATCGCGCTGGCCGGCACGATTCGGAGCGCTGTCGCTGAGCTCGATCCGACGCTGCCGGTCTACGCGATTCGAACCATGGACGAGGGGCTGCGCCGCAGCACGGCGCAAGCGCGTTTCAACACGGTGCTGATGACGCTGCTGGCCTTGACCGGGCTGATCCTCGCGGCGCTTGGCATCTACAGTCTCATCGCCTGGCTCGTCGCCCAGCGAACGCGTGAGATCGGCGTCCGGATGGCACTCGGCGCCGCGCCCTCCCGGGTCGTCCGCCAGGTGGTAGCGCACGGCCTGCGGCCCTTCGTTGTCGGGCTGCTGAGTGGTGTCGCGGCTGCGATGGCCACCGGCCGGCTGCTGCAAGGTCAGCTATTCATGGTCGGCCCTCGCGACCCGGCCACTCTCATGGTCGTCGTCGCAGTGTTGCTCGTCGTCGCTGCGCTGGCCGCCCTCGTGCCCGCCCGCCGCGCGACGAGAATCGACCCCGCCCAAGCTCTGCACGAGGCATGACGAGCGGGTGCGACGGGTGCGACGGGTGCCGCATGTGCGACGGGTGCGGTGCGACAAGTCCGACGGGTGCGCCGCCCTTGCTCTGTCGCCCCGCACGTGCCGCACTAGGCGCACCGGCTTCTACGACCCTTGGTAGTAGTCGAGCGCGCCCGGTACACTTCGCCGCACCGTGTCAGCTGGTTCGGTCGAGGTTCGCCACCTGGCGAAGGCGTACGGTTCCGTACGCGCGCTGGCGGACGTGTCCCTCACAATCCGCGGTGGCGAAGTCCTCGGCCTGATCGGGCCTAATGGGGCCGGGAAGACCACGCTTTTCGAGTGCCTTGCCGGGCAGCTGCCGGCCGACGGGGGCGAAGTCCTCCGGAATGGACACCGCCTGAGTCCGCTGGAACGCGCCGAATTGCTCTTCTACCTGCCAGATGCCATCACGCCCTGGCCGTCTGAAACGCTGGCCTGGTGTCTGGACTTCGCGGACGGCTATTTCGGGGCGACTCCCGGCCGCCGCGACCAGGTCATCGAGGAGCTGCAGCTCGAACCACTGCTGCGCGTTCGCATGGGCGCGCTCTCGAAGGGACAGCGGAAGCGGGCCGTACTCGCCATCGGATGGATCGCGCCGCAGCCGCTGCTGCTCGTGGACGAGCCGTTCGATGGGCTCGATCTTCGGCAGACCCGGGAGGTCGGCGACGCCCTGCAGCGCCATGCGGCCGCCGGCCGCACGCTCTTCCTCTCGATTCATCAAATCGGCGATGCCGCCCGCGTGTGCGATCGCTTCGTGCTGCTGAGCGGCGGCCGGGTCCGCGGTCACGGTACGCGTCACGAGCTCTGCGCGCAGGCCGGTGACATCGGGGCGGCCGCATCCGACCTCGAGGAGGCGGTGCTTGCGCTCACGTAACGCCGTCGTCTGGCTCCTCGTGAAGGACTGGCGCGAGCTGCTCGCGTCGCGGGCCTGGTGGCTGATGCTCGCGCTCATCGGTCCGCTGGTCGGCATCTCGTTCATCAGCGCCGTGCGGACCTACGCGGAGCTGAGCGCGGCCGGAGGCACCGGATCCGGTGTCGGCGAGGCGTTCTCGCCGCTGGTTGGCATCTGGGCGCCTACCTTCAGCGCCTGCGAGCTGGCGGCCGCGTTCCTGCTCCCGTTCGTCGCTATCCGCGTCGTCGCCGGCGACCGCCAAAGCGGCGCCCTCAAGCTCGAACTGCAGCATTGGTTGCCGCCGTGGGTGCGCGTGGTCTCGAAGGCCACGGTCCTGCTGGCGGCGTGGATTGTCGCCTCCGCTGCGCCGCTTCTCGCCGTACTGCTCTGGCGGTCGTATGGCGGCACGGTCTACGGCCCGGAGCTGGCCAGCGTCTTCCTCGGCCATCTCCTCAACGCCGGGCTCACCATCTCGCTGGCGGCTGCCGCGGCGATGATGGCCGACCACCCGGCAACCGCGGCCATTCTCACGCTCGCGGTCACCGTCGGTACGTGGGTGCTGGCCTTTGTCGCCGCGGTGCACGGCGGTATCTGGGAGCAAGCGGCCCAGTTCACGCCGACCGCGATGGTCGCGGAGTTCCAGCACGGGCTCATTCGCCTCGACGCAACGCTGATCGCTGCCATCCTCATCGCCGCCGGGCTCGCGCTGGCCGCCATCTGGACGCAAATCGGAGTGCCGGAGCGGATCCGGGCGCTCCACTCCACCGGCGTCCTGGTTGTCGCCGCGCTGCTGATCGTCGTCTGCGCGACGATGCGCGGGAGCTGGGACGTGTCCGAGAATCGGATGAATTCCTTCCCGGTGTCCGATGAGGCGGCGCTCGAGCGAATCGCGGCGCCGCTGAAGATCGAGGCGCATCTCGCGCCGGAAGATCCGCGCCGATCGGATCTCGAGCGCCGGACCTTGTCCAAGCTGCGGCGGGTGCTGCCCAACCTGGACGTCGCCTACGCCTCGGAGAGCTCGACCGGCCTCTTCGAACAGGCGCGCGAGGACTACGGCGAGATTCGTTATTCGCTCGACGGCCGGACGGCGACGAGCCGCGCGACAACCGTCGAAGGCGTGCTCGACACGATCTACGACCTGGCCGGCGTGGCGCCGGCTTCGGACGAAGACGAGGGCTTCCGCGGGCATCCGTTGAACACGGAACCCTACGGCGCCGCTCAGTTGTTCTACCTCGCCTGGCCCGCGGCAATTGCCGCGGCCGCATTGGCTCATGCAAGGAGGCAGTCGTGAAGGTTCAGCGGTGGACGGTGGCGATCGGACTCATGGTGGGAACGGGATTGATGGTCGCGGCGGCGCCGCAGAAGATCGATCTCTCCAAGGAGCGCGCCGGACGTGCGCCGGACACCTTCGAGCCGATCGTCGGCTCGTGGGTGATTGCGCAGGACGGCGGCGACAACGTCGTGATGGTGGACGGACGGCCGTGGGTCGCGAGCAAGGACAACCCGACCAAGCTGCTCGTCCAGAGCGCGCGCAAGCTGTATGGCACGTCCAACGAGGAGCTGATGGACAACGCCAAGCAGTTCGCCTACTACCCGGTGGCGCTGCTGCGCAGCGTCCAGACGTTCTCGAACGGCACGATCAGCGTGAAGTTCAAGACCGTCGCCGGTGACGCCGATCGCGCCTCCGGCATTCTCTTCAACGTCAAGCCGAACGGCGACTGGCTGGCGATCCGCTACAACGACACCGAGAACAACGTTGCGCTCTGGGAGTTCCACAACGGGATGCGGCGGCCGATCAAGTTCAGCGATCGCACCAAGCCGTTCATGCTCGATCGCGCCGCCTATCACGAGCTGAAGATGACGGTGGACGGCACGAAGTTCAACGCCTGGGTCGACGGCGTCGAGGCGCTGGACTACACGCTCGGCAGCGAGCCCGGACCGGGACGCAACGGCGCCGCGCCGCACCCCGACATGTTCCCCGCCAACAACCCGGTGCTGCGGCCGCCGGTCTCCGGCCGCATCGGGCTGTGGGCCAAGACCGACAGCACCAGCTACTTCAAGGACTACATCGTCGAGGCGAAGTGATCATGAACGGACGTTCCTCACCCGCGCGGTTTGCTGCCGCACTGATCGTGTTCTCCGCCCTGGCCGGGGCTGCGATCGGGGCCCAATCGCCAAGTACGGCGGGCCTCGTGGTGCTGGTCGTCGACCAGAGCGGCGGGGTCGTCAGCGACGCCGCGGTGACCATCACCAATGCGGCCACCGGCGCCACGCGCGAAGCGTCGTCCGGTCCGGACGGCGTGGTGACGGCCCCGGCTCTGTCGCTCACCGGCACCTACACCGTGCACGTCACCAAGACCGGCTTCACCGCCGAAGACGCCAACGATCTCGCCCTGCGCAATGGCGAGACAGCCACGGTAAAGGTCACGCTGAGGGCCAGCGGCGGCCAGACCGCAGTGGTCGTCTACGGCACCAACCAGGGCGTCCGCGCCGACGCGCAGATCGGCCGGCGCCTCGAGAGCGAGACCATCGACGAGATTCCAATCCTCGGTCGCAAGGTCACGACGGTGCCGCTCTTCAACTCGGCGTTCCGCCAGGGCAAGGGGACGGGCGACCTCTTCGTGAACGCCACCTACTTCATCACCGCGTCGGGCAGCCGCCGGACGACCACCTACATGCTCGACGGCGCAAGCAACGACGAGGCGTGGGGCCGGCAGACGATGCAGGCGACGGTGCCGGTTGGCGCGGTCCAGGAGATCTCGGTGCTGGCCAATGCGTTCTCGTCCGAGTACGGCTGGACCGCAGGACCGGCGATGAACATCGTCACCAAGACCGGCACGAACGCGATGAGCGGCGAGGTCCTGTACCTCGGGCGGCCGGCGGGCTCCCAGGCGACCTCGTTCTCGACCGACGGCTTCTGTCCGCCCTCAGTACCAAGCTGCACCACGCCCGGCACGCTGAACGCGATCAATCCGGCCGATACTCCCGACGAGCTCAGCCAGATCTCCGGAACAATCGGCGGTCCGGTGGTCAAGGACAAGACCTTCTTCTTCGCCAGCGCGGACTACACGCACCAGGATCGGACGACGTACCTGTCGCCCACGCTTCCCTCCTTCGTGCTTCCCTCAGACGGCAGCCTGAGCTACGTCGGCAACTACCGCCAGAAGCTCCTGAACGCGCGCGTCGATCACAAGCTCACGCCGACCCAGACGTTGATGGGCCGGTTCAACTACGACCACTTCTTCGACACCAACCCCAACGACGCCGTGGTCGGTACCAGCGCCCCGACCGTCGCCCGCCGTTACACGCGAGGAGCGTGGACAACCCAACTCAATCACACGACAGTGCTGGGACCGACGCTGCTCAACGAGGCCCGGTTCGGCTATCTGCATGGAGGCCCCGTCACGTTGTGGGAGCCGCAGGAGCTGTCCACGACCTACACGCGTGCGGGGTCGGTGCCGTTCACGATCGGCGAATCGCGGTCGTCGGACATCTACGGCCGCCAGTGGCAGTTTGCCGACACGATCTCGTGGTCGAAGGGTATCCACACGCTGCGGATGGGCGGGAGCATCGTCCATCACACCTCCGGCGGTACCGGCAGCGAACCGGGCCAGGCGGTGCTTGGCACCTTCACGTTCCTCAGCACTTCGACCGCCCCGTTCGAGCAGCTGACGCTGGCCGACGTGCAGCAGTACTCGGAGCCGGTCAGCTACGGCATCACCAGCTACGAGCTGAAGCAGTGGATGTCGGTGGCGTTCGTGCAGGACAGCATTCGCCTGCACGACGACCTCACCATCGACGCGGGCCTCCGTTACGACCGGCAGACGCTGACCGACGCGACCACCAACTTCGCGCCACGTGTTGGATTCGGCTGGCACCCCAACGGCGACGCCCGTCTGGCGATCCGCGGCGGCTATGGGATGTACTACACGCAGGTTCGTGCCAACGCGCTCGCCAGCGCCCTGACCGGCGGCCTCGACGGTATCGTCACCTACACGGCCAACCCAGGACAGACCGGGTTCCCGACCTGCCTGACCTGCGTCCCGCTGGCCCTCGACCCCCGCACGCTGCCGGTCTCGCAGCAGCCGGCCCGCAACATCACCGTCCGCGCCGGGCAGCGCGATTTCTACGAGCAGCAGTTTGCCAGCTATGGCCTGAACTTCGACCTGCTGCCGAACTATCCCGACGAGTTCGTGAACCCGCGCAGCCAGGTCGTCTCGATCGGCGCCGAGCGAGAAGTGATCCGCGGGCTGTTCGCCGGTGCGGACTACGTCCACCAGCACTGGACCAACCTCGATCGGACGGTGGACCTGAATGCGCCCACCCCGTTCGATCGCACCTCAACCGGGCAGACGCGGAGCGTCGCCGCGGCAAATGCCACCCGTCCGATCCTGCCGGTCAACGGCGGCGTGCGCTCGGTCAACGTGCTGATGAACCTCGGCGTCGCCGACTACGACGGCCTGCAGACGCAGATCAGCTATCGCGGCAACCCGAAGATGTACGCGAACGTCAGCTACACGCTGTCGAAGGCAACCAACACCACTGAGCCGGACGGCAACGGCATCGCGCCGACCGAGTCGAACATTTCGCAGCTCGGCGAGCAGGAGCGCGGCCCGAGCGTCGTGGATCAGCGTCACCGCGCCGTGATCTCGTTCTGGTACGCGCTGCCGTTCAACCTCACGGCCGGCACCGTGACGCAGCTGGCTTCGGCGCGGCCGTTCAACTCGACGACCGGCATCGACAACAACGGTGACGGCGCCAACAACGATCGGCCGGTGGTCAACGGCGCCGTCATCTCCAAGTCGGCGTTCCGCGGCACCGGGACGCAGGACGTATCCGTGTTCGCGGAGGAGCGTCTGCGTTTCGGGAAGCGGACGGTTCTCCTCCGCGCCGAAGTATTCAATCTCTTCAACCACGGGAACATTCTCGGCCGCGCGCAGACGGTCTACGGCGATACCGATGTGATCAACCCGACGTTCGGGCAAGTGGTGGCAGCGGGCACGGCGACCAACGCGCTGCCGTCACTCGCCAACATCGACCCGCCCCGGATGCTTCAACTCCAGGTGCGGTTCCAGTTCTAACTGATCAGAATTCGATCAGCACGCCGGCAGACGGCAGGAACGGGAACAGCGATTGGGTGAGCCCGGTGACGACGCCGCCGGGCAGGCGGATGGTCGGCGCGTCGGGGCCGTAGTTGCCGCGTGCGGTGGTGTTCACGATCTCCGTGAAGAGCGTGAGCCGGCTTCGCCGGTAGGTGAACGCCCAGTCGGCGCGCAAATCGAGCCGGCGGTAGGCTGGGAGCCGCGCCTGGTTGCGTTGCTCGGCCAGCGTCCACACCTGATCGGAGACGGGCTCGTAGTAGCCGGCGAGCGGAAAATTCGATCCATACCGGTACCGGGCGCTGAGCGAGATCTGCCGGGCGGTACGGTAGATCGCATACGCGTTCAAGGTCCGCGCCTGGTCGTAGTCGCTGCCGAACTGCTCGCCGGTGAGCGTGTCCTGCAAGTTGGTGCGCGCGGCGGCGAACGAGATCCATCCTGAAAGTCCGTTGGCCTGCCGCCGTTCCAGGGTGATCACGCCACCTGATGCGCTGCCGTCGAGTGAGTTCGTCCAGAACGGGTTGCCAGGCCGGATGATCAGGTTGCCGCTCCGCCGAAACTCCGATCGCTCGAAGCGAAGCCGGTCGCTTTCACGCCGATAGTAACCGTCGACCCTGATCTGCCAGACCAAGCCAGGTTGCCACGCAACCCCGGCGTCCGCACTCCAGGCCTGCTCGGGATCGAGATCTTCGCGAGCGGCCTCGCTCCCGCCGAACTTCTGATCCAGGGTCGCGAACTGGTGCTGGCGCCCGATGCCTCCACGCAGCCGCCACCTGGGAGCCGCTTGCCACTCGCTCAGGACATAAGGCGAGACGGCGGAGTCGTGCGTCAGCCCCGACCAGTCTGCACGGATGCCAGGTGCAAGACTGATGGAGGGGGTCGCCGCCCAACGGTAATTGAGCCAGGCCCCCGCGCCGCCCCACGAGTCGCGGGCATCGGTCGCGACCGGCGACGCAAAGGCGCTGAAGGGCCGGCCGGTTCGCCAGCCGTGCAGCCACTGCGCCTGGCCGCCTGCCTCGAGCGACCGCTTCTGATCGAGGGTGATCAGCGCCGAGCCGCGCCACGTGAGATCGCGATCGCCGCCCTCTTCGCGCGTGCGGCCGTCGGTCACCGTGTTGCGATACGCCGCATCGACGAGATACGCCTGCTGGTGCAGGACCAGGCGCGGCGACGCCGCCAGCCGCCACTGCAGGTTCGCGATCACCGAGCGGTTGTGCGCATGGTCCAGCGTGTCGGGGCCCGGGTTGGGATCGTTCTCCGTCCACGTCGATCGGCCTGCGATCACCGTCGCGCGCAGAGACTGCGAGGCGGTAAGGTCCCAGGCCGCCGTGGCCTGGCCGTCAGTGAACCCGAACGCGCCGTCGATGTCCGAGTCGATCTGTCGCAGAAGCCAGTCGAGATAGCTCCGGCGAAGGGCGACGAGCCACGAGCCTCGGGCCGTGCGCGAGCCGCCGGCGGCCGTGCCACTGCTCGATCCGAGCGGACCTTCCACGACGCCGGTAACGGCGGTGACGCCAAGCATCGTGCGCGCGCGCAGGCGATCGCGCGCCCCGTCTCTGGTGGTGAAGTCGAGCCGGGCGCCGAGATGCGCATTCGCGCGTTGGGGATAGCTCCCTGCGAGCAGGGTTGCCGACTCGAGCACGTCGGTGTTGATCAACGCCAGCGAGCCGGTGTCGTTGACGCCGCGCACGGTGTGGAACAGCAGCGGCGTATCGACGCCGTCGATCGCGATGCCGGTGTGCTCAGGACCGAGGCCGCGCACCGCGAACTCGGCGCTGAAATCGTCGCCGTTCGCCACTTCGGGCAGGGCCTGCACCGCGCGAAACGGATCGTCGGCGATCACGCCGCGGAGGGCGAGCAGGTCGCGGCTGCCGAGGACCGCCTGCCCGTTGACCCCGGCCTCCGCCTCGCGGAACACCGGCGCGCTGACGACGACGGATTCGACGTAGGTGCTGGCTCCCTCCGATACGGCCAGGGTCACCTCCACCGTCTCGCCGTCCGTAACGTCCACCGCGCGCCGCGTGAGACCGTAGCCGACGACCGACACCAGCAGGGTATGCGAGCCCGCCGGCAGGCCGTCGATCTCGAAGTGACCTTCGGCATCCGAGATCGCCTGCTGGCCTGTTTCCGATACGCGGACGAGGACCGCGGCCAGCGGCTGCTGCGTGCGCGCTTCGACGATGGTGCCGCGAATCGTGCCGGTCGCGAGGGAGAGGACCAGCGCGGCAACGAGAAGCATGCTGTCGGCGGCGGCCGGTCAGGGCTGCGGCGGGAACTGGACCATCACCGTGACGGTCACCGGATCCGGCCGTCCGTCCGAGCCGGCTGGCTCGAAGCGCCATTGGCGAACGGCCTCGACGGCCGCGGCATCGAGCATCGGGACTCCGCGGAGCACCCTGACATCGCGCACGGTGCCGTCAGTGGTGACGTCCGCCTGGAGGATGACCATGCCTCGCACATCCGCGTCGCGAGCCGCCTGCGGCCACACCGGCGGTACGCGCTGGACGATGCGCGGCATCGCCTGCAGAACCGGGCCGGCGCCCGCTGGTGCCCGTCGTCCGGGCGCAGGCACGGCCGCCTCGAAGGTCTCGACCAGCTGCCCGGTGCCGAAACCGGCGCCGCCACCCGATCCGAACGACATCGTCGAGACCGAGGTCATGAAGTTGGGCGAGAGCGCTTCGCGCTCGGCCTCGTCGAAGGTCGCTCCTTCGCGGCCTCCACTTGACATGCTGCTGTAACGGAGGATCACGGTCGCGTCCGCTACCGGTCGCGGCGGGCCGCCGATGAAGGCGATGACGCCGGCACTGGTTTCCAGCGACAATGCCGGTCCGGCGAACACCGGCGGCTTGTCCGGCACAAACATCACCGCATCCGCTTCCCAGCGGCTCTCGAGCGGCCAACGGCCGTCCACACCAGCGAACCGCCAGGTTCTGTTGACGCGACCGTCCGGTTGCGCCGACTCGCGGGTGCCCCAGTCGGCAATCACCAGCACGGTGCCCGCGGTCTCGTCGACGACAACGCGCACGTGCGCCTGGCGGCGTCGAACGAGGCTCACGCGATCGTCGCCGTCCACGACAACGGTGTCGCCGTCGGCGGCCTGGAGTTGCCGTCCGCTCGGGGTGAACGGTGCGCCGACCTGCGCCGAGGCCGCATCGCGGTCGGCGAGCGTCAGCATCAGCGCTACACAGGCAACCGCGGCCGTTCGCGACGGGTGACTCATGGGGGAAGTTTAGCTCCGAACCGGTGCCGGTGACGTCGATGGCGTGTCGGATGACACCCGTCCCTGACTGGGATGAGCCGGGTGACGGGTGATGCGTCCGAACGCGCGAGAATGACGTCTGACCGCGCAAAAGGAGCCCTGACAACGTGGCCACGATTTCCCTGACGGTGAACGGCCGGTCCATCTCGCTCGGCGCTGATCCGGAGATGCCGCTGCTCTGGGCGCTGCGTGATTCGCTCGGCCTGGTGGGCACGAAGTTCGGGTGCGGCGGTGGCTTCTGCGGCGCCTGCACGGTGCACGTGGACGGCGCCGCGACGCGGTCGTGCACGCTGCCGCTGAGTCGTGCTGCGGGTCATGCGATCGTCACGATCGAAGGGCTCGCGAACGCGCCGGCAGTCGGCAGGCGGGAGCCGGGAGTCGAAAATGCGCTCCACCCCGTGCAGCGGGCGTGGGTCGATCTCGACGTTCCGCAGTGCGGCTATTGCCAGGCCGGGCAGATCATGACCGCAGCGGCGCTCCTCGCGCGCACGCCGAACCCGAGCGACGAGCAGATCGCGTCGGCAATGCAGGGAAACCTATGCCGCTGCGGCACCTACATGCGGATTCGTGAGGCGGTCAAACGCGCGGCTGCGCAAACCAACTCCGGAGGTGCGCGATGAGCGCGGTGTCGCGGCGGATGTTCCTGCGCGCCAGCACTCTCGCCGGAGGCGGCGCGCTTTTCAGTTTCGGATGGATCGCGGATGCGCTCGCCGTGCAGGCAGACCCTGGCGCGCCGGCCTCCGCAGGCTTTCGGCCGAACGGGTTCGTGCGCATCGACGCCGACGGCGCCATCACCATCTGGTCGAAGAACCCCGACATGGGCCAGGGCGTCAAGACGGCGCTCCCGATGATTCTTGCCGACGAAATGGACGCGGACTGGGCGCGGATCAAGGTCATCGACGCGGAGCTCGATCGCGCGAAGTTCGGCGGCCAGGGCTCCGGCGGCAGCGACAGCATTCGCTCCGAGTGGGACCTCTATCGAAACGCCGGCGCCGCCGCGCGCGAGATGCTGGCGAGCGCAGCCGCCGAGCAGTGGGGCGTGCCGCGAGACGCCTGCCGCACCGAACAGAGTGCGGTCATCCACAGCGGATCGAACCGGCGCCTCTCGTATGGGCAACTGGCCGCGAGCGCGGCAACGCGCGCCGTGCCCGACAAGCCGGCATGGAAGCAGGTGTCGGCCTTCACGCTGATGGGCACTCGCGTCGGCGGTGTGGACAATGACGCGATCGTTAGCGGCCGCCCGCTCTACGGCATCGATACACGCCTGGGGGGAATGCGGTTCGCCGCCATTTCCAAGTGCCCGGTGTTCGGCGGCCGGCCGGCGCGTGTGGACGAGCGCGCCGCCCGCCAGGTACCTGGCGTGCTGGATGTGGTCCGGATCGACGGCCATGCCAATCCGACGTTCCTGCAGCCCGGCGTAGCGGTAGTCGCCGAGTCGACGTGGGCGGCTTTCAAGGGGCGCGATGCGCTCGAGCTCGAGTGGGACGAGGGCCCGTATCGCGACGAGAGCAGCGCCTCGCTGTCCCGCCAATTCACGGAACTGGCCGCCGGCGACGGAACCAGTGTGAGGCAGGTTGGCGACGTGGCCAGGGCGCTCGACGGCGCCGCGCGTGTCGTGGAGGCCTATTACGAGGCGCCGTTTCTCGCCCACGCAACGCTGGAGCCGGTCAATTGCACGGCTGATGTTCGCGACGGGCACTGCTACATCACCGGACCGCTACAGATGCAGACGTCGGGCGCGGGCGTCGTCGCGGCGGTCACGGGCCTGCCGGTCGATCGCGTGCACGTGCAGATGACACGGCTCGGCGGCGGCTTCGGACGCCGGCTGCTGTCGGACTACGCCGCCGAGGCCGCGGTGGTATCGCAACGGATCAAGGCGCCGGTGCAGGTGGTCGGAACACGCGAGGACGACTTGCGGCACGACTACTACCGCCCTGCCGGGGCGCGGCAGTTCCGCATCGGGCTCGACGCGGGCGGCCGCATCGTCGCGTGGGACTGCCATCTCGTGAACCTCTCGCGCAACGCATATCGCCGGGGGGCTACGCCGGCGTGGAGCACGGAAACATACGGCATGGTGGCCGGCGTCTCCGACGATCTCGAGCCCGACCTCGACCTCGATCTCGTGCCATGGCACATCCCGAACGTCCGGCTTCGATTCTCCGAGCCGCGGTCCGGCGTCTCCACTGGTGCGTGGCGGGCGCCGGCGCACGTGGCGAACGGCTTTGCCATCGAGACGCTGCTCGACGAAGTCGCGCAGCTGGCCGGGCGCAGCCCGGTGGATCTCCGCCTGGGTCTGTACGGCGCAGCCCGCGATCTGCGTATTCCCGGTGACGAACCATCGCCCTACAACCCGGATCGCATGGCGGCAGTACTCCGGCTGGCCGCCGATCGTGGCGGCTTCGGTGAGCATCCTCCAGAAGGACGCGTGCGAGGCCTTGCCGCCCACTACACGTTCGGCTCGTACTGCGCACAGGTGGTGGAACTGTCGCTGGAGGGTGGAAACGGGGCCGGGCCCGCCGCGCGCCGGACGGTCCGCCTGCACAAGGTCACCTGCGCGCTCGACTGCGGAATCGTCGTGAACCGCTCGGGCGTCGAGGCACAGGCGCAGGGCGGCATCATCGATGGTCTCGGCCATGCGTTCTACGGCGAAATCACGATCGACAAGGGACGCGCCGTCGAAGGGAACTTCGATCGCTATCGGCTGATCCGGCATCGCGAGGCGCCGGCGGCGATCGAGGTTCATATCGTGCCGTCCACGATGCGGCCGACCGGGTTCGGGGAAATCGCCGTGCCGGTGATCGCGCCGGCAGTGGCAAACGCGATCGCCGCCGCGACCGGCCAGCGATTGCGCCGGACGCCGTTCAGCCGCGAAGGTTTCGTGCTCGGGTGACAGAAGGTCTTGGGGTCTTAGGGTCTTGGGTCTTGGGGTCTTGAGGTCTTGAGGTTTCAACCAGCCGCCAACAGGTACTGGATGTCTTTCACGACGGAATCGACGCCGGCGTCGTAATCGATGAGCAAACGCGTCCGCCCCTTTGCGTCCAGGCCGAAGACCGAGACGGTGTGCGACATGAGGTAACCGGCGGCGGTCTGGTCACCTGTCTTCTCGAAGTGCGCGCCGAATTGCGCGGCGACCCTCGTGATGTCGTCGACGCTGCCCGTGAGACCAGTTGCGTCAACGCTGAAGTAGCTCAGGTGCTCCTTCATCACGGCGGGCGTATCGCGTTCCGGGTCGATGGTGATGTAGAGCACCTTCACGCGCTGCCGCTCGGCGCCGGACAGCTTGGCCGTCGCAGTGCTGAGCTTCGACAGCGTCGTCGGACAGGCATCCGGGCACATCGTGTAACCGAAGAAGATCAGGACCGCCTGCCCCTCGAGTGACGACAAGGAGAACGGCCGGCCGTTTTGATCCGTGAGCGTGAAGTCGCCGCCGATCGGCAGGATTGGAAGCTCGGTCGACGCATCCGGATTCGGCAGCGGCCGCCCGGCTTCGCCTTCGTCGCCTTTGCCCGCGCACGCGCCGGCAAGCGCGAGCATCAGCGCCACACCAATCACACGACTCGTCATTCCTGCGTCTGCGCTTTCTTCACCGCCGCCGTTGCCGTCACCCTGCTGCCGGTGCTGACCGTGAACGTGAGCGTGACGTGATCGCCTTCCTTGAGCGGTTGCTTCACGTCGAACAGCATCAGGTGCATCCCGCCCGGCTTGAACGCAAAGGCTCCGTGTGCGGGGATGGTCACGATCTTCATCGGCGCCATCTTCATCATGTCGCCGGTTCGCGTCATTTCGTGGATCTCGACGGAGCCGGCCACGTCGGCGGTGATACCGACAATCCGCAATTCCGTCGTGCCGGGGTTCTCCACGACTGCGTAGGCGGAGGTGACTCCGCGACTGCCCATCGGCTCGCGAACCCACGCGTCGGACACCTTCAACTCGCTTTGGGTCACTCCGATTGGCGCGGATTCGCGGAGCGAGATGACGAACCGGGCCAACAGGAACCGCTCCCGGTCGGACAGGTGGAAGTAGGACTGCATCTGGCCGCCGTCGCGGGTCAGCCCGGTCGCTATGGTGTTGGCCACTGACGTGGGATCGGCGCCGTTCTTGAACGCCGACGCATCCCGGAAATCCCGCGGCGGCGGGCTCAGCGTCCTGGCTACAGGGCCATCGCCACTGCCGGTCGCGCCGTGACAGGTGCCGCACCCGTTCGCGGCATACAGCTCCTTCCCCTGCTCGATCTCGGCCGCGCGCACCGCGGTCTGGTCCCTGCCGCACGCCGTGGCGAACAGGGCCGCCAACAGGACGGCTCGGGCGCGCAATCTCATCCTGCTAGCGTAGCAATGTTGATCCGCACCCGTCTGCCGGAGCAAGCCGCCACAAATCCGCGTGCAGAAGGCCCTGGTTCGAGACGTGCCGGGAAACGAGGGCGAACCCCGCTCTGGAAAGCGAGGCATCCGGAGGAGAGACCGCCCGAGCAGAGATGCGGGGGACGTATCTGAACGCCGTGTACATCACAGGGTAATCAAGCAGGGTCGGGCGCGGAGGAGCGGTATGAAGACTTTCGAACGATTTCACGATCCTTCGATCATAGAGTTCAATCGTTCCAGTCTCAAGCCGGCAGCACCGGGCCGCTCCTGCCGCTGGCGAGAGCCGATCACTTCGTGCCGAGTTCGACGATCGCAATCGCGTTCCAGTCGTTCATCGGGATCACGAGCCGGTTGCGCTTCGAGTCGTACATCATCGACGCGGCGCTGGGAATGCCCGACGCGACGATCTCCGCCTTCTGTCCTGGCCGAATCCGCGACACCGTTCCCTGGCGCACGCTGCTCACGTACTTGGTGCCATCGGCGAGCACGACCAGCCCATCGTTGCCGGCATCAACGGCCTGTTCGGTGTTGAGCAGCTTCCCGTCCGGCGCGAACGTCAACACGTCGCGGGTGCCGATATTGACGACGACGATGTTGCCTTTGGCGTCGAAGGCGATGCCGTTCGGCAAGTTGAGCGGCGCGCCGCTGACGAACACCGACGACTCACCCTGCGCCGTCACTTTGTAGACCTTCCAGTTCGCCGGGCTCTGATCGCCGGTCTGCGTTGCGTAGATTGTGCCGTCGGCGGCCACTTCCAGATCGTTCAGTCGTGTGGCGCCGGTGACTTGGGCGCTGCCGAGCGGCTGCCCTGTCTTCATGTCGAACCACCGCACGGTATCGATGTCCACCACGTAGAGCCGGCCGTTGGCAATGTCGCTGCCGAGCGGGTGATTGAGCGTCAGCCCCGCTCGCGATACTCCGATCCACTTGAGCGTGTGCACCGAGCCGTCCGGGTTGACGAGCGACACGTAACCATCGTTCGGCGCCATCTCCTGCGGCATCCCGGCGTTGACCGAGACATACAGGTCGCGCGCCTCGTCGTACGACAGGCTCTCCGAGAAGCGGAAGCTGCCATACACCTTGGTGTTCGGCATCAGCTTCAGCGGCTCGCCAGCGACGAACGGGCCCGACGCCGCGGGCGCGGCCGGCGCCGTCTGCGCGACGGCAAAGGTGCCGCAGCCGAGCAAGGCTGCAGCGGTAACGGTGGCTACGAAACGGCGACGCATTGAGTCTCCTTGGGGTCTTGAGGTCTCGAGGTCTTCGGGTCTTGAAGTCTCGAGGTCTTGGGGTCTTGGGGTCTTGGGGTCTTGGGGCTTTCCTATCTCCTGTCTCCTATCTCCTGCCTCCTGTTCTACGATACCGCACCGACCATGCGTATCACCCGACACCTCTTGTCCGCGATGGTGATCGCGATCCTGATGACCGTCACCTCGCGCGCGGTCACGAAGCTGCCATCGGCTGACGGCCAGTTCTGGGACATCCAGGACACCTCGCCGTGGGCCCAGGACAGTGGCGGAATCGCGACCGGCGGACGGGCGAACCCGTTCAACGGGTTCGGCTACCTGAAGCTGCAAGTGGAGCGTCCAGGCGGGACGCCCCCAGTGCGGAACCTGTACCTGCGCGGTTTCGGTCTCGCCCACGACGGCGGGGAGCGCTTCGACAGCATCACCCCCGTCCTGAACGATGGCATCGTCGTCTCGCGCGCCATCTACGCGCCGAAGGAAGCCGACTACCTGCGCTACTTCGACACCTTCTTCAACAGCACCAGCGAGCCGCGAACGATACGCGTAGCCTGGGGCGGCGCGGCGGGTGCGTTCGAGGACGGCGGACGGGTGGCGGTCGCGACAACCTCGAGCGGCGATCGACGCATCGATCCGGCCGACCAGTTCGTGACCGTGATGCAGAACGCTCGAAGCGTTGCCGATCCAATGCAGGGGCCCTCAGGCCACGGGCCCTCCGCGCACGTGCTCGGCACCGCGCGCAGCGTGCTCACTTCAACGGGCGACATGTACGCCGACCCGTTTACGGATGCCTATCCCGGCTACGATCCCGCGCACATCGGCTACGTGTTCACCTTGCGCCTCGAGCCGGGGCAAACCTCGGCGCTGATGACGTTTGCCGTGAAGGGGCTGAGCGAGGTGTACGACCCGCGCGGCGGATACCCGATCGCCAGGCGTGATGCCCTGCTCTCCTCGTGGTCCGAGGCGCCCTATAGTGGCGCCGACCGCAAGGTGCCAACGGCCGGCAGCGAGATCGCGCGTGTGACCGCGATCGCCAAGCGCCTCGTCGCCGAGCCGGACGTGCGCGGGCTCACCCCCCGCCAGCGGGCCCAGCTCGCCAACTGGAACCTGCCGACACAGGCGCCGCCGGCGCCATTTACCGTGTTCGAGAAAACGGTCACGGATCTGCAGGACGCGATGACGCGCGGCGGCGTGACCAGCGAGGACATCGTCCGCGACTACCTCACGCGCTTGACGCTCTACGATCGCAACGGTCCAACCTTCCGCGCGGTGCTGGCCCTGAACCCGCACGCCATCGCCGACGCTCGTGCCCGCGATGCGGAGCGCGCGGCGGGACGCGTCCGCAGCCCGTATCACGGCGTGCCGATCGTGCTGAAGGACAACATCGACGCGACCGAGCTCCCCACTACGGGTGGCGCGAAGGCACTCATCGATCATCGCCCGCGGCTCGATTCCCGGGTCGCCGCCGGGATGAAGGCCGGCGGCGCGATCATCCTCGGCAAGGCGAATCTCGACGAGTTCCCGTTCGGCGACTTCGGCATCAGCACCGTCGGCGGCACCGTCGGCAACGCCTACGACCCGTCGCTCAGCACCGCCGGCTCGAGCGGCGGAAGCGCGACCTCGGTCGCCGCCAGCCTCGCTGCACTGGGTTTCGGCACCGACACCTGCAACTCGCTCTCGAACCCGAGCGGGTTTGCGTCGCTGGCAACGATTCGCACCACTCGCGGGCTGACCAGCCGGGCCGGCGTGATGCCGCTGAGAACCTACAACGACGCGGTCGGTCCGATGGGCAAGACCGTACGCGACATCGCACTCGCCCTGGACCTCGTGACCGGCAGCGACCCGGAGGATCCGGACACGGCGGACGCCAACGCCCACAAGGCCGAGTCGTTCGCGGCGAGCTTCACCACGGCGACGCTCAAGGGCAAAAGGATTGGCGTGTTCCGCCAGCGCAGCATCGGCATCACCGGCGAGCGCGAGGCGGCGGAGATTCTCGACCGTGTCGTGAGGGAGCTGCAGACGGCCGGCGCCACCGTTGTCGACGTCGCGATCCCGGATTACGACGCGAAGTACGCGGC
Organism: Vicinamibacterales bacterium; assembly: GCA_035495795.1. Taxonomy (GTDB): domain Bacteria; phylum Acidobacteriota; class Vicinamibacteria; order Vicinamibacterales; family UBA2999; genus VFZN01. The sequence continues at coordinate 56,835 of DATJFF010000080.1, forward strand.
GGCGCTTCGCTCCGCACCGGGATCGTTGAAGGCGGGCTGGACCGCATACCTGTCGCGCGGCGTAAAGCCGGGAGAGAAGGTGATCACGGTCGAAGAGCTTATCGCGTCCGGCGAGATGGCGCCGGCGGGTCGGCGGGTGCTCGAAGGTGCGCTCGCTCCCACAGCGGCGGGCGCCGAACTGGAAGCGGCGACGAAGCGCTTCTACGCCAGCCGCGAGACATTCCGTCAGTTGTTCGTCGACTTGATGGACCGAGAGCAGCTCGACGCGATGCTCTATCCTGCCAACCAGGCGCGGCCTCACACGCACGAAGGCGGCGCGGAGCGGTACGGCAGCGAGCCCGGCACGTGCCAGGAGAGTGCGGTTACGGGATTGCCCCAGGTCACGGTTCCGGCTGGCTACATGGGCGGGCGATACCCGGCGGGGATCTCGTTCCTGGGCCGGATGTGGGACGACCGGAAACTGCTCGACATCGCCTACGCCTACGAGCAGGCCACGAAGCACCGCCGGCCGCCGACGACGGTGAAGTAGCGGGGCTTGGGGCTTGGGGCTTGGGGCTTGGGGCTTGGGATTGCAGCGTGACACGAGCCTTTGGGGTCTGAAGCCTGGAGCCTGAAGTCTGGAGCCTGCCCGCGGCGCCCTAAGGTCGCCCGCGGCAGCGGTCGATACAGGGAAGAGCCCCTGGAGCCGCACTGATGAAGTTCCGCCCCTACCTGATTGCGTTCTCGGTCGTCTTCGGCGCATGGGCGGCGGTGCCCTTGATCGCGGCACAGGGCGACCAGGCCCGGCTCACCGGCCGTGTCACCGACGAATCCGGCGCTGCGCTCCCGGGCGCCACCGTGATGGTGACGCCCGAAAAATCGTCGAAGCCGATTGTCGTGGTGACCGACAACGTCGGCCAGTACAAGACGCCACCCCTCGCGCCGGGCACCTACGCAGTGACGTTCGAGATGCCTGGGTTCGAGAGCCGGACGAATCCGTCGGTGGTGCTCGGCCCGGGCGAGGTCTTCGTGCTCGACCGGCAGCTCGGACTGGCGCAGCTCACCGAGACGGTCACCGTCACCGGCGAGGTGCCCAAGCCGCCGCCGGTTGCGCCGCTGCCGCCGCTCCGCAAGCAGCCGAAGACCGTGCCGGTGCCCAAGCCGCTGCTCGCCTCGGTGTGCGGACCGGACAAGCCTGGAGTCGAGGACGTCACCGTCGGCCACATCGTCGGGCATCGCGACGAGGCGCGCCGTGAGCTGTTCGGACCCGGCGACGTGCTGGTGCTCGACGTCGGCGCCGACATGGGCATGCGGCAGGGGGACAACTACGTCGTTCGCCACCGGTTCAAGTACGGCGACAAGTCGCTGTCGCTGAAGCAGGCGACTTTCGGCGGCCAGAACGCGGGCCTGGTGCAGGTGGTGGAAACGACCTCTGAATCGGCTGTGGTCGTGGTCGTCTACGCGTGCGGCGAGTTCATGGCCGGCGACGCGCTGGCCCCGTTCGAACCGCTACCCTTGGTCATGGCGGATGTGGCTGGCGAACCGCAGTACGAGGATCCCGCTCAGGTGGTGTTCGGCGAGCTCGGGCGCGTCACCGGTACGGCCAACCAGCTGATGGTGATCGATCGCGGCTACAGCCAGGGCGTGGTCCGCGGCCAGCACATCACGCTGTTCCGGCGCTCGCTGCCCGATCGCGGCCCGGTGGTCCGCATCGGAGACGGCATCATCATCGCCGTCCGCCCGCAGTCGGCCACGATCCGGATCGAGCGGTCGAACGACGTCGTCGAGGTCGGCACGCTGGTCGCGCTGCACCGCTGAGGGCGGGGTCTCGAGGTCTTGAGGTCTTGAGGTCTTGAGGTCTTGAGGTCTTGAGGTCTTGAGGTCTTGAGGTCTTGGGGCGAGCAAATCGCAGATCACAGATAGATCACTAGATCAATCGATAGATCACCAGATCGCGAGATAGATCTCCAGATCTCGAGATCGCCAGGTTGATCACGAGATCACCAGCTCTCCAGATCATCAGATTCGCCGGCGCCGGAGCGGAACAACCCCGCCCACCTCAGCGTCTAGGGACGCTATGGGCGATCTGAAGGTCTCGATCCGGCGCCTCTCCAAGACTCCCGGATTCAGCGCCGCCGCCATCGTTGTCCTGGCGCTGGGCATCGGACTGAACGCGGCGATGTTCAGCATCGTGTATGCGATGACTCTTGCCGGGCGCGGCTTTCCGGATCCAGACCGCCTCGTCCAGCTCTACGCGCGAGACGCGCGCACCGGCGATTACCGGGCGTTCTCCTACCCGGTCTACCAGGAGGTTGCCTCCGGCGCGGAGATGTTCAGCGGCGTTCTCGCGCACGCTCCCACTCTCGTTGGAATCGGGACGGGAACGGAGTCCAGGCGCGCGCTCGCGGCCATCGTCAGCGCCAACTACTTCACCGTCCTCGGCGTGCCGCTATTGAAGGGACGGACCTTCACCGAGCAGGAAGATCACCCGGGGCAGGATCTGCCGGTCGTCGTCGCGAGCTACGCGTACTGGCAGCGGACCGGCTTCGATCCGGAGCTGGTTGGCGGCCAGATCCGCGTCAACGAGCGCGCCTTCACGATCATCGGGATCACGCCTCGAGGTTTCAGCGGGACGATGAGCGTGGTCGGGCCGGAGCTGTTCTTGCCACTGGGCGTCTTCCATTCGCTGGCGACCGAGTTCATGGAAGGTGCCGACCGTTCGCTGCTGCGTGCGAATGCGTACAACCTGTTTCTGGTCGGCCGCTTGAAGGACGGCATCAGCGAAGCGGCCGCCGGCAAAGGCGTCGAGCTGTTCGGCCAAAGCCTGGCGCGGAGCTTCCCCGCGGAGCACGAGCATCACACGCTGTCGCTGACGGCGCTGCCGAAGTTCGGCACCAGCACGTCGCCCTCCGACGAGAGCGTGATCAAGATGCTCGGCGTCGTGATGATGGGGATGACGACCGCGGTCCTGCTCACCGTGTGCCTCAATCTGGCGTCGATGCTGCTGGCGCGCGGCCGCGCCCGCCGCAAGGAGTTCGCCGTGCGGCTGGCGATCGGCAGCAGCCGGGCCCGCATCGTCCGGCAGTTGCTGGTGGAAGGACTGCTGCTCTCGACAGTCGGCGGCGTCTTTGGCATGGGTCTGGGCCTTTACGCCGTGGACGCACTCGTGGCGTCGCTGTCGGCCATCCTGCCGATCACGATCGTGCTGCAGGGCCTGACCACGCCGGTTCTTGTCGCCGGCGCCGCCGGCTTCTGCCTGCTCGCCACCCTCGGGTTCGCGCTCGGACCAGCGATGAAGCACTCCGGCGCGGACATCCTGTCGGACCTCAAGGTCCAGGCCGGCGACGATCCCGCGCCCCGCAAATGGCGGCTGGTGCCACGAAATCCACTCGTCGCGGCGCAGGTGGCCCTTTCGATGTGCCTGCTGATCGCTGCCGGTCTCTTCTTCCGCATGGCGCTCGGGTCGGCCAGCACGGAGCTCGGGTTCAACGCCAACGACACGGTGCTCGCGGAGGTGGACGCGCAGCTGGGTGGCCTCAGCGAGGCCCAGGCGCTCGCGATCTACGAGCGGCTCGAACAACGGCTGGCGAAGCTGCCCGGCGTCGCATCGGCCAGCGTCGGCGCGCTCGTTCCGCTCGGCATGATCAACTTGAGCAAGGACGTCCAACGGGCCGGCCTGAACCCTCTGCCCGGTGCGAAGCCGCCGACACCGGAGGAGGGACAGGCGTTCGACGCCCGGACCAATGCGATTGGCCCGGGCTATTTCGATGCGATGGGCGTTCCTGTCCTGCGCGGACGCGCATTCACCGCTGGCGAGGCGTTCGGCGGCGGCCCATCGCGAGTCGCCATTCTCGACGAGGCGCTGGCGCGCAAACTCTGGCCAGACGGGTCGGCGCTGGGGCAGCAGATCCAGTGGGCGGCGCGGAGCGGGCGCGGGCCCAGCCAGCCGATGGAAGTGATCGGGATCGTCGCCGCGACGCGATCCGGTCTGTTCGAACGCGAGCCCGGAGGCGCGGTGTACTTGCCAATCGGCCAGGAATTCGTGAGCGACGTGCACCTGCACGTTCGTCCGCTCCGATCAGACCCGGCGCTGGTCGACCTGGTGCGGCGAGAAGTCCGAGCCGAGGCGCCAGGAGTGCCGCTTTTCGGCGTCCGCACCTTTGCGACGCACCTCGAAACCGCAGCGGAGTACTGGCTGCTGCGGCTGTCCACGCTGATGTTTGCGTTCTTCGGCGCGATGGCGATGATCGTGGCGCTGGTTGGCATCTACGGTGTCACGGCCTACGCCGTGGTCCGCCGCACTCGCGAGATCGGCGTGCGGATTGCGGTCGGCGCCCGGCCTGCGGCAGTCCTGCGGCTCATCCTCGTGGAGAATCTCGCGACGGCAGTCGCGGGCATCGCGGCGGGATGGCTGCTTGGGATCGGCGTGGGACGTGTCATGGCCAGCGTCTTCGTCGACGTCCCGGCTTTCGATCCCTGGATCTTCAGCCTCGTTCCCACGTGCTTCGTCCTTGCCGCCCTAGGCGCCACATGGACGCCGGCCCGGCGCGCCAGCGCCGTCAACCCCATCAGCGCGCTCCGCGCCGAGTAGGAGCCAGGAGACAGGCAGGAGGCAGGAGGCAGGAGGCAGGAACTAGGAAGCAGATCAGAAGATAGATCGCCAGATCAAAAGATCGATCACCAGATCACGAGATCCGTAAGATTGATCACCAGATCACGAGATCACGAGATCGCCAGATTCGCGTTACTTGATCAAGTACCAGTTTTCCTGCCGCGGACGGAAGAAGCGCCAACCGTCCTCGTCGAGCCAGGCGACGTCTTCCATCATCACGAAGACTTTCTGACCGTCCCATTCGGGGACGGCAGTCGCGGTGTTCAGCTCGATTGAAATATAGGAGCCGCCGCGCAGCCGGCGGCGGGCCTGCTGCGCGATGTCCTGGCGCTGCGACGACCGGAAATCGATCGACGCACCCAGCCCGTGACCCTGGGCGCCAACCGGGTGGGAATAGATCATCGCTTCGATTTTCCGTTCTCCCATTTCCGCCATCGTGTCGAGATACACGTCGCCGGCGAGCTTTCCGGGCTTCGAGTGGCGCCGCATCACCGCGTCCTGCAGGGCGTTGGTGTTGGCCATCGCACGCTTCAGGCCTTCCGGAACGTCGGTCTCGCCCTCGCGAAGGACGTAGGCCATCTTCTGCCAATCGGTGTCGAGTCCCATGTAGGTGAGGCCGAAGTCCACGTGCACGACATCGCCGCGCTCGATCACGAGGCGCTCGGGCGCGACCGCGAGAAATCCGCGCGAGGTGGAATTGGTCCCGCCGCGGCGCTGCACCCGGAGATCGGGCTGGAACCATGTCCTCACACCATGGGCGCCGAGCGCATCGTAGAGCCAGTTGCGGACGTCACCGACCGTCGTTCTGCCGGGCGTGATGACTTCGCTCGATAGCGCGCGCCGCGTCAGGTACTCGGTCAGCGCCACGGCCGTGGTGTAGTGCTCTTTCTCCTCCGGAAGGCGAGTGTCGAGGTATTCCTCGATTAGATCCGCCGCGCTCGTGAACCGGGCCACGTACTTCGGGCCGACCGCCTTGCTGATGAACGCGTGGGTTTCGTAGGTGAGCGACCGCGTCACGCCGCGGGGCCCGCCGATGCCCAGCGCGATCGTTTTTGGATCGTACTGCTCGACCAGCTGCGCCAGGCGCTTGTCGGCCGGGACCGGCTCGTCGGGGGACTCGAAGAACCGTTTGAGGTTGTCCTCTGAGTACCCGGTGATGGCAATGCGCTTCAGTCCGTCGGCGCCCGTATCGACGAACACGAAGAAATCGCGGTTCCCCGCGTAAGGGCGCGGCGGCGCCACGTAGGCGGTGAGCGGGTCGTCGTGAAACTCTTCGTTCACGACGATCCACATGCTCACGCCGTGCTTGCGCATCAGCGGAAGCAGCATCGCGTGGCGCTGCTCCAGCCAGTCCTCGCGAACCGCAATCTGCCGCGAGAGCGCCAGCAGCTCAGGCGCATCGGCGGTTGGCTTCTGGGTCGAGACCGGCACCGCCGTCAAAGCGGCCAGCGCCAGCGCCAGCGGCGCGACGGCGTGTCGAGTCAGAAGCATGTTCGCATTGTAGAAGAGCCTTCCCAGTTCCTGATTCCTAGTTCCTGGGTTCCTGCTTTCCCCTGGCTCCTGCCTCCTATCTCCTGTCTCCTGCCTGCCGCATCTGAGACACGAACTGGATCGCCGCGTCGACGTTGCGCTGCCGGATCTCCGGGTTGACATCGAGCGACCAGACCCCTGGCTCCTGCGAGTTGCCAACCACGATCCCGTCGCTGCGCGGGTTGATGCCGACGTTGGTCCCGTCCGGCAGCCGGGCCGACACGCGATAGTTGACCTCGGTTTGCGGCACCATGAACGTGAGCTGCCCCTTGATCGGCACGAGCTCCTCGTCGCCGAAGAGCTCGCGCGATCCAAGACCGGTGCAGTTGACGATCACCGCTTCGGCGAGCGACGCGAACTGCCGCGCGGAGTCGAAACGCCGGAAGACGAGGCGCCCGCCGTAGCGGACGAAGTCGTCGACCAGCGACTGCAGGTAGATCGACGGTTCGATGGCGAGGTTCGAGGCACGGATCGCGTATCGCGTCGGAAAGGGATGCTCGCCGGGACCGAGCACCTCGCGATCGCGGCCGGCGCGAAGTTCCAGCGGAACGAGATCGGCGCCTGGTCCTGGAGGCGGCGGCTCGGGATCGTCGGTGGCGTTGTAGCTGTCGATCCAGTACACGCCGTACCGCGGGCCGGTCATCAGCTGCAGCTGCCGGTAACTGATCTCCGCTGCGCGCCGGAACTGCGTGTCCCACTCCGGGGTGCGCCGCTCCGGCTCGATCAACGCCGTCGTCGGCGTATAGCCGGCCCATGACATGTTCGAGGTGGTCTCCGGCGGCATCGTCGCGGCGTAGATGGTGACGGCGTAGCCACGGCGCTGCAGCTGGATCGCGGTGCACAAGCCAGGCGAGCCGCAGCCGATCACGGCAATCCGCTCGGCATCAGCTGGCCGGGCCAGCTCCGAAACCAGCGTTCCGCAACCCCACGCCAGCGACATGCCGGCGCCGCCGTGACCGTAGTTGTGAATCAGCACCTTGTCATCGAGCTTGCCGGCGCGCAGGACGAAGCCGCCGTCGCGGTGCGGCCGCAGGCCCACGGTGGTTCGGATCACGCGCTCCCATGAGAGGCGCGGCCGGGCGAGCCGGATCGGGGCGCGGCGCGCGGTCGTGGCCGCTCTCGATGCGCCCGACGAGCCGCATCCGGCCAGCCCCAGGCCGACGAGCGCCGCGCCACCGGATCGAATCGCCGTTCGTCGGTCCATCATCTGTGTCCTCATTGCGACGGTCGTACGGAACATGCCGGGGATTTTACGCCGCGGCATCGCGTAACATCGCCCGATGCCTCGACCTCTATCGTTCCTCCTCGTTCTGGCGCTGCTCTCTGCTGCGCCCCAGGCGCAGTCGCCGCGCTCGTTGCGACCGGAGGAGTACGGACGATGGGAACTGCTCGTCCCACAGCGCACACCGCTCTCCCCGGACGGACGCTGGCTGGTGTACGGCATCCGCCGCGCCGACCGGCAGGATCAGCTGCGCGTGCAGCCCGCCACGGGCGGCGACGCGGTGACGCTGCCCTACGGTGAGCAGCCGGCGTTCTCCGACGATTCGCGCTGGCTCGCCTGCCTGACCGGCGTCTCGGAGGAACAGGAAGCCAAGCTGAAGAAAGATCAGAAGCCGGTCCACAAGTCCCTGGCGTTAATCGAGCTCGCGACGGGAAAGGTTCAGACGATCGAGGACGTGGAGTCGTTCGCGTTCAGCGCGACCGGCACGCACCTCGCTTTCCGCCGTTATGCGCCGGAGCCTGCCGCCGGGACGGCAGCCGCGGCGCCGGCAGGCGCCGACGAGACGCCAGCGGCCGGTACAGCGCTGACCGTGCGCGAAGTGATCACCGGCCGCGACACCACGTTCGCCAATGTGTCGGAGATGGCCTGGCAGGACCAGGGGGCGCGACTCGCCTTCGCGGTGACGGTCGAGGGCGGCATCGGGAACGGCGTGCAGCTCTTCGATGCCTCGAGCGGAACCCTGCGTGTCCTGGACTCCTCGAGCTCCACCTACAGCGGCCTGGCGTGGCGGAAAGACGCGGCCTCGCTGGCCGTGCTGCGGTCGCAAGCGCGGGACGACCGTGACGGGCCAAGCAACGTCGTCCTCGCATGGAGCGACACAGGCCTCGCCCAGCCGTCGGCTAAGGTGCTCGATGCAGGCAGCGGATTGAACGAACACCTTCGCATCGTGCGATTCCGGCCGCCGCAGTGGTCGGAAGACGGGTCGATCATTTACGTCGGCGTCGGTCCGTGGCTCCCGAAACCCGCCCGACCCGCGGCCGAGAGCTTGAGCCGCCGCTTGGCCGCGACGAGCGGCAACGTCGATGAACTGCCCGACGTGCAGGTGTGGCATCCCGCCGACACCACCGTGATGGCGCGACAGAAGATCGACGCGAAGCGCGAGCGGCAGCGCTCGATGCTGGCGGCTTTTTCGGTCGAGGACGGGCGCTTCGTCCGCATTGCCGAGCGCCTCGGCGAGGAAGCAACGCCGATCCACCACCAGCCCCGCGCCCTCGTGGTGGACACCAACGCGTTTGCGATGGATCGCAGCATCGGCCGCGGATTCGCGAACGCGTGGACCGTCGATCTCAAGTCAGGCGCGCGGTCGGAGGTGCTGACGCGCATCGAGGACGACTACCTGCAGCCGAGTCCCGGCGGACACTACCTGCTCTATCGAAGGGGCGATCACTTCTGGGCGCGGGATCTCTCGAGCGGCCAGGAGAAGAACCTCACGGCACCGTTGAAGGCCTCGTTCGTGGACGTCGAGTCCGACGAAACCGGCCCGACCAAGCCGATGTTCGGCATCGCCGGCTGGACGCGGGACGACAGAGCAGTGCTGCTCTACGACAAGTACGACATCTGGGAAGTCCCGACCGATGGCACGCGCGCGACGCGCCTGACCAACGGCGCTGCCAACGAGATCCGCCACCGCTACGTGCGGCTCGATCGCGACGAGGAGTTCATCGATCGCACGAACCACATGTACGTGTCGACGTTCGGGCTTCGGTCGAAGAAGGCCGGCTACTCGAGGATTTCCGCTGGGGAACACGGGGGTTCCGTCACGGCCGTAGTCTGGATGGACAAACGGGTCACCGCACTTGCAAAAGCGAAGCGCGTGGACCGGTATGTCTATTCCGTCATGGACTTCGACGACTCGCCTGACTACTTCAGCAGTGAAAACGGGCTCGCCGACGCGCGCCAGGTGACGCGGACCAACCCATTCATGAGCGAGTATGCCTGGGGGCGCTCTGCACTCATCGAGTACAAGAGCGTGCAGGGCGTGCCGCTCCAGGCGGCGGTTTTCTACCCTGCTGATTACGACCCGTCGAAGAAGTACCCGATGGTCGTCTATATGTACGAAAAGCTTTCCGACGGCGTGCACCAGTTCTCGATGCCGAGCGAGCGCGACTACTACAACGCCGCATCCTTCACCACCCATGGCTATCTCTATCTGCAGCCCGATATCGTCTTCCGCCCGCGGGAGCCGGGCTTGTCTGTCGTTGATTCGGTAGTTCCGGCGGTGCAGAAGGTGATTCAGATGGGAGCCGCCGACATGAAGAAGATTGGGATCGTCGGTCACTCGTGGGGCGGTTTCGATACCGTCTTCCTGGCGACCCACTCCGACATCTTCGCGGCGGCCGTCGCCGGTGCACCGATCACCGACCTGGTCAGCAACTACGGAAACCACCACTGGTCGAGCGGCATTGCCGAGACCGACCACATCGAGACCGGACAGCAGCGGATGGCCGTGCCGTTGTACGAAGACCTGCAGGCGTATATCCGGAACTCGGCCGTCTTCGCCACCCACACGATGAAAACGCCGCTGCTGGTTGAAGTCGGCGACAGCGATGGCACGGTCTTCTGGCACCAGGGCGTCGAGCTCTACAACATTGCCCGCCGCGCCGGGAAGCAGGTCGTGCTGCTGCAATACGGAGGCGAGGATCACGGCCTCCGCAAGAGGGCGAACCAGATCGACTACCACCATCGCATCCTCGAATGGTTCGATCACTACCTGGCCGGTGCGCCGGCGCCCTCCTGGATCACCAGCGGCGAGCGCTACATCGACCGCGAGCGGGACCTCCAGCAGCGAAAGCTGCCAGTACCGGCCACCGAGACGACAGCAGCCGGCAAAGCGAGAAGTCAGCGATGAGCGATCGAGCGCTGCTTGCACTGATTGCCGTCGCGCTGGCGGCGGCCTGCGCCCGCACGGAGCCCCAATCGGCCGCCACCCGGACGCGTCTTGGCTATACCGCCGTTGCGTCGGCCACCACCGCTGCCGTCGAGCAGCGGTTCGCGGACGGATTGAGCGCGGAATCGATCTCGACCGAGCACAAGGCGCTGACCGCCCGCCCGCATCCGACAGGATCGCCGGCGTCGAAGGAGGTCGCCGAGCACCTTCGCCAGAAATTGGACGCCTTCGGGCTCGAAGTGAAGGTGCACGAATATCAGGTGCTCCACTCGAAGCCTCGCAAGATCGCGCTGACCATGACCGCGCCGGAGCGACGAACCCTGAGCCTCGACGAGCCGGCGATTCCGGGCGATCCGACGTCATCGCATCCAGAGTTGGGTGGCGGTTACGTCTCGTATTCGGCGTCGGGCACCGCGTCGGGTCCGATCGTCTACGTCAACTACGGGCTTCCGCCGGACTATCAACAGCTCGCGAGGCTTGGGGTCTCGGTGACGGACAAGATCGTCGTCGCCCGATACGGGCGGAGCCACCGCGCGGTGAAGACCCACACGGCGGAGCAGGCCGGCGCCCGCGCGCTGATCCTCTACAGCGACCCCGCTGACGATGGCGAGGCGAAAGGACCGGCGTGGCCGAACGGCTACTGGCGCGGCGAGCAGATGCTACAGCGGGGGAACGCGAAGTACAGCTGGTACTGGCACGGCGACGCGCTGACGCCTGGCATTGCCGCGACCAGCGACGCGCCGCGCATCGCCGAGAAGACAGCGCCGACGCTGCCGAAGATCCCGGTGGTGCCAATCAGCTGGGGTGAAGCGCAGCACCTGCTGTCGAACCTGAAAGGGCCGGAAGCGCCTGCATCGTTCAAGGGCGGACTCGCATTCACCTATCACGTGGGGCCCGGCCCGGCCGCCGCCACCCTGGCTGTAGACATGGACCAGAAGCTCGGGCCCATCTACGACGTCGTCGCGACGCTGCACGGCACGATGACACCCGAGCGGCGCGTCCTGTTCGGCACACACCACGATGCGTGGACGTTCGGCGGCGTCGATCCCGGCACCGGAACCGCGGCCATGCTCGAAGTGGCGAAGAGCCTGGGCGCGCTCGCGAAAAGCGGGTGGCGTCCGGCGCGGACGATCTCCCTCGCGTTCTGGGACGCGGAGGAGCTCGGGCTGGTCGGCTCCACGGAGTTCGCCGAGGAGCTGAAGCAGCAGCTGCAGGACGAGCTGATCATGTACGTGAACATCGACATGTACATGAAGGGCCGCTTCGATCCAGGTGGGGTTCCCTCGCTTCGCGACTTCGTGGCCGACGTCGCGAAGGACATCCCCGAAGCCGAAGGCACCGTCTTCGACGCGTGGCGGCGGTCCGAGCTGGCCCGGCAGCCGACCACCTCGCGCACCGGCGACACCGCATCGTTCGTTCCCGATCTCAAACCGCTGGGCAGCGGCGCCGACTTCGTGCCGTTCCAGGACCACCTCGGCGTGCCGACCATGGCCATCGAGTACATCGGCGAGAACGGGTACGGATACGGCACCTATCACACCAACTACGACTCGCGCGCCTACGTCGAAAAGATCGCAGACCCCGGATTTCTGCAAGGTGTTCAGATGGCGCGCGTGCTGGGGACCCTGGCGATCCGCATGAGCAACGCCACGGTGCTGCCGTTCCGCTTCTCGCACTACGCGGCGAAGCTGGAGGAGGCGATCCAGGCGGCGCAAGGCTGGGCGAGGGACGCGGGAGCACCTCTCGACGTGTCGGGTCTTCGTTCACGCGCGGATGGTGTGAAGACCGCTGCAACGTCATTGGAGGAGACGCTCGACCGGCACCTGTCTGCAGCCGACATTCCCGCGGCCACCCTTGCGCCGCTGAACGATCGCCTCGCCCGCATGGAGCAGAAGCTTGCCGACGATGACGGGCCGCTGGAGACGAAGTGGTACAGGCACGTCTTCTACGGGTGGAACATCTACTCGTTGTACGACGGGCAGCCGTTCCCCGGACTTGCCGAAGCATTGCGCGTGAAGGACGGTGAACGAGTCACCCGCGAGGTCGTTCGTATCGAACGGGCTCTCGATCGCATGAAGGCGGAGCTCGACGCAGCGGCGGCGCTCCTGCGCTGAGAGGGACCCGCGCTGCCAGCGCAGACGGGCGGCGATCGAGCGCGGGATAGACTGGGCGGATGGCACTACCGGCGCGGAACGCGACCATCGAGCTCGGCCTCGATACCTTCGGAGACGTCACGGTCGACGCGGACGGCGAGCCGCTCTCCCAGGCACAGGTCCTCCGCAACGTTGTCGAAGAGGCGGTGCTCGCGGATCGGCTTGGGCTGGCGTTCTTCGGCGTCGGCGAGCATCACCGGAAGGACTTTGCCGTGTCGGCGCCGGAGATCGTGCTCGCCGCTATCGCCGGGCGAACCGAACGCATTCACCTGGGTACCGCGGTCACGGTGCTGAGCACCGACGATCCGGTGCGCGTCTACCAGCGCTTTTCCACCCTGAACGCGCTCTCGAACGGCCGCGCCGAGATCATCCTCGGCCGCGGCTCGTTCACCGAGTCGTTCCCGCTCTTCGGCCAT
>DATJFF010000081.1:0-3717 GCA_035495795.1 Vicinamibacterales bacterium
TACCAGACGGATCGCCGCACCGAGTCAGCCACGCAGCACGCCGTCAGCCTGTTCCGGGCCGCCATCGCACGAGATTCGAGCTTCGCCGAGGGGTGGGCGGGACTCGTCCGCGCGTACGCGCAGGCGAACTACCGGGGCTACGAAATTCCCGACGTCGCCTCAGATCGCCTGGTCTCTCTTATGCTCGAGGCCAGCGACCGCGCGCTCGATGCAGACAGCACACGATCGTACGTCTGGGTCGGGCGGGCAGTCGCGCTTCGTGAGATCGAGCCGACGAGCCGCCAGGCGCACCTCGCCGCGCTGGAGCGTGCAATCGCGCTCGACTCGACCAATGCCGACGCGTGGTATTACGCGGGAGTAGCGTGGGAGGACAGCCTCGAGCCGGCTCGCGCCGTGAACGCATACCGGCACGCGCTTCGTATAGACCCGACGCATCGGAACACGCTGGGTTTTTACGCACTGCACTTCATGTGGGCGCGGCAGTACGACAGCGCGCTCGTGTGGGCGAATACCGGGAAACGGATCGACCCGGCGCACATCCTCATTCGTCAGGCGTTAGGCATGACGGAGCTGCTCCGCGGCGACACGGCCCGCGCGGCGGAGGATTTCCGCACGGAGATGCGCGTGAGCAACGGGCCGGATGAAGGGTTCGCCGCGGCCGGGTTGGCCGACGTCGCGATGCGTCAGGGCGACAAGGCCACAGCCAGCTCGTTGATCCGTCAGGCAATGGCGGTGACCGATACGCTCCGCCCGACGCTGCACGACGCCGCCTATCTGGCCTGGGGGCTCGTCGCGACCGGGGACAAGAACCGGGCGATCCGGCTGCTGTCGCGATACACGCCGCGGGCTGATGCGCACTTTCAGCTGCACCTGCAACGCGACCCGCTGCTCGACCCGCTGCGGTCGATGCCGGCCTTCCAGGCACTGCTGGTGCGGAAGGACAAGATCGAGGGACCCGGCTCCTGAAACCGAGCCTCCAACCCGCCGTACTCCCCAGAGGACAACTACACGGAACCCTTGTGACCCCACGCCTCGTTCGCGTGGCGGCCGCCGTATTCGGCGCCGCCCTTTTCGTCATCCCCAGTCGCCTTCGCGCCCAGGACCAACCCGACAAGGACCGGAAGGGCGACAGCCGGCGAAGCCTCGACATCGGTGTCAACGGCAAGGGCGTCAGCTTTGGCGACTCGAAGGAGTGGACCGGCCTTCGGTTCAACTATAGAGATTCGCGGCTCGTGGAGGCGAACGGCGTCAACCTGACGCTCTGGAACCCGTACGAGAACGGAGCCGGCCGCGTGAACGGACTGGCGATCGGGCTGCCCCTGACCGGCGCGAGCGAGCTCAAAGGCCTCGGGGTCGGCGTGTTCGGCTTCGGGGTCGAGCGTCGATTCTCCGGAATCGGCGTCGCCGGCCTCGGAATGGGTGGCGGCGGTGACATGCGAGGCATCATGCTCGCCGGTCTCGGCATGGGTGGCGGCGGCGACATCAGCGGCATCAGCATCGCTGGCCTGGGCATGGGCGGCGGCGGGAATCTCAACGGCATCGCCATTGGCGGCCTTGGCGCCGGCATGGGTGGTCACATGACTGGCCTGTTCGTGGGCGGTCTCGGAGCCGGTGCCGGTGGCGACGTGAAGGGAATCGGCATCGGTGGTCTTGGCTTCGGCACCGGCGGCAACCTGAGGGGAGCGGCGATCGGCGGGCTCGGTGTCGGCGCGGGCGGTACCGCGAAGGGACTGTTGGTCGGTGGCCTTGGCGGCGGAGTGGGTGGGGATTTCACGGGCATTGGCATCGGAGGCCTGGGCATCGGCGCCGGTGGCGATATCACCGGCCTCGTGATCGGCGGCCTGGGTGCCGGTTTCGGTGGAACACTCAGGGGCGTCGGGATCGGTGGCCTTGGCATCGGCGGCTCGCGCATTCGCGGGCTCGCGATCGGAGGCCTCGGCGTGGGCGGCATGGACGTCGAAGGCGGCGTCATTTCGCCGATCATGTTCCGCGTCGAGCGCGAGGGGCGCTTTCAGGGTGTCGCGGTCGCCGGCTATAGCCAGATCAAGGGCCGGCAGGAAGGCTGGACGATCGGCGTGGTGAACTACGCGCACGATCTCCGCGGCGCGCAGATCGGGTTGATCAACATCGCCAAGAGCAATCCGAAAGCGACACGTGTGCTGCCGATTTTCAACAAGAACTTTTCAAAATAGGAAACGGCGCAACAGAACAGGTTACAGGTTACTGGAATTGGTAATTGGTTATTTGAACCCCGGGATGCGCATCTCGCGAGAGAGGCATCCCGGGGGTTTTGATTACCTGTAACCAGTTCCAGTAACCAGTTACCTGTTCCAGTAACCTGTTACCAGTCAACAGCTATCAGTCCTACGCTGTTTTGATCGTTCGAGACGCCTCGTCCCACCTAACGATGGCTTTTCGGAAGTAGGACTCGTTCGCCATGTGACACGCGAGCGCCGCGTTATGACCGAAAGTCGCGTCCTCGGTCACCGGCTTCCGCGAGCGCACCGCGTCGAAGTACGTCGTGAGGTGTGGCGCGAGCTCGTCGAAGTCCGGGCCACGGAACGTGATCGTTTCCTCGAGCGGCATCTGCGCGATCTGCGGGTCGTTCTCCTTGTGCCACTCACGCATATACGCCTCGCGCATCGCGTGGGGATAGCTCCCCGTGTAATAGCTCGGATACATGTCGCGCCCACTCTGCGGCGTGAGCGTGACCGTGGAGCCGGTGACCTCGAGCAGTCCCTTCGAGCCCTGAATCCGATACGTCTCGGGCATCGATGTGCCTAGGCTGAGGCGCAGGTAGACGGGGAGATCGCCGTAGTAATACGACACGGCATGGACGTCCGGCATGTTGCGGCCGTCGGGCCAGCGACGAATTCCGCCAACGGACATCGCCTGCGTGGGCGGACGGTTCATGCCTAACATGTAGATCATGCCGCTCACGAGATGCACGAGCAGGTCGCCCGCGACGCCAGTCCCGTATTCCTTCCAGCAGCGCCACCGCGCGAAGATCTTCGGGTCGAGTGGACGCTTCGGCACGCGACCCTGCCACGTGTCCCAATCGAGGTTCTGAAGCGACAGGTCGGGTGGAGGCGGATACTGCCACGCGCCGCTTGGATCGTTCCGGCCGAGCCAGCCCTCTACCAGCATCAGGTCACCGATCTTCCCCTGGGCGATCAGATCCTTCGCCTTCGCGCACACCTGCGAGCTGACGCGCTGCGATCCGATCTGCACGATGCGTCCGCTCTTCTTCGCCGCGTCGAGCATCGCCACGCCATCCTCCGCGGTATGCGACATCGGCTTCTCGCAGTAGATGTCCTTGCCCGCGCTCACGGCGTCGATGACGACCTGGCGGTGCCAGTGATCCGGCACGGCGGCGATCAGGCAGTCGATGTCCTTGTTGTCGAGCAGCTCCTGATAGCGGCGCGTCACCGGCAGGTCGGGGCGGACGATCTCACGGGCGAGCACGTGGCGCCCATCGTACAGGTCGCAGGCGGCGACGCATTCGACGTCCGGCAGGTGAATCGCGGTGCCGAGTAGCCCGCTGCCCTGCATGCCTACACCGATGATTCCGAACCTGACGCGATCGCTCGGCGCCGCGCGCGTGGCGCCACGCGGTGACGTGACCGCCGCCGTCGCGAGCAGCGGTTCTCCCAGCAACGACGCCCCGGCAACGGCCGCTCCGATGCCCACGAACTCCCGACGCGACACGATGTCCCC
>DATJFF010000082.1:0-11310 GCA_035495795.1 Vicinamibacterales bacterium
GCGTCGCGGGCCGGCGCCCGTCCCGAGATCTTCTCGATCGGGCACCGCGATCAGCTGGGACTCGCCGTCCATCCGGGCGGTGCGGTCCTCGCGAGCGATCACGGGCCAAACGGCGGCGACGAGCTCAACGTGATCCTGCCGGGCCGCAACTACGGTTGGCCGACCTCGAGCTACGGCCGCAACTACGACGGTGCGCGCATCTCCGAGACCCCGCTGCCCGCCGGTGTCGAACAACCACTGGTCGTGTGGCTGCCGTCGATTGCACCGACGGGGCTGGCGGTCTACACCGGCGATCGGTTTCCGGCATGGAAGGGAAACGTGTTCATCGGCAGCGCCCGCCGCGGCGAGATTCCCCGCACCGGCGGCCTCGAGCGCGTCGTGGTCAACGCGAAGCTGGAGGAGATTCGCCGCGAGACGCTGCTGACCGATCTGCACCAGCGGATTCGCGACGTGCGTCAGGGACCTGACGGCTTGCTCTACGTCATCACCGACGAGGACGACGGGGTGTTGCTGCGGCTCGAGCCGGCGCCTTGAGACTTGGGGCTTGGGGCCTGGGGCTTGGGGCCTGGGCCTGGGGAGTGGCGTTTCTGCCTTGTGCCTTGTGCCTTCTGCCTTCTGCCTTTTGCCTTCAGGTTGCTGGTTCTTTCAGCAACCTGTTACGCGCCGGTGATGGACGTGACGGTGATGGTTTTGGTTGCCGCGTCGAGCGTGCCGACGACCTTCACCTTCTTGCCGGCGAACGGTTTCGGCGCGCGCTGATCGCTCAACTTGTAAACCGCTTTCTCGTCGACCAGCACGAAGGTTGCGTCATGTTCCTCGACGCACGCCTGCGCGCACTCGGCGTCGGTCGGCCCCATGCGCATCGAGCCGTGGCTCAGCGCGCACACGCTGTCGGAGATCACGCCGATGAAGGTCTGATCGGTACCGCCAGCGCCGAGCGTGACGGCGGCGAGGAGCGCCGCCGCGAGGACGCGCCGCATGGTTACAGCTTCTCGTAGGTGAAGCCGCGCTCCTGGGCGTAGCCGATGGCCCAGGTGTGGGCCGGGACCATGCGGACGCCAGGTAGCAGCCCGGCCACGAGATCGGCGCGGATGTCGGCGGCCTTTCCGCCGGTGTCCTCGGCGAGCTCACCGGCGATGGCGCCGAGCGCGAAATTGCACTGCCAGAACACGATGCCGCGGCCCTGAAGCGCCTTCACGGTTGCCGCGCCCGGCGCGGGGCCGTCCACGAAGATGTTACGCACCGCGGGCTTGCCGGTTGCCCGGTCCTTGATGTTCCAGACTTCGCCGAGCTTGTACTTCTCCCACAACGCGTCGCTCGCGTTCATCGGGAACGATTTGTGCGAGATCCCGATGATGACGTTGACGTCCTTCGGCGGCTCCAGCTTGTTGATCATCTGGTGCGCGGCGAGGTAAGTGACCGCCTGCCGCAATGGCGTGTCCAACGACAGGTCGAAGGAGCCGAGATCGAACACCTGTTTGTGCGTGCCGCTGAACCCCTCGAACCAGGTGATGTCGATCGTGTTCCCCGGCGCGGCCTGGGGCGGCGCCTGGGACGCGTCCACCGGCCCCAATGACAGCGCGGCTGCGCCGCCGAGCGCGGCCATGAAGGTGCGGCGGTCGTGTTCAGGAAGCATGGGTCTCCTTTGTGCTGGCGGTTGCATGATACCCGGTCCGCGTCGCGCTGATCACCATCAGCAGCTCGCCGACGTTCTCGAGCGTCAACAGCCCGAGCAGCGTCCCGCCGGGCGCGAGCACCGGCAGGGTGCGGCACGACTCGTCCTGGAGCCGCGCGAGCACCGGCTCCAGCGGCTCGTCGGGGCTTGCCGCACCGCAGCCGCGCTGCATGTGCGCGCCGACTGTTGCGTCACGCCCGGCCGCGGCCAGCGCCTTCATCAGCGTGGAACGAGGCAGCATCCCGACCAGGCGCCCGCCGTCGGCGACGGGGAAGTCCTGCTGCGATCCGGAGAGCAGCAGGTCCACGGCGTCCCCAAGCGTTTGTGACGGCTCGAGCGCCCGGAACCGGGTGAGCATCGCGCTTCGCACGCTCACGCCAGCGAGCGCCGACTTCACTTGCACCATGCCGGCTTCCTGCCCGGCGCCGATCCAGACGAAGAGGGCGATGAAGATCAGCATCGGGTTGCCGAACAGCCCGAGAAAGCCGAACAGCATCGCCATCCCTTGACCGATCGAGGCCGCGAGCCGCGTGGCCTCGGCGTAAGGCATCCGCGCTGCGAGCAGTGCGCGCAGCGCCCGTCCGCCGTCCATCGGGAAGGCCGGCAGCAGGTTGAACGCGACCAGGAAGGCATTGGCGACCATGATCCGCGGAACGAGCGCACCGGTCGTGACGCCGATGTCGGCGCTCTCGTGCCATCCCGTGGCGGAGAGCCACGCGAACAGCGCCGCGGCGATCACCACGTTCACCGCTGGCCCGGCGAGCGCCACCGCCAGTTCCTGCGACGGCTTGTCCGGCATCCGCTCGAGGCGGGCGAGCCCGCCGATCGGCAGGAGCGTAATGTCCTGAGTCCGAATGCCGTAGCGCCGGGCGGTCAGCGCGTGACCGTACTCGTGGGCGACCACGCAGCCGAACAGCGCGACGATGTAGCCGACGCCGTTGAACACCGAGGCCAGGCTCCGATCCTGGCTCCAGTGCATGAGCGCAATCCAGCCGAGCAGCATCAGGAAGGTCGCGTGGATGTAGACGTCGATGCCGGCGATGCGCGCGAGCTTGAAGGACCACGCCATGATGCGTTCCTGAAACCTACTTCATCGCCCCTCGAACGACGAACAGCGTGGAAGGCAGGCTCGTGTAGTTGTACGCGTACCACGGTCCCGCTTCCTGCCAGTCCTGCACGTAGAGCGTCGCGACGGCGCCGACGCCTTCGGGGGCCAGACGCCGGACCGCTGCCCGCGCACCGGTTTCGAGGTCGACGCGCTCGACCGTGGCGGGTGACTGCAGGCCGCGCTGGACGTAGACGGCGCGGCTGTCATGGCTCCATGCGATCTGCCGGTCGCCGCTCGTGATGCTGTTGACCGGCCTGGAGGTTTCGTCTCCGACGCTGGAGACCTGGACCGAACCGTTCGGCTGGGTGAGGAGCATCGTGCGCCCATCCGGCGCGAGCGAGCCGACTACCCCCTCGGCGGTGACCGGCGTTGGCGGGCCGCTCAGTCCCTGCGCGTAGCAGCGAGGCGCGCGCGAGGGCTCGGCGCCGCAGACGAACAACCGCGTGCCGTCCGGAAACCACGACGCGGACGTGATCCGGTCCAGCGGACCGCGATCGAGCCTGGCCGGCTCGCCCGCTCCAATCGGGTAGAGCAGAAGCTGCGGCGGTTCCGCGGTGATGGCCGCGGCGATCGTACCATCGGGCGAGAAGCCCTGCGGAAATCCCGCGCCGAGGCGGATGGTCTGCGAGGCATCCGTCTGCCGCACGACGACCGAGTAGTCGCGTCCGCCGCGCCTGCCGACGTCGACCATCAACAACCACCGGCCGTCACGCGAGAGCCCGCGCGCGCCCGACGATCCGAGCCACGACAGCTCCCGCTCGCTGTCCTGCCCCGGCACGCGCGCGCGCACCCCGAGCGCAAGGTCTTCCCGGACGCCGAGCCAGGTCCCGTCTCGCGCTACGTCGTGGACGATGAAGCGGCCGGGCACGCCGAACACCGGTCGCGGCTGGCCGCGGCCCGACGCGCTCACCGCCATCGGCTCCAGCACGCTGCCTCCGACGGCGTTGGCCGAAAAGACAATCGTGTCGCTCTCGGGCGCCCAGGCCAGCCCTTGCAATCCCCACAACTCGGCGGAGAGCGTTGTCACGTCGCCCTCGCGATCGACGACCTTCACCCAGCCCCGATCGTCGAAGCGCCACTGGTGCTCGAAGAACGCCACCCGCCGCCCGTCGGGCGACACGCGCAGGTCGCTCAGGTAGCCGCTTGCTTCGTAGAGCATGGTCCCAGGCGGGAACTCGAGCCGATCGCGGCCGTTGCCAAGATCGTGGACGACCGCCAGTTCGGCGCCGTCCGGCGACCAGTCGGCCTCGCGGACGTCCTGCAGCACCGCCCGCGGCGAGCTTCCGATCGTCATCCGCGAGAGCGTGCCGCTGAACAGGCGCTGCTCGAGGTGACGTGCCTCGGTGATGATGGCCAGCTCGCCCTTGGTCGACACCGAGAGGAGGTGCGCGTCGGTAACGCCGAGCGGCTGGGGCGCTTCGGCGTCGGGATAGATGACGAAGAGCTCGGGCTTGAATGCGTCGACCGGGGCGCTGTAGACGATCGACTTGCCGTCGGGCATGAAACGCGCGTTGGTGATCGGTCGCCGATCGAAGGTACGCGGCTCGAAGCTGACCACCGCGGACGGCGCGGTGAAGCGCGAGAGGCCGAAGCCCACGGCCAGCAGCGCGACGGCGGCGACCCCGCCGATCACCGCCATCGGCGGCCACGGCCAGCGCCGCGGCGAGCCCGGCTGGATCAGCGCAGGCGCACTGTCGAGCGGGACTGCCTCGAGCGCGTAGGCGATGTCGCCGGCCGACTGGAATCGCTCGAACGCATTCTTTTCGAGGCAGCGCCGGATGAGGCGCTCGACGTAGCTCGGCACGCTGGCGCTGGAGATCGGCGGCGGGTCGTCGCGCAGGATGGCCGTCAGGGTCTCGACCGAGGACTGGCCCTGGAACGCACGCCGACCGGTCAGCATCTCGTAGAGCACGGCGCCGAACGTGAAGATGTCGGTCCGGTGATCGGTCTCCTCGCCGCGCACCTGCTCCGGCGACATGTACCCGGTGGTGCCAAGCACTACGCCAGGCTGGGTCACGTGCCGAGCCGGGAGCTCGGTGTCTCCCTCGTGGATCGGCGCCACCGGGCCAAGCTTCGCCAGGCCGAAGTCGAGGATCTTGGCGCGCCCTTCCGGAGTGATGAAGATGTTCTCGGGCTTGAGGTCGCGGTGGACGACGTGCTTCTGGTGGGCTGCGGCCAGCCCTTGTGCGACCTGGCCGCCAATCTCCATCGCCTTGCGCGGCGTCAGCGGTCCGCGCGCCAGGACGCGCCGCAGATCCTCGCCCTCGAGGAGCTCGGAGACGACGTACGGAACATCTCCATCCACGCCGACGTCGAACACCGCGACGACGTTGGGATGGCTGAGAGCGGCGGCGGCCCGGGCTTCCTGCTCGAACCGGCGGCGCCGCTCCGCGTCGCTGGTGAACGCCGGCGGCAGGACCTTGATCGCAACATCGCGGTTGAGCCGCGTATCGTGAGCCCGATAAACCTCACCCATGCCGCCAAGGCCGAGCAGCGCGAGGATCTCGTAGGGGCCGAGTCGCGCGCCCGGCGGAAGGGTCACGGCCAATTATCCCCTCAACCGCGATGCGTCGGATACACTCCCGGCCGTGCCGCGTACGAACGAGCCGGCCCCGAGCCGCAAACCCTGGGCAGTGCTTGCCTACACCGTGGCCGACGATCGCGGCGGCGCGAGCGCGCTCGACACGGCGGCGAAAGAAGAGCTGAGGGCGCTTTGCGACGCAGCTGACTTCACCCACGTCAGCGTCGCGGCGCAGGTGGACTTCAAGCGGCCGAAAGGCGTGTTTCGCGGATCGTTGACGGCGCTGCCGCCGCCTCCGACGCAGGGGTTCGCACCGGTCCGCGACGAGAACCACCCGCTGTGGCGCAAGATCCTCGGCGACGTTGACGATGGCCGGTCGGTCCTGAAGGTCGAGGCCGAGTCGCGGGATCTGAGCGCAGCCCGCGCCGACGTACTGCAGACGTTCCTGAGCTTCGGCCACGAATCGTGCCCAGCGGAACGCTACGTCATCTACTTCTACGGGCACGCATACGGTCCGATGGGCCTGTTCTGCGATCGCGAGACCGGCCAGCGCGAGACCGACACGCTTCGCCTCAACGATCTCGCCGGCACGATTCGCGCCGCCGGCCGCGCCGCCATCGTCGTGTTCCGCGACTGTTTCATGAACACGCTCGAAGCCGCGTATCAGTTGCGCGATGCGGCGTCGTTCATGGTCGCGACCCAGGCACTGGCGCCGATTGCCGGCGTCTGGCCATGGGCAAAGTTCATGGGCGTGCTCGATCGGGACAAGCAATCGAGCGAGGTCGCACGCGCCGTTGGCGCCGAGCTGGCAGCTTTTCTGGAAGTGTCGGAGCACCGGTCGCCGTTCTCGGACGTTCCCTACTCAGTGCTCGACCTGCACCAGGCCGGCGCGCTCGTGGAGCCGCTCAAGGCGCTGGTCGGTGCAATCGAAGTGGCGCGCCGGGACCCGATCCAATCTGCCGCCTGTGCCAGCGCAATCGAGAGCGCGCGCACCGGTTCGCCGACGACCCCGAGCCGGCCGGGCGACCCCGCGCTCGTGGACGTGCCGACGATGTGCGAGCGCCTCGGCGCGCTCGGCGAGGGTGAAGTGGCGGCTGCAGCCAGAGCGCTCGGCGAGGTGGTCTCGGGCCGCCTCGTTTCGTGGCACCACTCGCGCCGGGCCCGGTTCAAGGGCGCGAGCCTCTTCTACAAGCCAGTGACCGCGCGGGATCTAAGGCGATCGTATCTGCAGGCGGAGGACGAGAAGATTGCAGCCGCGGATGCGGAGTACTACAAGAGCCTTGCGCTATGCCGGGCAACCGGCTGGCACCGCGTTGCCCTCAATCCACTCGCCGTCGAAGTCGGAGGTAAGAAGTGAGAAGTCGGAGGTGAGAAGTGAGAGGTGAGAAGTAAGTTGGAAGCAGCGAAGCCGGGAGCCACGACGTCAGCTCGACAGTGGACGCGAGAGGTGGAAGCAAGAAGCGCTCAAGTTCTGGCTTCTCACTTCTCACCTCTCACTTCTCACTTCTTCTTGGCTTTCTTCGCCTTTGCCTTCTTCTTGGCTCCGCGCTTGCCGCTCATGCCGCCCGGCTTCTCGTCCCCCTTGGGCATTTCGCCTCCTCGTTGCCATCGAGTATGAATGCGGCCGCGATGGCTCGGCCAGCGAACACGCGAGAGTGTAACGCAGTCACGAGGTGAGCGACTCGCGATTCGATCGTTCGATCAGCGATCGTTGCGGTCCGGCGCGAGGAAGTCACGCAACGCCTCGCGCGTGCTCAGGAACGCGAGCTCGTCCCATGGCAGCGCTGTCGGCGCGAACCATCGCGCCTCGAGGCCTTCCTCGTCCACCACCAGCTCGCCGCCGACGAGCGTCGCCGCGTAAACGATGATGATCGGCGTGCGCCCGGCGTAGGAATAGATCCCGATCAGGCGGTCGAGGCGCACGTCGAGGCCGGCCTCCTCGCGCGCTTCGCGAATCGCCGCAAGCGTCACCTCCTCGCCTCGATCGACGTAGCCGCCGGGGAACACCCATTTGCCGTAGCCGGGCTCTATCGCCCTCTTGACGAGCACGATGTCGCGATTCGGGCGGGTGATGACGGTACCGACGGCGACCTTGGGATCGAGGTAGAACACGAAGCCGCAGGCGCCGCTGGTGCAGACCAGGCGCGCCGGCTCTCCGGTGCGGAGGACGCGCGGCTCGAAAGGCGAGCCGCACACGGGGCAGAACCGGAACGCGGGCTCACCCATCGACCAAAGTATAGAATTCGAGCATGTCGATCCTGAAAGTGGCGCGCATGGGCCACCCGGTGCTGCGGGAGAAGACGCGTCCCGTCGACAAGCACGAGATTCGCACGCCGGAGTTCCAGAAGCTCATCGACGACATGATCGAGACGATGGAGGAGTACTCCGGCATCGGCCTCGCCGCGCCGCAGGTGCACGAGTCGCGCCGGCTCTTCGTCGCGGTGCTGGACTCCGAGGGACGCGGCGAGGGCGAGCCGGTCGCGCTCATCAATCCGGAGATCACCGCGGTCGCCAAGGACCTGATCGAGGGGTGGGAGGGATGTCTCAGCATCCCCGACATTCGCGGCCGCGTCCCGCGCTCGCCGCATATCACGGTGACCGCCCTCAATCGTGAAGGCAAGCGGATCGAGATCGAGGCCCGCGACTTTCCGGCCCGCGTCATCCAGCACGAGACCGATCACCTCGACGGCATCCTCTTCTTCGACCGGATGCGTTCGTTCGAGTCTCTCACCTTCCTCGACGAGTATTCCCGCTACCACGTGCGACGGGATGACGACGACGAGGATTGACGCTCGGAATCGGCTTCAATTCCGGTCGAGGATCGATCGCACCTGCCGGCACAGCGCGGCCGGTGAGTACGGCTTCTGAATGAACCGCTCGGCGGGGATCGCGATCCCCCTGCGGCTGACGGCTTCCGGCGTGTAGCCAGACGTGAACAGCACCCGTCCGTCGGGCTGGTGCTCCAGAAACTGCTCCGCGAGCGCGTGGCCGCCGACCACCGGCATCACGATGTCGGTCATCAGCAGGTGGATCGGATGCGGGTGCTGGCGGACGAGGGCCATCGCCTCGGCGCCCTGGCCGGCGGTCAGCACCGCATAGCCAGCTGCCGAAAGCACCGCCTCGGTGAACTGCCGCACCGCCGAGTCGTCCTCGACGACCAGAATCGTTTCGCTGCCGGACGGCGCCTGGCCGGTGGCCGCGAGCGGTCGCGGCGTCACCGGCAGCGCCACCGTCGGCAGGTAGATCTTGAAGGTCGTGCCCTGGCCCGGTTCGCTGTAGACGGTCACGAAGCCGCCGCTCTGCCGCACGAAGTTGTGGAGCATGGCCAGGCCAAGGCCGGTGCCGCGGCCGCTCCCTTTCGTGGTGAAGAACGGCTCGAAAATCCGGCCCCGCGTCACGGCGTCCATGCCGATGCCGGAATCGGTGATCGCGAGCAGCACGTACTGCCCGGCGGGCACCTCCCGGGGCGGCACGCCGTGCGCCGACTCGAACCGTACGTTGGCGGTCTCGATGCCGAGGCGTCCGCCGTCGGGCATCGCGTCGCGCGCGTTGAGGGCCAGGTTCACAAGCGCCTGATCCACCTGCGCGCGATCCGCCATGACATTCTCGAGGCGGGGCTCGAGCGTCGTCGCGATCGTGACGTCTTCGCCAATCACGCGCCCCAGCATGTCGGTGTTCGACTCGACGACCTGGCTCAGGTTCAGCACCTCGGGCTGGACCATCGACCTCCGGCTGAAAACCATCAGCTGCCGGGTCAGGTCCGCGGCGCGATCGCCGGCCTTGTGGATCTCCTCGATCAGCTCGCGGATCGGACTGTCGGCGGGCAGCTTCATCAGCGCCAGCTGGCTGTAGCCGTCGATCACCGTCAGCATGTTGTTGAAGTCGTGCGCGAGCCCGCCGGCGAGGCGGCCGACAGCTTCCATCTTGGCTGACTGGCGGAGCTCCGATTCGAGACGCCTGGTCTCGGTCACGTCGTGAGCGATGCCAACGATCGCCACTACGGTTCCCTGGCGGTCGCTTACCGGCGACAGGCTCAGCGACACCGCCACCGGCGATCCGTCCTTGCGGCGGTGCACGGCGTCGAATGCCGGAATGCGTTGTCCGGTCCGAACGCGTGAGAGCACGAGCTCCCGGTCTCGCTGGCGTTCGGGGGGCACGAGCAACGAGACGTCCTTCCCGAGGATCTCGCGGCCGGTGTAGCCGTAGAGACGCTCCGCCCCGGGATTCCAGGACAGGACCGAACCCGCCAGCGTCGTCGTCACGATGGCATCGTCGCTGGCTTCGACGAGGGAGGTGAGCCGGAAGCGATCGTCCTGCTCGCGCTCCAGCGACGCCAGCAGGCGCGCCTGGTTGAGGCCGGCATCGAGAAGGGCCGCGATCGCGGTCAGCACCTGGAGCGTGGCGTCAGGGGCAAGCGGGAAATGCGTATCCGTGTAGACCGCGAGGACGCCGAATGGCTGCGCGGGATCGCCAATGGGGACCGCTGCGGCCTGCTTCAGGTCATGCGAAGCAAGTAGCTCGGGCTCTCCGGAACGGCTTGCCAGGTCGCCGATGACCCGGCCGCCCGGGCTGTTGAGCGCCTCGGCGATGTGCGATGCGGATGGCGCGAAGGCATCCGGCTCCGGCGGCATTGGCCAGCCGTAACTGCCTCGAATGGCTGCGGTTCCAGCGCCAGGCCGGCGCTCGATCACGAGCGACATGGGCGCCCCGGCGCTTTCGGCCGCCGCGCGAGCAGCTTCGCCCGTCAACTCATCTGCCTGCGGTCGGCGGCTCAGCAGGCTGGCCAGTCGAGCCAAAGGCTCGAAGGGCCTGATGGGGACGGCGGAGGGCGGCATCAAAGGCCTTTCTCTATCTCGTCGAGAGTCCGTCAAACTTTATACTTTCCCTGCAATGCCCGTTCTCGCCCTGTCCACGGCGCCCCCCCGCGTTACCTTGCGGACCTCTCCACAGGCTCCCTACGACGGCGCAATCGCCGCGGCCCGCACCTGCTATTCGCCGCGTGTCATCGCCCGCGACGAGGTGACCGACCGGCAGCGCGATTCGATCGGACCGCTGACCTTCGAAGGCGGCCACCACACCATTTTCCAGCACGCGCACTTCGAGTTCGGGCTCGAGAACGTCTCGCGCCAGTTCGTCTGGAGCGTGCTCCACGCGTATCCCTTCTACAACTCCGAGCAGTCCAGCCAGCGATACGTCAAATTGAACGAGCCCCGTGCGTTCGTTCCACCGCTCGAGGGCGAAGCGCGCGAGGTCTTCGAACAGGCGGTGCTCCGGGCCTGGGACGCCTACGGGGAACTTTCGACGCTGCTCAAGGACGATGCGTGGGCGATCCTGAAAGAACTTCGCTACGTGCGGCCGACGAACACGCCGGCGCGGCTCAAGGCCGTGGAGCGCGAAGCGGAGAAGAAGGCGATCGAGACGGCGCGATATGTCATTCCGATCGCGGCGTTCACCTCGATGGTGCACACCATCTCCGGCCTGGTCCTGCACCGGCTCCACCGGATGATGAACGCCGGCGACACGCCCTACGAAGCGCAGATGGTGATCGGGGCGATGGTCGATCTCGTCAAGGAGGTCGACCCGATGTTCTTCGACAAGGTCGGGCTCTCGACGCTCGATCTGCCGGAACTGCCCGAATCGGCGATCCCGAAGCCCCGGGCCTCGGGTGACGCCTTCGCGCGCGAGTTCGATCGGCGCCTGGGCAACCGCGTATCGCGGCTGCGCGATTGGTCGGCGGGCGCCGAGCGCGTCGTGGCCGACGCGGTGCGGGCCACCTTCGGGCTGACCACGGCGGAGATGGACGATGCCGAGGCAATCGATCGGGTGATGAACCCGGCAAGAAATCTCTACCGCATCGACATGCTCAACGTCTCGCACCATTCGCCGCTGATGCGCGCGCTCAACCACCCGAGCTACGTGTTCGAGAAGCGCCTGAGCCACACCGCCGACTCGCAGGACCAGCGGCACCGGATGGTGCCCGCGTCGCGTCCGATGATGACGTTTGCG
>DATJFF010000083.1:0-21464 GCA_035495795.1 Vicinamibacterales bacterium
CTTTTCGAGCAGCGGCTGACCCCACCCCGGGTTCTTGGTGTCCACCACTGTCACGCCGTCAGCCGTGATGAACACGGCGCTGTTTCCGCCGCCGCCCTTCATCATGTAGAGGTTGTCCTTGACCTTCTCCACCTCCACGACTTTCGGCGCATCTGGTTGCTGCGACGCCGCGGCGGTGATGGTGAAGAGGCCGGCGACGACGATGGCACTAACGGTCGATGTGCGCGTCATGACTGTCGTCCTCGCTTACTGCGCCGCGCCGCACGGCGGCGGCCCCTGGCGGCTGACATCTTGCGGGCCGCGCTCCCCTTCTTTGCCGGCTTGGCGCGCTTCTTGGCCTTCGTCCGCGCGGCCGGGGCTGAAGCGGCCACCCGGCGAATCGGACCCCGCTTCGCCTTCTTCGCCGCAGCCCGCCGGGGCGGCCGTGAAACGTGCTTCTTGTACTTGCCTTCCATGGCCGGCTGCCAGTTCTCCCCGTCAGGCGACACCTCCATCAGGAAGTCGTGCGCGTCCGGACCGGTGAGGACCCACGACGTGCGGGAGTGGCCGCCCTGCGGCATCGGCGACGCCAGCACCAGGCGGTTGCCTTCCAGGCGGCCTCGGAATTCGCCGGCGGTGCCGCCCATCGAGTCCCACCAGTGCATGACGTACTCGCTGCGATTCGGGTCGTACCAGAACACGCCGTGCCCGCGGAAGGTGACCTGGCCGTTCCGGATCTGCTCGTAGTCCTGGACGACCGCGAAGCCGTCAGCGGTCCAGCGATTGGCGACGCGGGCCGCAGCCGGGCCGCCGTCGGGATCCCATGGTGAGGGATGCAAGGTTTCAGCACCGGCCCAGTCGCCGACCAGGGCCGAAAGCTTCTGGTGCGCCGCACCAGGCTTGGGCATTTCCATGTGTTGTCCTCCGGAAGCCACAGAGACTAGCACGGTCTCGGGGTTCTCGAGGTTCTCGGGGTTCTCGGGGTTCTGCGTCGCTATAATCGGCGCCTTGCCAGTTCCGGCCCGCCTCGCGCGTGCGCTCACGTTTCGCGATCTCGTCGTCTACGGACTGCTCTTCATCGGACCGCTCGCACCCGTCGGCGTGTTCGGGGTGCTCGATGCGCGGACCAACGGGGCCGTTGCCCTGACCTACGTCCTGGCGACCATCGCGATGGCATTCACCGCCTGGTCGTACGCGGAAATGTCTCGCGTCGTGCCGCATGCCGGATCCGTGTTCGCCTACGCGACGGAAGGACTCGGTCATCGGGCCGGTTTCGTGGCCGGCTGGATGGCGATGCTCGACTACCTGCTCATCCCGTCGGTCGCTTACCTCTTCTCGGGTATCGCACTCCATGCCCTGATACCGGCAGTTCCGGCGTGGATCTTCACGCTGATGGCATTCGGCCTGACAACCACGCTCAACTTGATGGGCGTGCGGCTCGCCGCTCGTGCCGGCGCCGCGGTGCTCGTCGCGGAAATCGTCGTGCTCGTTGTGTTCCTCGGCGCAGCAGCGCTGTTTCTGAGGAGCGCCGGGCCGGCGCGACCCTGGCTGTCACCGTTGTTCGGGCTGAGCCCATTCGAGGGCTCGGCGGTCATCGGCGCGGTGTCGGTCGCGGTCCTGTCGTATCTCGGCTTCGACGCGATCGCCGGTTTCGCCGAGGAGAACGCGGGCGAACCGCGCGATGTCGGAAGAGCCATCGTGTTCTGCCTCGCCGCGGCGGGGCTGACGTTCGTGGCGCAGACATGGCTCGGCGCGCTCCTGGCCGTCGTGTCGCCGGCGGATCTCGGCGCGCATCCTGACCGGCAGGGAACAGCGTTCTACGACATCACCTCGGCGGCGATTGGACCGTGGCTCGGCCGGGTGCTGGCAGTCACCAAGGCGATAGGGCCTGCTTTTGCGGCGATGACCGGGCAGGCCGCGGCCGCGCGGCTCCTGTTCGGCATGGCGCGGGACGGACGCCTGCCCCGGGCACTCGCCGCCGTGGACGCACGTCATGGCGTGCCACGCCGGGCACTGGGAACGGCAGCCGTGCTGACCCTGGTCGTATCGATTTGGGCTGCGCGGCGCCCGGATGGGCTCGACGTGCTGGTGTCGATCGTGGACGTCGGCGCGCTGAGCGCGTTCACGCTCCTTCACGCGTCCGTCGCCGGCTATTTCGTCGTTGCGCGACGCGGACCGCCGCGGCTGGCGCATCGGGTGGTGCCGATCGTCGGAGCGGCTGTCACGGTGTGGGTGATTGCCGAAGCCAGCGTGCTGGCGCAACTGGTTGCGCTGGTGTGGGCCGCGGCCGGTTTCACTGTCTACGCCGTGCAGGGCAGGTCCTGACTCTCGCTGGCCTCGCCGCAGCCGCGCAGGATCGAAGGCCGGGCATGATAATGATCGCCCCCATGAAGTACACCATCCGCCCGGCCGGATCCGACGACGTCCCGCACATCGTCCACCACCGCGAGCAGATGTTCCGGGCGATGGGGACAGTCTGCGACTACGCCGCGATGGCCCAGGCCTGTGCGCGGTGGTATACCGAGGCACTGCCGGCGGGGGTCTATCGCGGATGGCTGGCGGAACATGACGGCGCGGTGGTGGGCGGAACCGGAATGATCGTCGTGCCGTGGTCGCCAGGGCCCTCGCGCCTGAATCCGCGGCTGGCGTGGGTCTTCAACGTCTACGTCGAGCGGGCGCATCGTGGCCAGGGCGTCGGGCGGCGGCTGATGGACGCGATGCACAGCTGGTGCCGCACACAGGGCATCGAGCGGCTCGCGCTGAACGCAACCGAAGCCGGTGCCCGCGTCTACCGTGAGATGGGGTACACAACAGTACGCGAGCCAATGATGCGGATCGATCTCTGACCGGTTCAGGATCTGAAGAGATCCGCGACGTCGAGCGACCAGCCGGGAACGAGCGGTGTCTCGAGGATCCTGCCCGGGATCGCGTCCAACGCCGCGACCTCCGGGAACGAACCGTCGCTGGCCCGCCGAAGGACCGTCACCCGACGCTCAACAGGATCGACAAGCCAGTATTCTCCGACGCCCCGCCGATCGAACAGTTGCCGCTTGACGCGCTGGTCCCACTTTCGCGTGCTCGGTGACAGCACCTCGATGGCCAGGGCCGGCGGCCCCTGAACGTTCTTGACCGTGAGAATGCTGGACTGTTCGGCGGCAACGAAGAGCAAATCGGGCTCGACCACGTCGCGGTCCGACAATACGACATCGAGCGGCCCGAGGAAGATCTGCCCGGCCTCCGGGCGACGCTCGAGAAACGCGCCGAGGGAGAGGTGGAGCCGGCCGACCAGGACCTGATGCGGAAGACTCGGCGAGGGTGTCACGTAGTGCACCCCGTCGACGAGCTCGTGCCGCTTGCCGTCCTCGGGAATCTGCAGGAATTCCTCGGCCGTGAGCTTCCGCTCCGACACCGCAAAGCGCTCCATACCGGTGTCCTCCTGCATACGCGCATCATACCGTCGTCGCTCGGCAAAGACGATGCGATCGCCATGCCGAGGCTTTTTCCGGGCGAATCGCAGGGCGGCGCCGGGCGACGCGCAGAATTCGCGGTGGATGACACGCCGCTGCGTGGCACAATCTGCGGCCGACAGGAGGCGCCGATGACGCGATTCGTGACGGCCAGTTTTCTCGCGGGTGGGCTGGCAGCAGGTGCGCTCACCCACCTTCAATTGATCGCCGCCCAGGCGCCGGCGTCAGCAGCCGCGCCGAAGAACCCGACGCGCGCGGAGGTGATCCAGATGATGAAGGACATCTCCAACTGGGGGCGATGGGGCAAGGACGACGAAATCGGCACGTTCAACCTGATCACGCCCGCCGTGAGGAAGGCCGCAATCGCTCTCGTGAAGGAGGGCACTCCGGTGTCGCTGGCGCACACGCTCGACAAGGAGAAGTTGGCCGACAACCCGACGCCCTTCAAGCAGGAGTTCTTCGTCGGCGCCAACGGCAAGATGTCGCCGACCGCGGTGATGGACATCATCTCGTCCACCTACCACGCGACCACGACCACGCACATGGACTCGCTCTGCCACTACATCTTCGAGGGCAAGACCTACAACGGGTGGGACATCGAGACCTATCACAGGGCCACGCCAACCCGCGAAGGCTTCGGCGAGGGACCGGGCTGCATGAAGAACAGCATCCTCGGCTTCAAGAACGGGCTGATGACGCGAGGCGTGCTGATCGACCTGCCGTTGATGAAGGGCGTGAAATGGCTCGAGCCGGGCACGCCGGTGACGATCGCCGACCTCGAGGCGTGGGAAAAGTTCGCGGGCATCCGGATCGGCACGGGCGATGCGCTGTTCCTCCGCACCGGACGTTTCGCGCGCCGGGCCGAGACCGGCCCCTGGCCGTCAGCACAGCTGTCGGCCGGCTTTCACGTCTCGGTGATGCCGTGGTTCAAGCAGCGCGATGTGGCGCTCATCAGCAGCGACTCGGTGGAAGACGTGCAGCCCTCGAACATCGAGGGCTTCCCGCGGCCGATTCACCTGCTCTCGATCAACTCGCTGGGTATGCCGCTCATCGACGTCGCGGACCTCGAGGACGTGGCGCAGGTGGCGGCGCGGCTCAAGCGCTGGACGTTCCTGCTGACCGTAACCGCGCTGCCGGCGCCGGGCGGGTCGGG
Source organism: Vicinamibacterales bacterium (assembly GCA_035495795.1). Taxonomy (GTDB): domain Bacteria; phylum Acidobacteriota; class Vicinamibacteria; order Vicinamibacterales; family UBA2999; genus VFZN01. The sequence continues at coordinate 4,600 of DATJFF010000083.1, forward strand.
ATCGCCCGTGAATCCGACCGCGACGTTCTGAGACCGACGGTCAGGAAGAAAAGCCGCTCGACGGACGCGGTATCGGTGGCCGCGTCCGCCACCGCTTCACGACACGGTGCTCGATCCACCACCAGCTGCACGCGGGAACCACTGTGAAGACGAGGATCGGGCCGGCCCGACCGCCGGCGAGGTACGGCAGGCCGAAGCGGAACCCCGTCGCGGCTAACGCGACATACGAGTAGAGCATGAACCGGAGGTGCCATACGCGCCACACCGTGGAGCACCGGCTCATCGCCCGCGCCGCGCCTATCCCCAATCCGACCAGCGCGAAACTCTGCACGGCGATCGCATGGAACGGCGTGAAATGACCGGTTGACGGGAAGATCGTGAGCGCCGACCCCGCGTAGACAACCGTCGCCAGCACATAACACCAGCCGAGGAGACGATGTACAGGCGTCCCCTTCGGGAGCCAGGCCACCAGCCCGCCAAGGAGGAGGGCCGCGATGCACCCGGCAAGGTGGACGCTGATCATCACGGCGCGATCGCGATGTCGACGGGTGTCGGCGAGAGCACACGGGAAAGCTCAGACGGCACGAGCGAGACCAGGAACCCGCGCCGGCCGCCGTTGATGTAGATCCGCGGAAGGTCCAGGATGGTCCGCTCGACATAGACCGGCAGCGGCTTGCGTGTGCCGAACGGGGACGTGCCACCCACCTGGTAGCCGGTATGCCGCTCCGCCGTCGCTGGATCGCAGGGGGCCACTGTCTTCGCGCCGATCTGTCTCGCGAGGTTTTTCGTGGATACCTCGCAGTCGCCGTGCATCAGGACAATCAGCGGCTGTTTGGCCTCGTCCTGCATCACCAGCGTCTTGACAACGGTGTGCTCGTCGACGCCGAGCTCGCGAGCGGACACCCGCGTGCCGCCACGGTCCTCGTACTTGTACGAGTGCTCGGTGAATGCGACGGCGTGCTCGCGCAGCACACGGATGGCCGGAGTGACCGAGCCCGAAGACATCGAGCGATTGTAATCACTCGCTCCGGAGAGCGCTGACCGGATCGACGCGGACCGCCCGCAGCGCCGGCAGCACGCTCGCAAGGAGAGCGGCGACAGCGAGCACGAGCACGACGGCAACGTAGGTTTCCGGGTCGGTCGGCCGGACGTCGTAGAGCACCGACTGCATCAGCCGCGCGAGCGCGAATGCCCCGACCAGTCCAATGGCCAGCCCTGCTGACGTCAGTCGCAGGCCGTGTCCGAGGATCAGTCCCATGACCTGGCTTCGACCCGCGCCGATCGCCAGGCGGATGCCGATCTCATGCGTCCGCCGGCTTACCAGGTACGACAGGACACCGTAGATGCCTACCCCCGCGAGCACCAGCGCGACGACCGCGAACGCTCCGAGAAGAAAACCGGTGAGCCGCGGTGTGGCCAGTGCCGTGGACACGACCTCCGCCATCGGCCGCACGTTCGCGACCGGCACCGTGGGGTCGAGCGCGCGCACTTCCCCTCGCACTGACCCGGCCAGCGTCATCGGGTCGCCAGTCGTGCGCACCACGACAAACGCGTTTCGGACGAGGTTCCCGCCCGTGACGACGTGCCACTGGCTGTGCGGAATGTAGAACTTCCCCTTCACCATGCCGGTGACCCCGTTGTGCCGCTCGTCGGCGACGATGCCGACGACGACGACCCACGGGTTCGTCATCCGGCCAACCCGCAGCCGCCCGCCAACCGCTTGCCCGTCCTTGAAGTACTGGCGCGCGAGCGTCTCGTTGACGACCGCTACCGGCTGCGACTCGGTGGTGTCAGCCGGCGTGAACCAGCGCCCGCGTGCGAGGTGCGTGCCCATCGCCTCGAACGCGCCGTCCGAGACGATCTGCCAGTCGCCCTTGGCGCCGTTGTCCGGCGGCTCCTCGTAGCCCTCGACGTCGAGACCGAAATCTCCAATCGTGGTCGCCAGCGGCAACACGCGGACGACGCCGGCGGCCTGGACTCCGGGCAGGGCGCGGATTCGATCGTTGAGGGTCCGATAGAAACTCACCACGCGTTCCGGCGTGTCGTAGCGAGCCGTTGGCACCGCCAGGCGCAGCGTGAGCACATGGCTGGGGTTGAACCCGAGATCGATGCGATTGAGCGCGTCGAGGCTGCGCACCATCAGCCCGGCGCCGACGACGAGGATCACGGCGAGGGCGACCTCGGCGATCACCAGCGCGCTCCGCAGCCGCTGGCGGCCGGCGCCTACGGTGGCCTGCTGGGTGCCCTCCCTCAGGGCGTCGACGAGATTCAGCCCCAGCGTTCTCAGCGCCGGCAGCAGCCCGAAGAGCAGCGTGGTCACCATGGCGAGTGCAACGGTGAACGCGATCACCGTCCCGTCCAGCCTGACCGGTGACAGCGGGGGAAGGCTCGACGGATCCAGCGCCATGAGCGTCCGAATCGCCGCGAACGCCGCGCCGAGGCCAAGCGCGGCACCGGCGAGCGCCAACAACATGCTCTCGGTAACCATCTGCCGCACCAGCCGCGCGGGGCTTGCGCCCACCGCGGTCCGGAGCGCCATCTCCCGCAACCGCGCGTCGCCGCGCACCAGCAGCAGGTTGGCGACGTTCGTGCACGCGATGAGCAGCAGGAAGCCGACCGCGCCCATCAAGATCCAGAGCGCAGGTCGGACACCGCCGCGGATCTCTTCGTCTACCGTCACCGCGAAGGCCGTGAACTTCATCGACTCGGGATAGAGACCCTGAGCAGTCATTTGCTGAGTCAGAGCGCGCAACTCCCCGGTTGCGGTCGTCGCCGATTGTCCAGGCGCCAGCGAGGCGGCGGCGTACAGGCCGTGGCTGCCGCGCTCGAGGTTCTTCAGGTCCATCTCAAGCGGCCGCCACAGCTCGGTCGGTTCGGCGGCATCGACGGTGAAGTCGGTTGGAAGTCGAAAGCCGTCGGGCATGATGCCGACGATCTCGACCGGCACGTCATTCAGCAGGACCTTGCGGCCGACGATGGCCGGGTCGCCGCCGTACCGCGCCTGCCAGAGCCGGTAACCGATGACGGCGACCGGCGGCCCGTTGGGGACGTCCTCCTCGGGCCGAATCGCACGGCCCACGAGCGGACGCGAGCCGAGCACGTCGAAGGTGTTGGCGCTGATTCGACCCACTCCGACCCGGATCGGGTCACCGTCCCCGGTCAGGTTCTGCTGAGCGGTATCCCACGCAGCAACCGCGGACAGTGTGCGGCTCTGGGTCCGATAATCGACGACCTCCTGCTCGGACAGCCAGGTCTTGTCGAAACCTACCCATCGGCTCCAGATCAGCACCCGGCGATCCGGTTCCGAATACGGCAACGGTGCCAGCAGCACCGCCCGTACCACGCTGAACACAGCCGAGGTGGCCCCGATGCCGAGGGTAAGCGTCACGAGCGCCGCTGTGGCAAAGCCGGGACTGCGACGAATCCCCCGCCACGCAGAACGGAGGTCGAGGAGTAGATGATCCATTACCGTCTTGGACGGTTCGCCGCGACCGGCCGTTGGCACGCTATCATGACCGGCTATGTCATCCGTTACTGCCCCGGCGTTGTCGTCCCTGGTTCAGGCCCAGATGTCGTCTCCCTCGCCCATCCGCCAAATCATGAAGATGGCCGAGCGGCAGAACATCGTCGCGATGGGGCTTGACCCGGAACAGGTGATTTCGTTCGGCGGCGGCTGGGTGAACCACGAGGCGCCTGAGGAGTTCCGGGAGGCGTACGTGGAGGTGGTGAGCGATCGCGCGCTCTTCCACAAGAGCGGCGGCTACACGGCAACGCTCGGAGAGCTCGAGTGCCGCGAGCAGATCGCGCAGTTCGAGGCAGCGCTCTTCGATGTGCCGCGCCTCGGGCCGGAGCACATCGCCATCGGCATGGGCAGCACGCAGCTCACCCACGACCTTTTCCGCACTCTGGTCAACCCCGGCGACACTGTGATGCTGCTGGACCCGACCTACGCCAACTACGAGGGCCAGCTCGCGTTCGCGGCCCCCGGCGTGTCGATTGTGCGGCTGCGCGTCGTGGCCCCCGACACCTGGTCGTACCTGCCCGGCGTCGACCCGGACGGCGTCAACCGCGAGTTCCGCCGGCTGTTCGACCTGCACCGTCCGAAGCTGGTGCTGTTCGGCGCGCCGGACAACCCGACCAGCCAGATCGTCCCCCAGGCGCTCGCCGAGGCGATGCTGGAACGGACCCGCGACGCGGGCGCCTGGCTGGCCATCGACTTTGCCTACAAGTGCCAGTACTTCGCGCCGTACCCGTCGTACTACTCGTGGTCCCCGGCGGATCATCCGCACGTCATCGGCATCCACTCGAACTCGAAGTGGGCGCGCGGGCTCGGACGGCGCCTCGGCTGGATAGAAGCCGCGCCGGCGGTGATCGATGCTATCGAGCGCGTGCAGCAGTGCAGCATTCTGTGTCCCGATACGCTCGAGCAGATGACGATGGCGCGCTATCTGAAGAGAGCGATTCCGAGCGGTTCGCTGAGGCGATACGTGGACGATGCCAACGCGCTCTACCGCAAGGCGGCGCACGTGACGATCGAAGCGGTTGACCGGCACCTCGAGCGGCCCCGGCTCGTTCCCGCAGGCGGCCTGTATACCGTCGTAAACGTCGGCCGGAACGCGGACACATTTGTCCCAGAGGCGCTGAAGGCGACCGGCGTGCTGGTCGTCCCCGGCCGCGGCTTCGGGCCCTCGCTCACCAAAGGGGTGCGAATCTCCTTCGGGCCTCTCGTACACGACCTCGCGCGAATCGAGGCGGGGATTGAGCGCCTCGGACGGTTTGTGAATGGCGTCCACTGACTAGCGTGCGCGGCGTCCAATGACGATTGAGGATTGAGGATTGACGATTTATTGACGATCCTACGATTGGGGATTGCGGCATTCGATTGGCGATTGGGGCATTGACGATTGAACGATCCGGTGAATCACGATTGATGATTGGGGCTCGCCAACTCGGGCGAGGCAGTCGCTATGATGCCCAATCGTTAATGCCGCAGCCCGATCGCCATTCGTGATTCGATCAATACGCCAATCTGTAAATGCCCGAATCGTCAATCGACTGGCGCAATCCGGCAATCTCCCAATCGGAAATGAATCCTCAATCGTCAATCCTCAATCACCAATGGGGCAGCGGCATCCCCGGCTAGCCTCGGTCGAAGGGGATGCCGACATACATGTCGGCCTGCTCGGGCCTCAGAACCAACCAGGTGAACATGAAGCGAAGGGCGGTCCGGTTGTCCACCCGCGATACCTCGATTGGCTGCTGATAACGGACGTGCCAGTCGTACACGTCGGTGAAGGCGCCCGGACCGATCTCGCAGAAGTCCGGATACTTCTGGTTGGCCTTCAGGAAGATGCTGAACTGCTTCCGCACTTCGCCGATGACCCCGGCAGCGACGGACGGCCCGACGAAAGCTTCGCGCATCAACTGCCGGATGCGCTGCACCTCCTCGGAAATGTCTTTCAAGGCCTGGGCGCTCACGGTCTCGGGCGACTGCTCGACCCGTGCGCCCGCGGCCGCGGCCGCTAGGCCCGCCTCCGCTCCAGAGTGAGCTTCAACCACTGCCCCCAACGCGCCCAGCGCGCCTGCCGTCACAACTTCGCGTCGCGTCACCATTTCGTTCCTCCGTTGTCACGAGCGGACGCCGGGAGCCCGTCCCCGCGATGTCCGCATTGGCACCAACTACCGGATGCCGAACGCCGTCTGATTGCGATTGAGGACCGCCATGCTCACCGACTTCGGCCATGCCTTAAGGACGCTCCGGCACGCTCCCGCGTTCACCCTCGTCGTCATCTTCACGCTCGGGCTGGGCATCGGCGCCAACACCGCCATCTTCTCGCTGATGGACCAGCTGCTCCTGCGCCTGCTGCCGGTGTCCAGGCCGGGCGAACTGGTGCAGCTCGATGGGCCGGGGCCGTTCAACGGCCGGACGATGAACGACAAGACGTTTTCATACCCGATGTACCGGGACTTCCGGGACCGGAACGACGTCTTCAGCGGGACCATCGCGCGCGCCGGATTTGCTGCCACCATCGTGCAACAGGCGCAGGCCGAGCGCGTCGACGTGGAGCTGGTTTCAGGGAACTTCTTCGAGGTGCTCGGCGTCCGCCCGGTGCTTGGCCGCGCGATTGCGCCGGACGACGACCGCGTCCGCGCCGGTCATCCGGTGGTGGTCCTCAGTTACCGCTATTGGATGCGGCGGTTCGCCGGCAGCCCGCAGATCCTCAACCAGTCGCTGACCATCAACACGACGCCGATGACCGTGATCGGTGTGGCCCCGCCGTCCTTCTCGGGGGTCCTGGCCGTGAGCGCGCCAGACCTGTTCGTCCCGATGATGATGAAGGCGCAGGTCACCCCGACCTGGGACGACCTCGAGAACCGTCGCTCGAGGTGGGTCACCATCATCGGCCGCCTGAAGCCAGGCGTCTCCATCGACGCGGCGCGCGCACAACTCGACGTCACCTACAAGCAAGTGAACGCCGAGGAGCTCGAGTCGGTGCCGGAGTTCGTCGCCGCCAGCCAGACGTTCAGGGATCGATTCCGCGCCAAGGCCATCGTCGTCGAGCCGGCTGGCAAGGGACTGTCCGGCCTGAGGCAGGGGTTCAGCACGCCGATCGCAGTGCTGATGGGCATGGTGGGCCTGGTGCTGCTGATCGCCTGCGCCAACGTCGCGAGCCTGCTCGTCGCCCGAGCCGCGGCCCGTCAGAAGGAGATCGGCCTGCGCCTCGCCCTCGGCGCGAGCCGGACCCGCATCGTCCGGCAGACGCTGTTCGAGAGCGGACTGCTGTCGCTAGCCGGCGGAATCGTCGGCCTGGTGCTCTCGGTGTGGGTCAGCGAGGCGCTGATTGGCCTGCTGCCGACGGACACGACCGGCACGACGTTGTCGTCAACGCCTGATCTGCGCGTCGGGTTGTTCACGCTCGCGGTATCGCTGGTGACCGCCGTGATCTTCGGCCTCGCGCCGGCGCTCCAGAGCTCCAGGCCCGACATGAACCGGACGCTGCGCGAGGAGGCCGGCTCGGTCAGCAGTGGCGCCGCCCATGCCCGTCTCCGCAAGGGCCTGGTCGTGGCGCAGGTCGCACTGTCCATGCTGCTCGTTGCCGGCGCCGGCCTGTTCGCGCGCAGCTTGTACAACCTGAAGCACCTGAGTCCCGGATTCGACGCCGACGCGCTCGTCTCGTTCGCGGTCAGCCCCGAGCTGAACGGCTACGACCAGCCGCGCTTGAAGCAGTTCTACCAGCAGTTGCAGGAGGACCTTCGGCAGGTGTCCGGCGTCCGCGGCGTGTCGATGGCGGCGGAACCGGTCATGAGCGACAGCGTCTCCAGTCGCACGGTGCAGGTACAGGGCTACCAGACCAAGCCGGATGAGAACATGAACCCGTGGACCAACGAGATCGCGCCGGACTACTTCCGGACGATGGGCATCCCGCTGGTGCTCGGCCGCGAGTTCACCGAGCGCGATGGCGCGGATGCGCCGCTGGTCGGCATCGTCAACGAGACGTTCGCGAAGTACTACTTCGGCTCCGAGAATCCGATCGGACGCCGCTTCGGCTGGCGCGTCCTCAACAACCCGGGCGCGATCGAGATCGTCGGGGTCGTGAAGGATTCCCTGCACGGGTCGATGCGCGAGGGAACAACCAAGGACAACGAGATTCGCCGTTTCGTCTACACGCCGCTGCAGCAGAGCAGCGAGCTGACCGGCATGACCGTGTACGTGCGCGGCGAACGTGGACGCGAGAGCGATCAGATTCAGCGGCTGCGCGAGGCGGTGCGAAAACGCGACGCGGGGCTGCCGATTTACGACATCGCGACGATGGATCAGACCATCGACGAGGCCGTGTTCACAGAGCGGATGCTGGCGGTGTTGTCCACCGCGTTCGGGCTGTTGGCGACACTGCTCGCCGCCGTGGGGCTTTACGGCTTGATGTCCTACACCGTCGCCCGGCGGACGCGCGAAATCGGGATCCGCATCGCGCTTGGGGCGGAGCGGCAGACCGTTGTCTGGCTGGTACTGCGCGAAGTGGCGATGCTGGTCGCGACCGGCCTGGCGATCGGAGTACCGGCGTCGCTCGGGCTGAGCCGCCTGGTTTCGTCCCAACTGTTCGGCCTCTCGCCCCGCGACCCGCTGACGCTGATGCTGGCGGTCGTAGTATTGGCGGCCGTCGGCGCCGCCGCAGGCTACCTGCCCGCGCGCCGTGCAGCCGCCGTCGAACCGGTGCGCGCTCTCAGGTACGAGTAGCGGGACGAGCGCGGTTGGTGGAGCCGTTACCCGTCCGGCAGCCCGCGAGGTCGGCCGGTCAACCGCAGCTCCGGGTCTCACAAGCACTGGGGGAACTCGCCTGCATTGCTTGGCTCAAACAACCCGAGTGGCGCCCTGCGCTGCGGTTGTCGGCATCACGAGTCGGCCGACCTCGAGGGCCGCCGGCCGGCCAACGGCTCCACCAACAACGCACTGAAAGTCGTGAGTACCAATCGCACTTGTCGCACGAGTCGCACCTGTCGCACCAATTGCACCGGCGAGCCCCCTGCACCTGTGCACCTTTGCACCAACACCCCGTCAAAGAGTACCGTCTCCGGATGCGCGTTGCGGCGTTATTTGGAGTGCTCGTCATCATCGCCATGACGGCCGAAGCCCAGACGGGCCGACCGGCGCCCGGGGTGGCGCTGGACCTGGCCACGCGCCGCGCCGCGGCGATCTTCGACCTCCGCTACGATCTGTCGCTCACCATCCCCAAGACTCTGGCCGAGCCGATCACCGGCACCACGCGCATCACGCTCGAGCTTCGCGACAACACCGGGCCGCTCGTGATCGACTTCGATACCAGCGCCGATCACGTCAAGTCGGTCAAGGCGAACGACGCGGCCGCCAACTATCGCTACTTCGACGGCCATATCATCGTTCCGAACACCGCACTGAAGACCGGCCGCAACGCCATCACCATCGACTTCGTCGCCGGCAACGATCCCCTCAATCGCAGCGCCGACTTTCTCTATGCGCTGTTCGTACCGGCCCGAGCGCGGCAGGCGATTCCCGTCTTCGATCAGCCAGATCTGAAGGCGCGGTGGACGCTGCAACTGACCTACCCGGCGGAGTGGAAGGCCGTCAGCAACGGGGCCGAGGTCGACGGCACGGTCTCTGGTTCAACCGGCACTGAGGGTGGCAACAAGAACACCGAGTCGAGCGCGACGGCGCGCTTCGCCGAGACAGAGCCGCTCTCGACCTATCTGTTCTCATTCGTCGTCGGCGACTTCAAGGTCGAGACCGCGACCCGCAACGGCCGGACGTTCCGCATGTTCCATCGCGAGACCGACGCGGCCAAGGTCGCCCGGAACAAGGACGCCATCTTCGATCTCCATGCCCGGGCGATCGAATACATGGAGAAGTACACGGGCATTCCCTATGCGTTTGGGAAGTTCGACTTCGTTCTCATCCCGGCCTTCCAGTTCGGTGGTATGGAGCACGCCGGCAAGATCCTCTACAACGCGTCGGGGCTGCTGCTCGACGAGTCCGCGACCCAGAACCAGTTCCTCGGACGAGCCTCGGTGATCTCGCACGAAACCGCCCACATGTGGTTCGGCGACCTCGTGACGATGCGGTGGTTCAACGATGTGTGGATGAAGGAGGTTTTCGCGAACTTCATGGCGGCGAAGATCGTGAACCCCTCGTTCCCGAAAGTGAACCACGAGCTGCGGTTCCTGCTCGCCCACTACCCCGCCGCTTACGAAGTGGACCGCACGCCAGGTGCAAACCCGATCCGGCAGCAGCTCGCCAATCTCAGCGAGGCCGGCAGCCTCTACGGCGCGATCATCTATCAGAAGGCGCCGGTCGTCATGCGCCACCTGGAGGCGCTGCTCGGCGAGGAATCGTTCAGGGACGGCTTGCGCGAGTATCTCGACGCCCACAAGTTCGGCAACGCCACCTGGAACGATCTGATCACGGTGCTCGACAAGCGGACGCCCCAGGACCTCAAGGCGTGGAGCGAGGTCTGGGTGGAGCAGCCCGGTCGCCCGGTTGTGACCACCACACTCAGCGTGGCCAACGGGCACATCACCCAGCTCGCCTTCGCGCAACGCGACACGTGGAAGCGCGGCACACGGTGGCCGCAGCAGCTCCGCATCGTGCTCGGATACCCGGACGGGGCGAAGACCCTCAATACGTCGATCGACGGCGACCGCGTCTACCTCAAGGAAGCCGTCGGCATGCCGGCGCCGCTCTATGTGCTGCCGAACGGCGAGGGGTGGGCCTACGGTGGATTCGAGCTCGATCCGATCTCACTCGCGTACCTCTCGAAGTCGCTGCCCGCGATTGCCGATCCGCTGACGCGCGGCAGCGCGTGGGTGACGCTCTGGGACGCGCTCCTCGACGGCACGCTGGCGCCAGAGGCGTTCATGGACCTCACCGCGGCCGCGCTTCCGAAGGAGAGCGACGAACAGCTCACCGCGCGCGTGCTCGGCTACGCCGGCGACGCGTGGTGGCACTTCCTTCCCCAGGAGGCGCGCCTGAAGCGCGCCCCGGGCTTCGAGAAGCTGCTCCGCACCGGGCTGGCGCGAGCGACGACGGCCAGCCAGAAGGCGGCGTGGTTCAACACCATTCGAACCGTGGCATTGACACCGCCAACCGTGGCGTGGCTTCGTCAGGTGTGGGCGAAGACCGATCAGGTCCCGGGCCTGCCGCTCGCCGAAGCCGACTACTCCACGCTCGCGCTCGAACTGGCGGTGCGCGAAGTGACTGGCTGGAAGGTCGTTCTCAACACCCAGCTCGCGCGCATCGAGAACCCGGACCGTAAGGGGCGCTTCGCGTTCGTGATGCCGGCGCTCTCGGCCGATCCAGCGGAGCGCGAAGCATGGTTCAAGTCGCTCGCCGACGTGAAGAACCGCCGTCGCGAGCCATGGGTGCTGGAGGGGCTCACCTACCTTCATCACCCGCTCCGCGCCCGCGCTTCCGCCGGATACGTGGCGCCGAGCCTGGACATGCTGTGGGAGATTCAGAAGACCGGCGACATCTTTTTCCCAAAACGATGGCTCGATGCGACCCTCGGCGGATACAACTCCGCCGAGGTGGCCGGCATCGTCCGGCAGTTCCTCGCAGCGCTACCGCGGGGCTACCCCCCGCGGCTCAAGGAAATCACCCTCCAATCAGCCGACGAGCTGTTTCGCGCGGAAGCAGCTCTTCGGAAGTGAGGATCTGAGCAAGACTCGGCCGCGGATGGGTAGCATGGTGCCCATCCGTGGCATCGAGTCCCTGGCCGCGCTCTTGCCCTAGAGGGCAGCTTGGCCCGTGCTGCGGGACACCTCGCGTACCAGCTCGGCCACGTCTGGCGCCTTCCCGACCCATGCCACGTCGGCCTGGGAAATGATCCCGACGAGGCGATCCTGCTCGTCGACCACCGGCACGCGGCGGATCCGGTTCTTCTCCATCGTCGACAGCACGTCCTGGAGCGAGTCGTCGGCGCGAACGCTGACCACAGGCTGCGACATGCAGTTCTCCGCCGGATAGCCGATGGGGTTCTTGCCGGACGCGACGATACGGCAGACGATGTCGCGGTCGGTCACGACCCCAACGAGCTGGTCCGAATGATCGATGATCGGAATCTCGCCGCAATCGTTCTGGACCATCATCTTCGCCACCTGCTCCAGCGTGGTCTCCGCGGTGCAGCAGGCGGGTGAGGCAGTCATGACGTCTTTCGCGCACTGATTCATGGTTCGGGCACCTCCACGGTGTTCCTGAGTGCAAGCGCGGTGCCGCGTCTCTTGGTGATTTGCCCGGAAGCGCGTAATCTGCGTGGCCATGACTCGCATCCTGCCGTTCCTGCTCGCCGCCGCCGTAGCCCTCGCCTCCTTCTCCGGTCACGCCCAGTCCTCGGCCCTCACGATCAAGGCCCGCCGCGTCATCGACGGCAAGGGCGGTGTCATCGACAACGCGATGGTCACCGTCGAGAACGGCAAAATCACGAGCGTCGGCCCGTCGGATGGAACGGCGATTATCGATCTGGGCGATGTCATCACGCTGCTCCCGGGATTCATCGACACTCACGTCCACCTCGACTGGCACTTCAATGCGGAAGGCCGCTATCACAGCGGCCCCGAGCCGCCGGAGCAAAACGCGCTGTACGCGGCTGAAAACGGGTACGTGACGCTGATGGCCGGCTTCACGACCGTCCAGAGTGTCGGCTCGCCTCGAGACAAGGCAGTCCGCGACGCCTTCGCTCGCGGTGTCCTTCCCGGACCGCGGGTGCTGTCGTCGCTGGGACAGATCACCAACCCGAAGATGACCCCTGACGAGATGCGCGCCGAAGTCCGCAAGAAGAAGGCGGAAGGTGCGGACCTGGTGAAGATCTTCGCGTCCGCGAGCATCCGCGACGGCGGCGTGCCGACGCTCTCGCAGGAGCAGCTCAACGCGGCCTGCGGCGAGGCCAAGGCGCAGGGGCTCCGCTCGATGGTCCACGCGCACAGCCCGGAGTCGATGGTCCGCGCCGCCCGTGCCGGGTGCACGGTCGTCGAGCACGGCGGGCTGGCCACGCCGGAAGCGTTGAAGGAACTGGCCGATCGCGGCGTCTACTTCGACCCGAACATCGGCCTGGTCACCCAGAACTACCTCGAGAACAAGAAGCGCTTTCTCGGCATCGGCAACTACACCGAGGAAGGGTTCGCGTCGATGGAGAAGGCGCTTGGCTCGAAGGACGCGATGTTCAGCGCCGCGCTCAAGACGCCGAATCTCAAGATCGTGATGGGGACCGACGCGGTGGCCGGGGCGCACGGCCAGAACCTGCGCGAAGTGCTCGAGCGCGTGAAGTCGGGACAGAAGCCGATGGACGCGATCCTGTCGCTCACCTCCATCTCCGCGGCGTCGATGAACATGGACAAGGAAATCGGCGCGATTGCGCCGGGCATGGCTGCGGATCTCGTCGGCGTGGTCGGCAATCCCTTGACCGACATCCGCTCCCTGCGCCGGGTGACGTTCGTGATGAAGGGCGGCACGGTGTTCCGCGGCGCGCAGCGCTGATTTGCGCCGCTCACCGCGGCAGCGCCCAGGCCGTCAGGGTCGTGCCTGCCGGCACCAGCACGTGCTGGCGTCCGTCCACCATGTAGGTGACGGGCGAAGTGCCGTGCATATTCGCGCCCATCTGGTAGCGCCAGAGCAGCTTCCCCGAGCGCGAGTCGATCGCGAGCAGGTTCCCGTCGCCGTCGCCGCTGAAGATGATCCCCGACGCGGTGGTCAACAGGCCGGAGGTCGAGAGGTTGAGATACTTGAACTCCCACCTGCGCTCACCGGTCGCGGGATCGAGCGCGCGCAGCACGCCGTACGGCTGATTGTCCGCCGATTTTGCGCGCTGCCCGGCGCCGCCTGTGAAGCGCTCGCCCGGCGTGTAGTCCGGCTTCCACGCGTAGAAGATCATGCAGACCTCGCGCGCGTTGACGAAGAAGGTCCGCGTCGCCGGGTCGTAGCTGGGTTGCCAGAAATTGGTTCCGCCGGTCAGATCGGGACAGGTGAGCGAACCCTTCTCGTCGGGCACGTGGCCGGCCTGCACCACCGGTCGTCCATCGGCGCCGATTTCCTTCGCCCAGGTCGTCGTCACGAATGGTTTGGCGACGATGATCTTGCCGTTGGTCCGATCGAGCGTGTAGAAGAACCCGTTGCGATTGGCGAACATGACGACCTTGCGGGCCTGACCTCCGATGGTCAGGTCGGCGAGAACCGGCACCTCGGTCGCATCCCAATCGTGCAGGTCGTGCGGCGTGAACTGATAGTGCCAGCGGAGCGCGCCCGTGTCGGCGTCGAGCGCCACCAGCGAGTTGCTGTACAGGTTGTCGCCCTTGCGGCTCTCGCTGTGATAGTCCGGTCCCGGGTTCCCTGTGCCGTAGTACAGCAGGTTCAACTCCGGATCATAGGCGCCAGTCACCCACACGCCCGCGCCTCCGGTCTTCCATGAATCGCCGGCCCAGGTGTCGTTGCCCGGCTCGCCCTTCGCGGGAATCGTGTAGAAGCGCCACGCGCGCTTCCCGGTCTGGGCGTCGTAAGCGTCGATGAACCCGCGGATGCCGTACTCGCCGCCGGCCACCGCGGTGATCACCTTGTTCTTCGCGATGATCGGCGCGATGGTGGCCGCGTAGCCAGTCGCGTGGTCTTCGGTCTCGGCGTCCCAGACCACGCTGCCGGTGCGCCGATCGAGCGCGACCAGGTGGGCGTCGAGCGTGGCCAGGAACAGCTTGTCGCCCAGCATGGCGAAGCCGCGGTTGACCAATCCGCAGCAGGCCGTCAGATTGCTCGGCAACTCGCGCCGGTAGCGCCAGATCTCCCGCCCGGTCCGCGCGTCGAGCGCCCAGGCGAGGTTGCTCGGGCCGGTCACGTACAACACGTTGTCGCGGAAGAGCGGCGTGGTCTCGAACTGGCCGAGCGCGCCCGTCTGGAACGTCCACTGCGGCGCGAGGCGGGTGACGTTCTCAGGGGTGATCTCGGCGAGCGGGCTGTGACGCTGGTTGGTCGGACTGCCGCCGAAGGTGAGCCAGCGCGAGCCGTCGGGCGGGAGGCCGGCCAGGATTTCCTGTTCGGTGACAAGTGCGGGCGGGGCCTGCTGAGCCGCCAGCGCGGCAGCGGCCGCGCACATCAACCCGGTGATCCACATCGAACGAACGCGCCAGGCCCCCATGGAGGCTCCTACTGCGGAACGGCGGGGTTGAACCCGCGCAGGGTCATCAGGTAACTCACCAGATCGTCGAGATCGCTGTCGCTCAGCCGGTCCGGGCCGTAGACCGGCATCATCGAGCGCCGCTCGTTGACGACCCCTTTCGTCGAATCCTTCTCGTAGCCTTGAATCCGCTCGTTGGTGTCCATGATCTGGACCGAGAACAGATCCTCGTTCTTCTTGACGCCGTGAATGGGCGGTCCTTCAAGAGGGGTGATTGTCACCGGGCTGAAGCCCGGTCCAGAGTCTTCGAAGCCGCGGCGGATCTGCGCGACGAGCCGTTCGCGCGATCGTGACGCTCCGGCCCGGGACAGGTCGGGCCCGAGCCGTCCGCCGGCGCCGTTCACGCGGTGGCAGCCGGCGCAGGTGGTCCGGAAGATCCGCTCACCGTTCTGAGCGTTGCCTCGAGGCGGATCCGTGGGCGCTGGCGCGGCGAGAGTGCGCAGGTAGGCCAGCATCTGCCACACCTCGGTGTCGGTGGTTCGCGGCGGCACGAAGGCGGGCATCTCGGTGCCTGGAACGCCGCGCCGGATCGTGTTGAAGAGCCCTTCGTCGTTGCGCCCTGACGCCCACACCTGGGTCAGGTCGGGCGCGCGCACGCCGCGGGCATCCATGCCATGGCAGTCGGCGCAGCGCGACCGGTAGAGGCCCATGCCGTTGCGAATCGCGTCGGCATTGCCCTCGTGCGGGTTCCTGGCCGCCGGCGCTTGCGCGGAGGACGAGGAGCCAACCGCGGACCAGAGCAGAGCCGCCGTCACCAGACCAGCCCAGCGCATATGCCTCTCCTTCAAGATCCTCGGCGGGAACACTGAGGTTATACACGCATTTCACCGTCCGGCCGCTCGGGCATTCACACACGGAAGTCAGGCGCTCTAGCGCGGCAGGCCGGCGATGTCGGTCCGCAGCTTGTAGAGCGTCTTGCCCGCTGTGACGTAGAGCGTCTTCATGTCCGGGCCCCCGAACGCGTTGTTGGTGATGAAGTCCTCGGCTATCGGGAAGAACTTGAGGAGCTTCCCCTGGGGCGAGATGACGTAGACGCCGGCTTTGGTGTCGAGCGTCTCGGACGTACCGCGCAGCTGGTTCATCCCGGCCGATGCGTAGAGGTTGCCCTCGGTGTCGATGCTCATGCCGTCGGCGCTGCGGCCGGGCGAGAAATCGTAGAGGACCTGCATGTTGCGGACGGTCCCATCCGGCTGAAGGTCGAAGCTGCGGATCAGGCGTGGACCGCCCTGGCCCTGGTTGGCTTCGACGACATAGAGCTTACGATCGTCGGGGGACACCTGGATGCCGTTGGGGCCACGCACGTCGGGCGCGGCAAGAATCCGCGTCAGCTTGCCAGGAGCGTCGATCCGGTACACGGCGGCGCCCGCGAGGTCGGTGAAGTAGAGACGGCCGCGGCCATCGATGGTCACGTCGTTTGGGCCGACCAGGGGCTTCCCTTCATGCCGATCAGCGAGCACTTCCATCTTGCCGGTCTTCAGATCTGTCCTGGTGACGCGAGGAGTGCCGGTGAGTTTCACGCCCGGCCGCTCGAACGTGGCGCCTTCGCACGCAATCAGGCGGCCCTCGGAGTCGATGAGCAACCCGTTCGCTACGTTGCTCTTCTCCCGGAACGTTGAGAGCACGCCGTCGGCGCTCAGCTTCAGGATGCGCTGGTTGATGATGTCGGTGAAATAGACGTTGCCGTCGCGGTCGACCGCAGGGCCCTCCGTGAAGGCAACGGTTGTCGCAATCTCCGGCTGCTGGCCCGCGAGCGCGACTTGCGACGCCAGGCAAAGGAGGGCAACGGCCATTCCGAGTGTGCAACCCGTGCGCGAGAGCCTGCTCATGGTGTACTCCATCGATTCTCCGGACGGCCAGCTGGCAAACCGACAACCGCCTGAGATTCTGCCTCAATCGTTCGGGGACTGCGCGCCGTCGCGTGACACTGCGAGGTCAGTGGGTGCTGCGTCACTCGAAGGACCTCCGGGCCCGTTACAATCGATGCATGCGAAACACGGCGGACGTCGTCATCGTCGGCGGAGGCTGCATGGGATGCAGCCTCGCCTGGCACCTCGCTCACCGCGGCCTCACCAACGTCGTCCTGATCGAGCGCGAAGCGCAGCTGGCGACCGGATCGACTGGCAAGAACGCCGGCGGCGTCCGCCACCAGTTTTCGCATCCAGCGAATATCGCGCTGTCGAT
>DATJFF010000084.1:0-10839 GCA_035495795.1 Vicinamibacterales bacterium
GGGCTCATCCTCGTCGAGCACGCGCTGATCGTCCTGTCGGTGATCGTCGCGGCGATCATCCGGCTCGGGCTGCCGGATCCGCCGCTCTCGGTGTTCGCCGAATGGGCCGGACGGGCCGTGCTCGTCGCCGCGGTGCTGCAGATGTGCCTCCACTACGCCGACCTCTACGAGCTGCACAAGCTCGCCGATCGGCGGGATCTGCTCATGGGCCTGGTCCGCGCGCTCGGCGCGGCGTCGGTGATCCTGGCCCTGCTCTACTACGTGGTCCCGGAGCTGATCATCGGACGCGGCGTGTTCGCGCTGGCAACGGTGATGATCATTGCGTTCCTGGCGGGCTGGCGGATGGCATTCGACTGGCTGTCGATGCACGGCAATCCGACCGAGCGGCTGCTGATCGTCGGCACCGGCCCCGCCGCGGTGTCGCTCGGGCGGGAATTGTTCGACCGCCGCAGTGAGCTTGGCGTGGAGCTGGTCGGCTTCGTCGACGCCGATCCCGCGAAGGTCGGCATGCCGGTGGTGAATCCGGGCGTGATCGGCACGGTGCAGGACATCCCGTCGCTGGTCGGCAGCCGGAGGGTCGATCGTGTCGTCGTCAGCCTGGCCGATGCGCGAGGCAAGCTCAACATGGACGAGCTGCTCGCGATGAAGCTGAATCACGGCGTGCGGTTCGACCACCTGGCGTCGGTCTACGAGCAGTACACCTCGAAGATCGCCGTCGAGAACCTCCGTCCGAGCTGGATGATCTTCTCGGACGGGTTCCGCAAGACCGCGCTGCTCGAGGTTGCCAAGCGGCTGTCCGACATCGTGCTGGCGTTCATCGGTCTCGTCATGAGCGCGCCGATCACCGCCCTTGCGACGGTCGCGGTCCGCCTCAGTTCGCCCGGACCCGTGTTCTACACCCAGACGCGGGTCGGACTGAACGGCACGCACTTCACGATTTACAAGCTTCGTTCGATGCGCGCGGACGCCGAAGTCGGGACCGGCGCGGTCTGGTCGAAGCAGAACGATCCGCGCGTCACCTCGGTCGGCCGCTTCCTGCGCCGCACCCGGATCGACGAGCTCCCGCAGTTGTGGAACGTCTTGCGGGGGGACATGAGCTTCGTCGGCCCGCGACCCGAGCGTCCTGAGTTCGTCGCCGACCTGACGCGGCAGATTCCCTTCTACGGCCAGCGCCACGTCGTGCGGCCGGGCCTCACCGGCTGGGCGCAGGTGCGCCACCGATACGGCGCGAGCGTCGACGACTCGCAGGAGAAGCTTCAGTACGACCTGTTCTACATCAAGCACATGTCACTGGGTTTCGACTTGTACATCCTGCTCGAGACCGTGAAGACGGTGCTGGTCGGCAGCGGATCGTAGGCGCCATGGCGGCGATGCTCAACGCGATGACCGTGGACGTGGAGGATTACTTCCACGTGTCCGCCTTCGCGGACCTCGTCTCGCCGGCCAGCTGGCCGTCCTTCGAAAGCCGCGTCTGCGCCAACACCGAGAAACTGCTGCATCTCTTCGAGAAGAACGGCGTGCGGGCGACGTTCTTCGTGCTGGGCTGGGTGGCGGAGCGGTACCCGCAACTGGTCCGGCGGATTCACGAGGACGGCCACGAGATCGCCTCGCACAGCTACGATCACGGCCTCGTCTACGAGAGGACACCCGAGAGCTTCAGGCTGGATTTGCAGCGGGCCCGCGTCGCGATCGAACAGGCGTGCGGGGTGCAGGTGCGAGGCTACCGTGCGCCGAGCTACTCGGTAACGGAACGGTCGCTATGGGCCGTCGAGGTACTGGTCAGCGAAGGGTACGAGTACGACTCCAGCATCTACCCCATTCGCCACGACCGGTACGGCATTCCGCATTGGGATCGGCACATCCACCAGATTCAGAGCGCGGAAGGCGCCCTCTGGGAGCTGCCGGGTTCGACGGTCTGCCACATGGGCATCAACCTGCCGATCGGCGGCGGCGGCTACTTCCGCCTGCTGCCCTACTGGTGGACGCGATACGGCATCCAGACGCTGAACGACGTCGAGCGCAGGCCGGCCATCTTCTACTTGCATCCCTGGGAAGTGGATCCCGGGCAGCCTCGGCTCAACGGACGGCTTATGTCCAGGTTCCGGCACTACCACAACCTGGGAGTCACCGAGACACGGCTCCGCCGCCTGCTCAAGGACTTCCGATTCGGCACCGTCAGCGAGGTCCTGGCAGAGGTAGAACGCGCCCCCGAGACCAGCCGCCAGGCCGTAATGCTCGAAACGGCGATCGGGCGTCGGCAAATACCTCAATTCCGTTGACTTTCTTCCCCGACGGCACGGCTCCCCGATACTCGTCGATTCCATCTAAATACATGATTTTAAAAGACCTATTGCCAATTGTGCGGCTTTGGGCGGGTGGCGGCATCTTTGCTTTTCACCGGGGCTGTAACCGTAGTGGGTTGACGCCGGAAATCCTCGCTCTGCAAGGCATACGCAGGCGCCTCGTGTGAGTGAGAGGGCGAAGCTTCGTACCAAGGGCAAATGACGGTCATGGCTGAGACGTTCGCAACAGAGATTCGGGAGTTCATCGTCACGAACTTCATGTTCGGCCAGGTGGGTGACGGCTTCACCGACGAGCAGTCGTTCCTGGAGAGTGGAATCATCGATTCGACGGGGTTGCTGGAGCTCGTCTCGTTCGTCGAGCAGCGTTACGGCATCACCATCGCCGATCGGGAGCTCGTGCCCGATAACCTCGATTCGCTGCGGAACATCAGCCAGTTCGTCATGCGCAAGCGTGAAGCCGTCGGTGCCAAGGGCTGACCGCCGGATTCACGCGCCATCGCGTCGGACCGCCTGACCGGCCGTCCAGCGCACAAACTGTTCGAGGCGGCTGCGCGCCGTTCACGTTCGGCAGCGGTTGGCCTGGCCGATGACACAACACCCCGACCCGTTCCTGGCCAGTAGCGTTTCCTGATGGTGCTTCGCCACGTTGCTCCAGCCGGAGCGCCCATACGACTCGGCGATCTGTTCAGATGGGCCGGGCACGCGCTCTCGTCGTCCGACGGCGGAGACAACCTCCGCGCCGAGGTGACGCGGCGGTTCGGCCGCTCTCACCTCTTCGTCGCCTGCACCGGCCGCGCTGCCATGACGCTGCTGCTGCGGGCGTTGCAGCGTCTCGCGCCGCCAGATCGTGACGAGGTCGTGTTGCCCTCGTACACGTGCTACTCGGTGGCGGCTTCCGTGATCAAAGCCGGCCTGCGGCCGCGCATCGTCGACGTCTCGCCCGAGACGCTCGACTTCGACCCGGACCAACTCCGCAGCGCCGACTTCTCCCAGGTGCTGGCGGTCATTCCCACCAATCTCTACGGGCTGCCGAGCGATATGCCGACCTGGTCGAGACTCGCCGCCGAACGCGGCGCGTTCCTGATCGACGACGCGGCGCAGTCGATGGGCGCGACGGTTGGCGGCCGGTGGTCGGGGACGTGGGGCGACGCGGGTCTGTTCAGCCTCGACAAGGGTAAGAACGTCTCGGCGATCGACGGTGGCCTGGTGGTCAGCGACTCGTGGCCGCTGGCACAAGCGCTCGAGGAGGAACTCAGGGCGCTGCCGATACCGAGCGTCGGAACGACCGGCAAACACGTGCTGAAAGCGCTCGGCTACTTCGCGATGCTGCGGCCATGGCTCTACGGCATCCCCGCGCACATGCCGCAGTTGGGGCTCGGCCGCACCGTGTTCACCACCGACTTCCCGCTGGCGCATGCCGACCCCGCGCTGGTCGCGCTCGGTGCGGTCATGATGCGGCGGCTGGAGTGGTTCACGAAGGCGCGGCGCGAGAACGCTGCCGCCCTGATCGCGGGATTGCGCGAGCTCCCGGACGTTCAGACCGTCGCACCCGTTTCGGGTTCCGAGCCGGTGTACCTGCGGCTCCCGATCCTGATGAGGACGCCGCTGCTGCGCGACCAGGCGATCGACGCCCTGACCGGAGCCGGCGTCGGAGCAACCGGGTCCTATCCGCGCGCGCTCCCGGATGTACCTGAGGTCGCGAAGGCAATGGCCAATCCGGACGGCCGCTTCTCCGGCGGGAGGGCCATCGCCAGCCGTATCGTCACCCTTCCGACCCATCCGTTCGTCAGCCGGGGCACGATCGAGACGGTGATAGCGGAACTTCGACGTGGAGCGATCCAGCGATGTGCGGCATAGCCGGACTCGTGTACCGCGATCCGTCGCGGCAGTGCGAGGAGTCGACCGTCCTCGCGATGCGCGACGTGATGCCGTATCGCGGACCAGACGATGCCGGCCTGTACGTGAGCGGGCCGGTCGGGCTCGGCCACCGGCGGCTGAGCATCATCGATCTCGGCGGCGGCCATCAGCCGATGGCCAACGCCGCGAGCACGCACTGGATCATCTTCAACGGCGAGATTTACAACTACCGCGAGCTTCGGCAGGACTTGCTCCAGCGGGGGCACACGTTCCGGACGCAGAGTGATACCGAGGTCATCCTCGCGCTCTATGCCGAACGGGGTGAGCGGTGCGTCGAAGCGATGAACGGGATGTTCGCGTTCGCGATCTGGGACGCGGCGGCCGGCACGCTGTTCCTCGCCCGCGATCGAATGGGCGTCAAGCCGCTCTACTACGCGGAGACATCGGACGCCTTCGTGTTCGGGTCCGAGATCAAGGCGCTGTTCGCAAGCGGACTGGTCAAAGCCGAATGCCGCCGGGACGCACTCGCCGAATATCTCGTCTACCGGCAGGTCGCCGGCGACCAGGCGCTGTTCGCCGGGGTGAGGTCGCTGCCGCCCGGCTGCACGATGACGCTGCAGGCTGGCGAGGCGCGTGTCAGGCGCTACTGGTCGCCGCTCCCCGACGGGATCCCAGCCGACCTTTCCTACGAAGCCGCAGTCACCAGGCTTTCGGAGCTCCTCGACGATGCGGTGCGCCTTCGGTTGATCAGCGATGTGCCGGTCGGTACGTTCTGCAGCGGAGGCGTGGACTCGAGCCTGGTGACGGCGATCGCGGCGCGCCGGAAGGGCGAGGGTGTGAACACCTACTCGGTCGGCTTCGACGAGCCCGACTTCGACGAAAGCGCGTACGCGGAGCAGGTCGCCGCGCATTGCCGCACCAGACATCACCGGCTCACCGTCGGCAACGTGGAGTTCGACGAACTGTTGCCCAGGATGATCTGGCACAACGACGAGCCGCTCGACTTCGCCAACTCGGTGCAGATCTTCGCGCTCAGCCGACTCTCCAAGCAGGAAGTGACCGTGGTCTTGACCGGGGAGGGATCGGACGAGCTATTCGCCGGTTATCCGCGCTACCGGATTCCTGACCTGTCGCGCTCGTATCGGCTCGTGCCTCGGCCGGTGCGACGGGCCTTGACCGCGGTCGGCGACCATCGGTTCGCGAAGCTCGATCGCTACGCCAGCACCGGCGCCGAGGACGCCCTGCTTTACAACGCAAGCTACTTGCGGCCCGAATTGGTCGCCGAGCTCGCTCCGTCGCTCCCGCCGGCTTCCCTTGCCAGCCGGCGCGCGAGCCTCGAGGCGACGGCTTCGCTGCCGCTCGACACCATTGGCCGGGTGTCGCTGCTCGATCAGCAGACGTTCCTCATCGGCATCCTCCATCGGCAGGACAAGATGAGCATGGCGGCGAGCATCGAATCGCGCGTGCCGTTCATGGACTACCGGGTGGTCGAGTTCGCGAACCGGCTGCCGTCCAGGTTCAAGGTTCGCCGCGGATCCGGAAAGGCGGTCGTGAAGGACGTTGCCCGCACCCTGCTGCCGCCCGAGATCGTGGACCGCCGGAAGTCGGGGTTCGGTGTACCGCTGGCCCGATGGTTCCGGTCGAATGAGGGTCTCGGTGCCCGGCTGAACTCACTGGCGGACAGCGCCGCTGCCGACGTATTCGATGGAGGCGTGCTGCAGCGCCTGGTCCGCGAGCATCGGTCAGGCGCGGCCGACCATTCGGAGCTGCTGTGGACGGCGCTGAACGTCGCCCTCTGGCGGGACGCGTTCAGCTGCTAGGACGATTGCGAGGAATAGTTTCGTTATGAGCGCTCAGGCTGCCCCCTCTGCTCCGATCACCGTTGCGGTGATCGGCTGCGGCAAGATGGGCATCAATCACATCAAGGCGATCCTGGCTTGCCCGGAGGCGCGCCTGGTCGCGATTTCCGATCCGGTCGCGGATCTTTCAGTCCTGCCCGTGCAATTGCCGGAGGGCGTCGGCCGCTACCAATCGGCCGCGGAGATGCTCGAGGCCGCACGGCCCGAGGTCGTGCACATCGTGACGCCGCCGGGGACGCACGCGGAGCTGGCACACCTGTGCCTGGCATCGGGCGCGCACATCTACATCGAGAAGCCGTTCACACCGACGGCGGCGGAGGCGCGCGCCGTCATCGAGGCCGCTCGCCGCGCCGGACGCCAGGTGTGCGCCGGCCATCAGCTGCTCTTCGAGGCGCCCTCGCGCGCGATGGCCGCCGCGCTCCCGCTGATCGGGCGCGTGGTGCACGTCGAGAGCTACTTCGCGTTCCGGACCGTGCGGAAAGGGACCGATGGGCGATCGCCGATGTCGCCCATCGATCAGTTGATGGACATTCTCCCGCATCCGGTCTACACGCTCGTGAACGCGCTCGGCGGCGGCGAGCAGGCGCCGATCGAGGTCGTCTCCGCGGAGGTGGCTGCGACCGGCGAGGTGCGGGCGATCCTGCGATCCGACGGCCGAACCGCCACGCTTGTCGTGACCCTCAACGGCCGCCCGATCGAGTCCTACCTGCGCCTGGTCGGCACCAACGGTTCGCTTCGTGCCGACTTCGTTCGCGGATATCTCGGCCGCCTCCCGGGACCCGGCACCAACGCGATCGCGCTCGTGATCAACGCCTACCGCGATGCCGCCCAGAACCTGATCGGGTCTACGCGCGGCTTCGCATCGCGGATTCTCGGCCGGCGCAAGGGCTATCCGGGCGTGACCGAGCTGGCCGACGCCTTCTATGAGAGCATCCGCGGCGGCCGTCCGTCGCCACTGCCATCCGACGGCATTCTCGAGACGGTCCGAATCTGCGAGGTGATCGGCGAGCGGCTCCGCCGCGCCGAGGCCGAGCAGGAGCGCCAGGCGCAGGCTCGTCTTGCCGAGGCGGAGCGCTTCCTGCCGCCGAGCGACGCTGCCAAAGGTGTCGCGCTGGTCACCGGCGGCGCGGGACTCCTCGGCCGCGCGGTGGTGCAGGAGCTTCGTAGGTTCGGATGGTCGGTCAGGGCAACCACACGACGCATGCCAGCCGCCTCGCAGCGCGAGCCGGGCATCGAGTACGTCGTGGCGGATCTCAGCCAGCCGCTCGATCCGGGACTTTTCGCCGGCGTCAGTACCGTGGTCCACTGCGCCGCGGAGACCGCGGGCGGCAAGCAGGCGCACGACCGCAACACGGTTGGCGCCACCCGAAACCTGCTGGATGCGGCCGCCGCCAACGGCGTCCGCAGATTCCTGCATGTGAGCAGCATCGCGGTCCTCAAGCCGGGGCGCGAGGTGGGCAGTCCGCTCTCCGAGCAGTCACCGCTCGATGCCGGCAATCTCGGTCGCGGCCCGTACGTGTGGGCCAAGGCCGAGGCCGAACGCGACGTTGTGCAACGCGCGCCGGAGTTGGGGTTGACCGTGCGCATCGTCCGGCCGGGCCCGCTCGTCGATTTCGACGCCTATACTCCGCCCGGGCGGCTCGGACGCGAGATCGGTCCGCTGTTCGTCGCCATCGGGCCCCGCGCCAACCGCCTGAGCCTGTGCGCGGTCCGCACCGGCGCCGAGGTAATCCGCGCCGCCGCCGAGGATTTTGAGTCGATGCCGCCCGTCCTCAATCTCGTCGAGCCGGTGGCGCCGACGCGAGCCGAATTGCTCGACCGGTGGTTGCAGGGGCGGCCGGACCTCGCGTCGATGTGGGTACCGGGTTGGGTACTGGCAGTGCTCTCACCGATTGCGGTGCTGGCGCAGCGCATTCTGCGTCCCGGAACGACGCCGATCGATGTTGCCGCGGCGTTCTCCTCCGAGCAGTACGACACGTCGCTAGCCGCGCAGGTCATCGCCCGTGCACGCACGGCCCCGCGAGGCGAAACGGTCCACGCATGATTCGCCGCCTGCAGGAAGCGGCGCTCGCGTTCACACCAGCCCGGTGGGCGGTGGCCCTGGGGCTGCTGTGCCGCGGCACGATTCGGCTGAGGGCCGGCCACCTCTATCGCGCGCTGCTGGACCTCTGCTGGGTGGTTCGGGTGGCGGAGGCCGGCGCGCTCGGCCGTCATGCCCGGCGCGTCGTGTTGCGGATCGCCGACGAACTTCGGCGCGAAACGCCGAATCCGCTGATCGCCAGCTACCAGGCCGATGCCGCGTCAACTTCGTGCGCGCGCGTATATTCCCTGGCCGGCGGCACGCACGACATCTTCAGGGACCTGATCGTCCTCAAGCGAGCGACCGCAAGCGAGAAGGGCGTGATCATGCTCAAGTACGCCCGGACATTCGACGGGGTCGTCGCCCTTTTCGATCTGCCGCGGCTGATGGAACGTTACCTGTTCGTCCTGGAACCGTGCTGGGCCGGCTACTGTCACCCGAGCACGCTCCTCTACGTCACGAAGGACCAGCCGGTGTTCGTCCAGTGCTTTACGGAAGAGGACTACCAGTTCGTCGCCGACGTCGGCGCACCGCTGATCCCGGTGCGGCTCGGGCCTGCGGACTGGGTGGATGCCGAGGTCTTCACCCCTCCCGCCGTCACTGAGAAGCCGTACGACCTGGTGATGGTGGCGAACTGGTCGCGACAGAAGCGTCACCTGCAGCTGTTCAAGGCGCTCCGCGCGATCAAGGACCGAACAATCCGCGTGCTCCTGATCGGTTTCTCCTGGGCTGGCCGGACCGCAGACGATATCCGCCGGGAGGCGCAGTGCATCGACAACCCCCGCATTTCAATCGAGATCGTCGAGAACGTACCGCAGCCGAAGCTAGTTGATTACGTGAGCCGCTGCAAGGCATTCGTGTTCCTGAATCGCAAGGAAGGCGACAACAAGGCACTCGTCGAGGCGCTCTTCTCGGACGTGCCGGCAATCGTCTACGACCGCAGCATCGGCGGCGCGCGGAGCCGAATCAACCCATCGACTGGCCTGCTTGCCTCCGACGACGGCCTCGCCGATCGGATCGCCTTCATGCTCGACCACTACCGCGACTTCCAGCCGCGGGCGTGGGCGCTCGAGCACTCCGGCAGCGCCATCGCAACGCGGCGGCTCAACACGCTGATCAAGCAGACCGTGCTCGCCGCGGGCGGGAAATACACCGACGGGATCGTCGAGAAGACGAATTCGCCGAACCTGGCCTACAAGGATCGGACAGCACGGAGCCGTTTCCAGGCCGACTACGAGTTCGTCATGAGCTGTCGCCGGGGCGTGCCGGACGCGCGCCCCACCGCGGTGGCGTAACCGCGTCATGCTGCCGAGAAGACGCCGATTCATCGCAGGTGTGCTCTGCGGTGTGCTGCTGGTCTTCGCCGGACGGCTCGCCATCAACCATACGCCGTTCGCCGACTGGATCATCGCGCCGCTGCTCACCGAGGACTCGCCGGACGGTGATCCGGCCGATGCGATCGTCGCGCTCGGCGCCGGCGTGATCGGGGAATGCTGGCCGAACCACTACGGTGAGTCGCGGGCACTGTTGGCTTCGCGCTTGTGGCGTGAGCGCCGCGCGCCGATCGTGCTCTTCACGGGAGGCACCGATGCCGGCTGCCCGGCGGCAACCGCGATGGCGACGCTGGCCCACGATGCCGGCCTGCCCCGTTCCAGCGTGGTCATGGAAACGTTCGCCGATAACACCCGGGAGAACGCGGAGCGCAGCACGCCGCTCCTGCGCGACCTCGGTGCGCGACGAATACTGCTGGTCACCGATCGCCTTCACATGCGCCGCGCCGAGGCAAGCTTCGAGCGAATGGGGTTCACGGTACAGCGCGCGTCAGTCCCGATCTACATCGGGCACGAGGACAACGTCGCGATGCTCCGCGCCGGCATCCGGGAGTACCTGGCCCTGATGTACTACCGTCTGCGCGGCTGGACGGCGCCGGCGCCGCGCTCGAGCGAGGAGCCGCGCACGGTCTCGCCGGTGCGCGGTCATGTTGCGAATCCCGCCGGTCCGATCGTCGTGCTGGGCGCTTCCTACGCGCGGGGCTGGACCCTGCCCGACGTCGCCGGAACGACGATCGTCAACCGGGGACGCGCGGGCGAGCGATCCGACCAGATGCAGGCGCGGTTCGAGAGCGACGTGGTCGCCGAACGGCCGCGAGCCGTCGTGATCTGGGGCTTCGTCAACGATCTCACCCAGGCCGATCTGCGCGACGCCGAACCGGTGCTGGCGCGGATTCGTGAGAGCTACACCCGGATGCTGCGACAGGCGCGCGACGCGGGGATTGAGCCGATCGTCGCGACCGAGGTGAGCCTCGGCGAGCACGACTCGTGGCGCAACACCATCCTTGGCTGGCTCGGCGCCATCCGCGGGAAGACGTCATACCAGGATCTCGTCAACGGTCACCTTGCCGCCATCAATCGATGGCTCACCGGCATGGCCCGGCAGGAAGGGCTCCTCGTGCTGGATCTGAACGCGGTGCTTGCCGGAAATCAGGGCCGTCGCCGCGCGGAGTTCGTTGGCGAGGATGGCAGTCACCTGACCGAGGAGGCGTATCGGGCGTTGACCGACTACGGGCAACCGATTCTCGAGCGGCATTTCGGCGGCAGCACGAGCGCAGATGACCGGCGCTGAGCATCCGTTCTTCTTCGCCGCCGGCGAACGGACCCTGTTCGGGTTCTATCACCCGCCGGCCGTCCCTTCCAGCTTGCCGGCCCTCGTGTTCTGCCATGCCTTCGCCGAGGAGAAGCTT
>DATJFF010000085.1:0-26071 GCA_035495795.1 Vicinamibacterales bacterium
TCACGCACACGGCAATGGTGGGAGAGCCGTCCCCTGGCATTGGCCGAGGCCGCGCTGGTTGGCGCGCTCTGGTTCTTGTGGATCCGCGTGCCCGTGTGGCGAGCCCGCTATCGCGCGCGTGGAGAACGCGAGCGGCTATCCGAGGCAGGCCGGTTCCGGCTGTTCGGCGCTGCCTGCCGGCGCGGCCGGGCTTCAGAGGCTTACGCCGCCCTGCTCGATTGGATCCGGATGCTGCGGCCGGGCAATCGCGACTGGCGCGTGAGTGCCGCCGATGGCGACTTTGCCATCGAGGTCGGCCGGCTGGAGCACCTGCTCTTCGCGGGTGCGAGAGGTGCTCCGGAACGATGGAACGGTGAGAAACTGTTGGCCGCCGCTGCCAGGCTCCGTCGCGTCGAGTCGGGTGCCGGCAGCGACCGCCTGGATCACCTGCCTCCGTTGAACCCGGTTCTGGCAGCGGGCTTCATGGTCGATCAACAGGAGTCTCGATGACCAAGCGCGCGCGCGGCCACAAGCCGGTCCCGCCACCGCATCTCGGCAGTACGACATGGATCAGTAAGAGATGGCTGCTCGTCGTCGCGGCGGTCCTGGCCGGTGCGTGGTGGTTTGTCTCACGTCCGAGCGTGTCGCCTGCGCGCCAGGACGCGACGACGGCCGCGTTTGAGACGACACGACAGAACGAGTCCGTTCCGACAGGCGCTGCGGTCGAGGGAATGGTCTGGATTCCCGGCGGGGAATTCTCCATGGGCGCAGCCGACCCGACCGGCGCCGACGCCAACGTCGTCGGCATGCAGGCGACCACGGATTCGCGCCCGATTCACCGCGTCTACGTCGACGGGTTCTGGATGGACGCGACCGAGGTCACGAACGCGCAGTTTGCCGAGTTCGTCGCAGCCACGGGTTACGTCACGATTGCCGAGCAGACGCCGCGAGCGGAGGACTTTCCCGGTGCGCCGCCCGAGAATCTCGTTGCCGGCTCGATCGTCTTCGCGCCGCCCGATCATCCAGTTCCGCTCACTGACCATTTTCAATGGTGGTCGTACGTGAAGGGGGCGAGTTGGCGCCACCCGCAGGGGCCCGGCAGCTCGATCGAGGGGAAGGAGCGGTATCCGGTGGTCCATGTCGCCTACGCGGACGCGCAGGCATACGCGAAATGGGCGGGCAAGCGCCTCCCGACCGAAGCCGAGTGGGAATTCGCGGCGCGCGGCGGCCTGAGCGGCAAGCTCTACCCGTGGGGCGACACGTTCACCAGCGAAGGCGTCTGGAGCGCGAACACCCACCAGGGCCACTTCCCGGATCGTGATGCGGGTGAGGATCACTTCGTCGGGATCGCGCCGGTCGCGCAGTTTCCGGCGAACGGCTACGGCCTGTTCGATGTTGCCGGGAATGTGTGGGAGTGGACCAGCGACTGGTATCGCCCGGACTATTATGCGCAACTCGCCGCCAGCGGAGGCGCGGTCCGCAACCCGCCAGGACCCGGCAACTCGTTCGATCCATCGGAACCCGGCGTTGCGAAACGCGTGCATCGAGGCGGGTCGTTCCTTTGTACGGATCAGTACTGTTCGCGATACATGGTCGGTACGCGCGGGAAGGGTGATGTGGATACGGGCACCAATCATCTCGGCTTTCGTTGCGTCAAAGCGGCGGCCGGTCCGGCCTGATTCACCAGCATGACGGAGCCGGGCATCCGGCTCAACCGCATCGCGCGGTCAGCGTTCCAGTGGTACCAGCTGCGAATGCCGGGGTGGAACTGGCCCTGTTGATGCATACCGAGCAGCGGCGCCGCCCCCAACAGCAAGTCCTGATTCGACTCCACCGTAGTCCGCGACGGTGGCGCGTCCGTCACCACGGCGAGCGACGGACGACATCAGCGGAGATCGGGAAGAAAAATTCGGAGGGTCCCTATATGCAGCATCTGCGCTTCATGATGGCGAGTGTGACGGTGATGGTGTGCCTGCTGGCGGCGACGGGCGTCGCGGAGGCACAAGGGCAGGCGGCCGATGAATCGAAGTGGGCGATCGATGTGGGTGTCGGAATTGATTTCGGCGTCAACGGCAACGTGAACTCGGGCGCGATTGGCCGCTTGAACGGCCTGGCCACCGCGTTCCTGCCCCAGAGCTATGGCGATGTCTACGGCGCGGGCATCCAGATCCGGTTTGGCGGGGCCTACGCGCTCAACCCGGTCTCGGAGGTGCGTGGCGTCTTCACGTTCCAATCGGCCGACGCCGACCTGGTGCGGCTCGGGGACATCGGGCCGTCCAGCCTGTACGGGCAGTATTCGGATTACCAGGCGTTCGGGCTCGACGTCGGATACCGCCGCTACATGCCGCTCGACCGCCGCGATATCCGCGTCTACGGAGAGGCGACGATCGGCCTCGGGTTCATCGATGCCATCGACGTCCAGCTCGCAGCGCCGCAGGCGAATGTCGTCTTCGATTCGACCGACTTCTACGATCAGACGGCGGCGTTCACCTGGAGCTTCGGCGCGGGCATCCTGTTCACTATCGCCGAACACATCGATTTGAATGCGCAGGTCGGTCTGCGCCACGTCAGCGGGTTGTCGCAAGTCGATCAGTTCGCCGGAACCGGGCTCGAAGACATCAACAACGATAGCGGCCGGTTGACGTTCCCGGTCATTGTCGGCATCCGTTACCGTTTCTGAGAGCATCCGTTACCGCTTCTGAGAGAAGGACCAGCGCGGCCGGATCTTCGTGGAAGGTCCGGGCCGCACTCGTCTCGGTTGGCGGCGCGGCACGACGTATTACCCGCAGGCGATCAACCCTGCCGAGCTGGCGGGCGCCGCGGGTTCTGCTTCGCGCGAAGCCCCAACCTGAATATCTTCTGAGGACGAGAGATGAGCGAACTCGAGCGGCTCCTCGTCCTGTTCCTGGCCGCGGTGGCGCTGGCCGCGGCCGCGCGGCGGGCCGGCGCGCCCTATCCGGTTTTTCTCGCGCTGGGCGGGGCGATGCTGGCCCTCGTGCCAGGAAGCCCGCGGTTCACGCTGCCGCCGGAGCTCGCGCTGGCGCTGTTCGTCGCGCCGGTCCTGCTCGATGCCGCCTACGACGCCTCGCCGCGCGATCTCCAGGACAACTGGCTTCCAGTCGGAAGCCTTGTCGTGTTCGCGGTGGGACTGACGACCGTGGCCGTTGCCGTCGTCGCACGCGCCCTCTTGCCCGATATGCCGTGGGCGCCCGCGGTCGTGCTCGGCGCTGTGGTTGCGCCGCCCGACGCCGCCGCGGCGACGGCGGTGCTGCGGCCGTTGAATCCGCCGCATCGGCTCCTCACCATTCTCGAAGGCGAGAGCCTGTTGAACGACGCCAGCGCGCTCCTGATCTACCGCCTCGCGGTCGGCGCCGCGGCGGCCGGGACGTTCTCGCTGGCCGACGTGGCCCCGACGTTCCTCCTCGCGGTAGCTGGCAGCGTCGTGGCGGGGCCGGCGCTGGGCTGGATCGCGATCCGCTTCCTCGCGCCCGTGCAGCACGTGCCGACCGCGATCATCCTTCAGTTCGTCAGCACCTTCGGTGTGTGGATCCTCGCCGAACGGCTCCACCTCTCCGGCGTGTTGACGATGGTCTGTTACGCGATCACGGTGGCGCGGAGCGCGCCGGAGCGGATTCCGGCGCGGACCCGGATCCCGACCTACGCGGTCTGGGAGACGGCGATCTTCGCGCTCAACATCCTCGCCTTCATCTTCATCGGTCTGCAGATCCGGCCGATTCTCGAGAGCCTGGCTGGCGAGGCTCTCGGGCCATACGCCAGCGTGGCCGCGGCGGTGGTCGTCACGGTCATCGTCGTGCGGATTGCCTGGCACATGTCGTTCAACGCCGTCATCCGCTGGCGGGATCGCCGGTTCGGCTTTCACCCGCCGCGTCCGATGTTACGGCCGACGGTGGGCAGCGGGCTGGTGATCTCCTGGGCCGGCATGCGCGGCATCGTCTCTCTGGCGGCGGCGCTGGCGCTGCCGCCGGCGTTTCCCTATCGCGATCTCATCGTGCTCACCGCGTTTGCGGTGGTGGTGGGCACGCTCGTCATCCAGGGCCTGACGCTCAAGCCGCTGATGCGCGCGCTGGACCTGCACGACGGCGATCCGGTGAGCCGCGAGGCCGACGCGGCACGCGAGCGGGCGCTCCGTACCGGGCTGGCCGCGCTCGACGGCGATCAGTCGCCGATTGCGCGGGCGGTCCGGCAGGAATTCACCGCGCACCTGGTGGTCGACGGCTCGGCAGCCGACGGCGGCAACGGTCTGCATGCGGCGCACATCGACCTGCACCAGCGCGCCCTGGACGCCGCCCGTCGCGCGGTTCTCACCATGCGCGACGATGGCGAGATCGGCGACGATGCGTTTCACCAGATCGAAGAGGAGCTCGACTGGCTGGAGATGGCGGCGGGCGGCAAGGAGCGGTAGGCGTATGATTGGCGGCGCCTTTTTCCAGCCGCAGTTCGCGAGACTCGCACGAGCGCACTCGCAACCTGGCGGCGCTGGTCCATGGCATGAGCCGGCCGATCGGCGCTTTCTTCCAGCGTGCCGCACGGGTTGTCGAACGCGATGCTGTTGCCGGCGGTGACAGCTTTCTCCGCCGATGCGGCGGTGGAGCGCTATGCTGACTGCGCCCCGGCGATGGGCATTGCCGAGGCGTCCGAGCCGGCGCCGTCCGCCGTCCGGAAACTCGTCGAGGCGCTGTACAGAAGAAACCAGGAGCTGCAGGTCCCGTCGCCGAAGCAGTACGGGATTTGCGAGGAGAAGTACTTCGAAGCGATTCCAGTAATGGCGGCCCAGGCTCTCGCCTCGGGCTCGCCGCAGAACAATCCGCGCATTCCGACCGCCGACGAGATCCAACAGCTCTATCCGGCAGGTCTGGGCCTAGCAGGCTGCTGACAGCGCAGCCTGAAGTGAAAAGTGAGAGGTGAGAAGTGAGAAGCGAGAGCTCTGCAATCGAAGATCGGGCCGCCGGCGCGGCGGTTTCCGACATACCCCACTACATCGGAGGCCAGGCGGTTGCCGGCGGCTCCGGGCGGTCGGGTGACGTCTACAACCCGGCGACCGGCAGGCGCACCGGCCGCGTCGCGTTTGCCACCAAGGCCGATGTGGACCGCGCGGTCGCGGCCGCGACCGCGGCCTTTCCTGCCTGGGCTGCTGCGACGCCGCTCAAGCGGGCCCGGATCCTCAACCGGTTCCGCGAGCTCCTCGAGCGCGACCAGACGCGGCTCGCGGCGGTAATTACCGCCGAGCATGGGAAGGTCGCCTCCGACGCCGCCGGCGAGATGCAGCGTGGCACCGAGGTGGTCGAGTTCGCCACCGGTATCCCGCAGCTGCTCAAGGGCGAGTTCACCGAGGAAGTCGGTACCGGGGTGGACAGCCACTCGATCCGCCAGCCGCTCGGCGTGGTTGCCGGGATCACCCCGTTCAACTTCCCGGCAATGGTGCCGCTGTGGATGTTCCCGGTCGCGCTCGCGTGCGGCAACACATTCATCCTGAAGCCAAGCGAGAAGGATCCCTCCATGTCCATCGAGCTCGCGAAGCTGCTCCAGGAAGCCGGTCTTCCCGACGGTGTCTTCAACGTGGTCAACGGCGACAAGGAAGCCGTCGACGCGCTCATCGAACACCCTGGGATCGAAGCGATCAGCTTCGTCGGATCGACACCGATCGCCGAGTACATCTACTCGCACGGCACCGCGACCGGAAAGCGCGTGCAGGCGCTCGGCGGCGCCAAGAACCACATGGTCGTGATGCCGGACGCCGATCTCGACCAGGCAACCGATGCGCTCGTCGGCGCCGCCTACGGGTCGGCGGGGGAGCGGTGCATGGCAATCTCGGTCGCAGTTGCGGTTGGCGAGCCGCTGGCCAACGAGCTGGTCTCGCGAATCAAGAATCGGCTGACGACCCTGAAGGTCGCGCCCGGCGATCAGCCCGGCGCCGAGATGGGCCCGCTCGTGACCGATGCCCACCGGAAGCGGGTGCGCGGCTACATCGACCTCGGCGTCGAGGAGGGCGCGGAGCTGGTGACCGATGGCCGGCCCGCGCCGCTTGCTTCGGACGGATTCTTCCTCGGCCCGACGCTGTTCGATCGGGTGTCTCCGTCGATGCGCATCTACAAGGAGGAGATCTTCGGTCCGGTGCTCTCGGTCGTGCGCGTGCCCAGCTTCGACGCCGCATTGCAGCTGGTCAACGATCACGAGTACGGCAACGGCACCGCCATCTTCACCCGGGACGGCGACGTCGCCCGTGTGTTCAGCAGCAAGGTGAAAGCGGGCATGGTCGGCGTCAACGTGCCGATCCCGGTGCCGATGGCGTTCCACTCCTTCGGCGGCTGGAAGCGATCCTTGTTCGGCGACCACTACGTGCACGGTCCCGAAGGCGTACGCTTCTACACGCGGCTGAAGACGATCACCAGCCGTTGGCCGACCGGCATTCGCAAGGGCGCCGAGTTCAAGATGCCGGTGATGAGCTGACTGATTGCGCGTGACCGCGCACGAACGGCTGTGCGGTTGGGAGGCACCATGCTCGGAGCAACGAGGCTGTGGGTGGGAGTGGCGGCAGCCGCGGCTGTTCTCACGGCGGGGCAGTTCGGCAGAGGCGAGCAGACGGCCGGCGCGCCCGTGCCGGGGGCGGTGACGCCTCGGGCCGAGCTGTACACGCTCGAGAACGCTCTGTTGCAGTGGCCGCTGCCGAAAGGCGAAGAACGCTACGCGCCGATCGACGGCACGCGCATGCACCGGAACGTCGTCGAGCAGTCGGCGATTTCGCGGCGCTATCGCGATCAGGGGCATCCGAAGTTCTGGGGCCGGATCACCGGGACGTCATCGGATGCCGAGAGCGCCGAGTGGCTGGCCGGCAAGTTCCGGACGGCCGGCCTGACCGATATCCGCATTCAGCCGCTCGATCTCGAACCGCAGTGGATGCCGCAGCAGTGGGACATCGTGGTGAACGGAGGCGGCAAGACGATCCGGGTCGAGTCGGCTCAGCCGCACTACGGCGCGGCCGGTCTGCCCGCCGGCGGGATCGACGTCGAGGCGGTGTACGCCGGCCTGGGAAGCGAGGCCGACTTCGCCGGCAAGGACGTCCGGGACAAGGCCGTGATCGTCTTCAACCAGACCGGACTGCGCAACGAAGGCGCGGTTCGCCGGGCTGATGAGAAAGGCGCGTCGATCATCCTCGAAGTCGACATGCTGCCCGGCAACATGCGGTATCAGGCCTATCCGTCAGGCACCAAGGCACCCGCCTTCGAGGTCGGGAGCGACGAAGGCTACGCGGTCCGCGACCTGATCGCGTCGCTTCCGGCCGGGCAGGCGGCGCGCGTCAAGGCCTCGTTCGAGATGCAGAGAGTGCCGAACCTCAAGTCGGCGCTGGTCTGGGGGACGCTCAAGGGCGCGACCGACGAGACGATCTACCTCGTCGCCCATCGCGACGGGTGGTTCGACGCTGCCGGTGACAACGCCGGGGGAGTGGCATCGATCATCGGGCTGGCCGAGTTTTACGCCAAGGTGCCGCAGGCCCAGCGCCGCCGGACGATCGTGTTCGTCGGTCTCGACGGCCATCACAACTCGGGCCCCGGCGCCG
Organism: Vicinamibacterales bacterium; assembly: GCA_035495795.1. GTDB lineage: Bacteria > Acidobacteriota > Vicinamibacteria > Vicinamibacterales > UBA2999 > VFZN01. The sequence continues at coordinate 7,556 of DATJFF010000085.1, forward strand.
GGGTCGGCCGCCGCTGGATGTGGGACAACCGGCAGACGCTGTTCCCGAAGACGGCGCTGATGATCAACGCCGAGCATCCGTCCACGATTCAGACGACCGTCCGGCCGCGCTACGGTCCCGAGAACGCGATTGCCTGGAGCAACACCCACATGCCGCAGCAGTGGTATGCCGGCGGGCCCTCGCGCCACAAGCTCGAGACGATCGCGGTCAATGCGTTCCGCCAGTTCGGCGCGAGCATGTATCTCGATCCGAGCCCGCGTCCGCCGGCCGGCGATCTCGGCGCGTTCTTCCGCGGCGTGCCGGGTGTCGCGACGAGCGAGTTCTACCACTACTTCCACACCGACGCCGAAACACCCGACACCGTGCCGTGGACCGGCCTCGAGGCGACGACGCGGGCCTACGCGAAGATCATCGACGAGGTGAACAAGCTCGAGCTCGGCGATCTCCAGCGCCCCGAAGAGCCGCTGCCCCAGACCGCGCCGGCCCAGTAGCCCGTTTCCAGCGGAGACGAACATGAAAAGACTGCTTCCGGTCATGGCCACGGCCTCGAGCCTGATGGCGATCGCGTTCACCAGCGCCGCGCTCGTCGCGCAGCAACCGCAGCAGGGGCCGGCGGCGCCGCCGCGCCACCCGTCCCCGGCGAACCTGGAACAGGCCACGCTCGACGACATGCTGATCCGGTTTCCGCTGCCTGCCGGGCAGGAGGCCTACGCCGACCTCGACGGAAAGAAGATGCATCGCTACGTCGTGGAGCAGGCGCAGATCGCCCGGCGCTACCGCGATCAAGGCCATCCGAAGTTCTGGGGGCGTATCATCGGCACCTCGGCGGATGCCGAGGACGTGGAGTGGATGCTGGCGAAGTTCAAGGCTGCCGGCCTCACCGACGTGCGCAGCCAGCCGCTCGATCTGGTCCCGCAGTGGTTCCCGCAGACCTGGGAAGTGACGCTGACGGGCGGCGGCAAGACGCTTTCTCTGGATTCCGCACAGCCCGACTACGGCACCGTTGGCACGCCGCCCGAGGGAATGGATCTCGAGGCGGTCTATGCGGGGCTTGGCAGCGAAGCCGACTTCAGCGGCCGTGACGTCAAGGGCAAGGCGGTGTTCGTGTTCTCGATGCTCGGCGCGCCCAACGAAGGCGCGGTGCGGCGGGCCAGCGAGAAGGGCGCGGCAGCGATCTTCGAGGTCAACATGCTGCCCGGCAACGCCCGCTACCAGGCCTACCCCGCCCGGACCACCGGTCCGGCCTTCACCGTCGGCCACGACGACGGCAATGCGGCGCGGGAGATCATCGGCGCCATGCCGGCCGGCCAGTCAGCGCGGCTGAAGGTCAAGCTGAACGTCCAGCGCGTGCCGAACCTCAAGACCGCGCTCATCTGGGGCACGCTGCCCGGAGCCACCGACGAGACCGTCTACATCATGGCCCACCGCGACGGCTGGTTCGACGCGTCAGGCGACAACGCTGGCGGCGTGGCCACGATGATCGGCCTCGCCGAGCACTACAGCAAGGTGCCGCAGGCCCAGCGCAAGCGGACGATGGTCTTCGTCGCGCTCGACGGCCACCACAACTCGGGTGAGGGCTCGGCCGTCGGCAATCAGTGGATCATCCAGAACAAGCAGAAGCTCTTCGCGAAGACGGCGCTTGCGATCAACGTCGAGCATCCCTCGACGATCCAGACCCAGTCGCGGCCGCGTTATTACAACGCCAACGAGATCGTGTGGGGCAATACATACATGCCGCAGCAGTGGTACGCCGGCGGTCCGTCTCGGCCCGAGCTCCAGAATATCGCCTCGGCGGCCTTCAAGCAGTTCGGCGCGACGATGGATCTCTACCCCAACCCGACGCCGCCGGCCAGTGACATGAGCTCGTTCTTCCGGTTCCTTCCCGGCATCGACACCGGGGAGTATCACCACTACTTCCACACCGACCTGGAAACGCCGCAGACGGTGCCATGGACCGGGCTCGAAGCGTCGGCGCGCGCCTACGCGAAGATCATCGACGAGGTGAACAAGCACCCGCTCAGCATGTTCCAGCGTCCGGAGGAGCCGACGCCGACCGCCCAGGCACAGGCCGCGCCGCCAGCATCACGCGCCGGTCGCCCGCAGTAACGGGGACTTCCAGACGGACTCGAGCACCGGATGCTTCACGGCCCGAGACTCACATCGTGTGTCTACCAACGCCGGGCTGAAGGGGAAAGTGCGACGGATCCGCGGTGCCCACCATCACGCATGCGCCTCGCGTGTGAAGCACACCGCGGATCGACCGGTGACGATCCGCCGGCACGGGTTCTCGTCGATCACGTCGTCGAGTGGTGCACGGTGATCAGGTTGTCCACGCCGAACGATCCGGACACGCCTCGCGCCGCCAGGTTCGCGGCGGTGCGGTCGGCCTCGCTATCCACGACGCCGAGGAGCTGGATCCGCCCGCCCTTCACGATGATGTGAATCGGGTAGTTGCCGATCGGCTCGAGGCCAGGGACCTGGCGCCAGCGGAGACCGTCGCGGTGTCCCCACAGCAGGCCGCCGCCCGGCGCGTAGCGCGACAGGAACGCGTTCGTGTAGATCGCATAGAACGCGCGCCACCGCAAGTCGTCGTCGAACTGCGAGAGCGGCAGCTCCTCAATCTGATCGTTGACGTCGTCAACCCCGGCGATGCGCTTCACCGCCCGCTCGGCGTCGTGCTTGAGGCCGACGGCGTAGGCGTAGCCGCTGAGCGTGACCGTCCCCTTGTCGTAGTCCACGCTGATGGCGTCGAACGGCCCGTAGTACGGCAGCCGCAGGATGGCTTCCTTGATGTCGTCCAGCGGCGTATCGGCCGCCCGGGCGGGCAGGGCAGCCGGTCCGGCGAGCAGCAGCGCTGCCGCCAGGACGTATCGCATGTGCTTCATGACCTGTCTCCTCAGATGTCTCTACCAGGTGTGACGCTGCGGCTGCTGTCAGGGTGTCGTCGCGGATATGACAGTTCTGTCAGGCCCCGAATCGGGAGGCATGAACTGAGGAAAAGCTGAGACAAACCTCACGCTCGCTGCATGGCCGGCGCATCTACACTGCGCGCTCCAGAGGAGGATCCATGCTGCGAACCGCACTGCAATGCGTCGTAATCACGGGTCGCGTTGCCGCAGGCGGATCCCCCCGCGCCTGTCTCAGGCAGTCACGACTCGCGTCCGAACCGCAACCGCACCAGCCTGTACGCGCCCCACCCCATCGGACCGAGCATCAACGTCAGGAACAGGCACGGCACCAACAGCCACCGTGGCACGCCGCGGGTCACGCTGTCGCGCGCTTCCCAGGTGCCAGTCAACAGGTCGAACGCGAGGTAGTGGAGCCACCCCGCGAGGACCAGCCACGGGTTCGTGAAGAGCGCCGTGACACCAGCCAGCGTCGAGAAGCTGCCTTCGGCCTGCGGCAGCACCGCGATAACGATCGCCGCGTAGGCGACGGCAAACAGCGCCGGTGCCGCGGTGCCGGTGACGACGTGAGTAACCCAGCGCCGGGTGGGCAAGACGGCCAGCAGGATCCAGCAGAGAATTGAAACGGTGTTGGCGATCGAGAAGAGTTGATCGGGGGTCATCGCGAAGCTCCTCAAATGGTTGTGATCGCTCGAGGCTGCCGGACGTTGGTGAACCAGGTCAGGCTCGCGGCAGCAACGGTCGCGATGGCCCAGGTCGTCAGTTGAACGAGAGTGGCCGAATCCGGCGCGACCAGAGGCACACCTCGGAACGCCTGAATCAGCAGAATGCCGAACAACCCGGCGTAGCTCGCCGCCGCGACCAACACCAGCCGCTCGCGAACCTTGTCGCGGAGGCCGGCGCGGCCGAGCAGGAGCGCAACGATCGCCAGCGCCTGCAGCGCGTGCAGGCCCACGAAGTGCGGCACGCGCACGTCGCCATGCTCGGTACTCCACCCGGTGCCCGGCAGCCCAGGCCCACCGTCCCGGCCGCCAACGGTGTGCGCCCCGGCCGTGGTCATGGGCGCGCCGGCGCGCGCCGCGTCGAGCTGGGCGGCGGTGGGCCTTGTCATCAGCCCGCCGGTGAGTGCGCCGGCGATTGTCAGCGCCATGCCGAATCGCAGCGCCCAGCCCAGTGACCTGTCGGCAAACCGCGTCCGCCAGAGCGCGACGGCAACGGCAATGGTTGAAAGCGTCTGGGCGACGATCGCGGCGCCCATCACCCCGAAGGCGATGCCATCGGCCGGCGTGCTGACGTTGAAATGGCTCGTGGTCCCGCGCCAGGCCTGGGTCCCGATGATCCCCATCTCCAGCCCCATCGTCAGGGCGGTCGCCCAGCCGATTACCCGCCGCGTCCTCGGCCAGGCGGGGAGGAAGGTGAAGATCCACGCCAGGGTCAGCGTGTAGATCGCGATCGACACCGCGAACTTGGCTGGCTTCAACCACGCCGGCGCGCCGGCGATCACGGTGGGATCGAATGCCAGCCCGGCAACGGCTCCCGCGAGCACCGGCAGCATCAGCGCCGCGGTGCCGACCAGCTCGGGACTCGTCTGCCATAGACGTCGGATCATGGGTCTTGCTCCTTGCTCATGTGAACACTGTCAACATCAATCTACATCGACATGTTGACGACGTCAACATAAAGGGATACGATGGCGCTGAATGGCTGGTTCCCTGTCGAGGCGGCCGCGGAAGAAGCGGGCCGATCGGTATCACCATGGCGACCTCCGCCGTGCGCTCGTGGATGAGGCGCTGCGGACCATCGATCGCCACGGCGTGGAGGCCCTGACCCTCCGCGGGGCAGGCGAGGCGCTTGGGGTCTCCCGGACGGCGCTATACCGCCACTTCACCGACAAGCAGGCGCTCGTCGCGGCGGTGGCCCGCGAAGGCTTCCGCACGTTTCGACTGGCCCTGGTGGACGCCTGGGAACGTCACGGCCGGGGCCGGGCCGGCTTCGAGGCAATGGGCGAGGCCTACCTGCGCTTTGCGCTCGATCACCCGTCCCACTACCGCGTGATGTTCGGCCGCTTCGTCGAGTCGCAAGCCTGCGATCCGGGGCTTGCCGAGGAAGCCAACGGTGCGTTCGAGGCGCTCGTTGCCGCGCTCGTGGACCAGCAGCGCACCGGCCAGGTACGCGACGACGATCCCGTCCGGCTGGCGCAGTTCGTCTGGTCGGTCACCCACGGAGTGGCGATGCTGGCTATCGATGGTCAGTTGCGCGACGTCGATTCCGCCGTCGCGCTGAACCGCTTCGCGATCGATCGAGTTCGCGGCGCGCTCGCGCCGGGCGATCTTGCCGATCCGCTGCCGCCAGCCGCGGCCTGAATCGTGCGATAGTCTTGCCCGTCGCGGTCAGGGCGACGGAAAGGCGTCGTATGAAGCGGCCACGGAGCTGGTTCGTGTTCCTGGCTATCGTCGTGTCGATCGGGTTGGGCGACGAACGGACCGGGGCGCAGCGCCGCCGGCTCGTCACCGGCGAACACTCCGGGCGGATGGGCGGCTACGAAGTGGTGCCCGACTGGCCGAAGCCCTTGCCCGATGCGGACCTTTCGCACGACGGCTGGACCTGGGGCTCGGGGTGCGGCGCGTGGGCCGAGTCACCCGACAAGGTGTGGATCTGCCAGCGCGGCGAGGTCGAGCTGCCGGCCGGCGCCAAGCCGTGGACGTTCGTCGGACTGCTGAAGCCGCCGCGCACCAACACCGGCCGCTGGCCGTACTCCGGTACCGATCCCGGTTACAAGCTGCGGCGTCATCACGTCGTCTTCGCCGTCGATCGCGACGGGAAGACGATCGTCGAGTGGCTGCAGCACGACAAGTACCTCGCCCCGCCGCAGAAGTCAGGCCCCGGCTCGGTGTCGCGCGGCCCGCACAAGATCCTGATGAACCCCTACGATCCCCAGAAGCACCTGTGGATCGTCGACGACGACATGCACGAGATCAACGTGTTCACCAACGACGGCAAGCTGGTGAAGACGATGGGCGTGCGAGGGGTGCCGGGCCGCGGCCCGAACAACTTCAACCGCGTCACCGACATCGCCTGGCTGCCGGACGGCGCGTTTTTCGTCGCTGACGGTTACGCCGGCGTGCGCGTCGCCAAGTACGACAAGGACGGGAAGTTCCTGTTCGACTGGGGCCAGGTGCCATACAACCCGAATAACCCCGGCCCGAACGAGTTCTTCTCGGTCCACAGCATCGGCATCAGCCGCGACCGGCGCCTCTTCGTCGCCGATCGCGAGCATCACCGGATGCAGGTGTTCGACGAGAACGGCAAGTTCCTCACCATGTGGCCGACCGGCCACAACTCCTCGGTGCTCGCGCACATCGTCACCGAGGACGACTACGTGTGGGTCGCGGACTGGACCACCGACCGGCTCGTCAAGTACGACCTCGACGGCCGCTACATTCTCGACATCGGCGGACCAGGGGCCCTGCCCGGCCAGTTCGACGGCGTACACCAGATTCACGTCGATCAGGAGGGCAACCTCTACGTCACCGAGGTGTCGAACGATCGATCGCAGAAGTTCCGGCCGCGCAAGGATGCAGATCCCGCGCAGCTGATCAAGCCGATGGTCGGCGCGCGCAGCCAGTGGAAGTGACCGCCATGATCTGGCGCTCGTTCATTGTCACGGCGATCGTCATGCTTCCGCGCCTCGCCGCCGGCCAGGAGTACATCCGGGTGCCCGAACGTCAGACGCACACCGACGTCAAGGCCGAGTCGTCGTCCGGCGCGATTGTCCTGGTGCTCATCCCCAGCGGTACGATACTGCCGATCGTCGGGCGCGACGGTGAGTGGCTGCAGGTGACCCTGTCGCCCGAGCTGCGGCACACCGGCATTCCGATGCGGTGGTACAAGAACGAGCAAACGGGCTTCGTTCACGAGTCCACTGTGGAGGTAGTAAAGGGAGTCCCACCGCCGGTGCGCCCGGTCATTCCCGAGCCGCCCGCGAGCCAGCCGCCGCGCGAATACGCTCGCGTGCCGACGCGTCAGACTCACACCGACGTCAAGTCGGAGCCGAACTCGACCTCACTCGTTTTGCTGCTCGTGCCGGCCGGGACGACACTGCCTGTGGTCGGCCGCCGGGGCGAATGGATCGAGGTCACCCTGTCGCCGGAGCTGCGCAAGGTCGGCACGCCGATGCGATGGTACGAAAACGAGCGCACCGGCTTCGTCCACGAATCGACGGTCGAGTTCTTTAGGAAATGACAGGCTAGTTCGTAGTTCCCGGTTCCTGGTTGCTGCGTCCGTCCATCTCGCGAAGGATCGCCTGGAACCGCGGATCCATCTGGAGCGGCCGCCATTGCGGAAAGTGGCGGGCGAAGAGCACGAAGGGCGGCTCGCGGTCTTCCCATGCGGCCAGCGCCGAGGCAATTGCCTCATCCTGGCGGCCCACGGCCGCGGCAGTGAGCGCCCGGAACGCGTGAGGGACGTAGCGAACAGCGCCTCGCGTGAGCATGGCCTCATGAACCGCCACGGCTTCGGCCCGGCGCCCGGCGCCTTGATACGCGAACGCGAGGCTGACGAGTTCCAGAGCACCCGCAGATTCGACCGGTGTCGCCTCGAGCAGCCCGATCGCCTGATCGAACCGTCCAGCCTCGACGAGTACCACACCAAGCGACCAGCGTGCCACGTACGACTCAGGATCCCGCTCCATCGCCAGGCGGCCCGCCTCGATCGCCTCCTCGAGCCGCCCGATCGTCCCCAGGCATGCCGACACGATCACGGTCGTGTAGGCCGACAGCGGGTCGTCGTCGAGCGCTCGGCGCGCTTGGCTCAGGCCCTCTTCCATTTCGCCTGCCACCCACTGGAGGTAAAACAATCCGTACCAGCAGCGGGCCTGCACGTAGTGTGGATTGAGCTCGAGGGCCCGCTCGAACGCCCGCCTGGCCCGCGCGCGGTCGCTGGCAAAGGTCAGCAACGCGTAGCCGAGCACCGCGTGCCCGGCCGCCGACGACGGCGATAGCTCGATGGCCCGTGCCGCAGCGGCGAGCGCATGCGCTCGGGACTCGGCGCCACGAACCAGACCGAAAATGGCCAGCACGGTATGGGCCTCGGCAATCGCCGCCCACGCCACCGAGTAATGGGGATCGATTGCAACCGCCTGCTCCAACAACTCGATGCCGTCCCGGATGCTGGCGCCGCGCCGCATCAGCGCCGCCCGCCCCTGCAAGTAGAGCTGATACGCATCGACGCTGGTGGTGCCACGTTCGACGAGGCGGGCCAGGCGCTCGAGCGGGCCGTCGGCGAGAGTCACCTTCAACCGATCCGCCACCGCCTTCGCAATCTCGTCCTGGATATCGAAGATGTCGGTCAGGTTCCGGTCGTAGCGCTCCGACCAGAGCTGGAAGCCGGTCTCGACTTCGCTCAACTGGACGGTGATGCGAACGCGATCTCCGGCGCGGCGGACACTGCCGCCGAGCACCGTGGTCACGTTCAGCTTCTCGCCGATCGTCTTGAGGTCGTCGCTCCGGCCCCGCAGTGAAAAGGCCGACGCTCGGGCCGCGACCCGCAGGTTCGGCAGCGGCGTGAGGGCGTTGAGGATCTCCTCGGCAATGCCATCGCAGAACCACTCCTGGTCGCCGCCCGGCGACAGATCGGCGAAGGGCATCACCGCAATCGAGGCCATGCCATCCGGAGCGGCCGGCCTCGCGAGCCACGGGCTGGACCGCGGCCGCGGCGCCGGCGCGGGCCGCTCGACGAGCGCCAGCGCCTTGCCGAAACCCTCCAGCAGCCGATCGACCAGATCCGCGTCCCATTGCCACGTCGACCACAACTCGCGAACCGCATTCGGCTCGACGTAGGCTGGATGGTCTCTTCTAAGCGCCTCCAGTGCCGCGCGTGCCTCATCGGCGAGGCCCAGCTGCCCGGCCGTGACCGCGATACACAGCGGTGTCCAGACGTACTGCGCGAGACTGCCGCGCTTGGCCTCGATCAGCGCCTGTTCGAAGGCGCCGACCCTGTAGTGATTGGTCGCCAGCGCGTAGTGCACCCACCCCGGGTGGTTGGGATTCAGCTCGATGGTCTTCTCGACGATGGCGATGCCGCGATCCCACTCGCCGGCGTAGGCCAGCAGGCAGCCGACGTAGCCCATGGTGGTCGTGTGCCACGGATTGAGCGCGAGGACACGCTCGGCCGCGACCCGCAGCCCGGTCAGATCGCGATCGAAGAAGTGAGCGACGGCCAGACCTCTCCAGCCGATTTGGCAATTTGCGTCCAGGGCGATCGATCGTCGAGCCGCATCGGCGCTGCGCTGGCGTGAGTTCGGCAGCGGATTCAGGTGTTGCGAGTACTCCTGCTCGTAGAGGGCCGCCAGGCAGGCCCAGGCATGGGCATGTTTCGGCTCGGCCGCCAACGCGCGCTCGAAGGCGGCGCGAAGCCGGTGATGTTCCTCCGGCACGAACTGCTGGCCGTATCCGAAGAAGCGCATCACCAGCTCGCCCGCGGTCAGTTCGTCCGGGTCCCGATCCTTGAGCGAGGCGCCCAGCGATCGCGCCAGCACCCCGTTCGTGTCACCGATCGTGGCCACGACTCGTGCCGTCAGATCGTCCTGCAGCGCGAACGGATCGCTGCCGAGACCGCGGTCGTAGGTATCCGCCCAGATGTGGCTGTCGGTGGCGGTGTCGACGAGCCGCACGTTCAGCCGGACCGAGGATCCGGCCGTCCGCACCGTGCCCTCGACGAGATAACGCGCTGCGAGCCGCTCGGCAGCCCGCACGTCGGCCGATTGGCCCTTGGCCGCTTCGGCGTCGCGCCGCGAGACCACTCGCAGGTGCTGGAACCGCGACAGGCCGGCGGTGATGTCGTCGGTCAGTCCTTCAGCGAGATCCTCGGCGACTCCGCCGCCGCGAGAGGTGAAGGGCAGCACAGCGACACGAAGATCGCTGGCGGCGACGACTCCGGAGCCCGAGCCTCCCGATACCGCGAGCTTTGTGGCGCCCGATTCCCAGGCCCGGCGCAGCTCCTTCAACTCCGACAAGACGTCCTGCGCGCTCTGCACCCGATTCGCCGGCGTCTTCTCGAGACAGCGCGCCGCCAGCCGCCACACGCCTTCGGGAAGGTCGGTCCTCAGCTCGGTGAGGGGACGAGGGCGATCGCGCAGGATCGACGACATCAGCGCCGCCGCCGACTCGCCGCTGAACGGACGCGTCCCGCACGCCATCTCGTAGAGCACCACGCCGAGCGAGAAAAGGTCGGTCCGGGGATCGACGGCCCGCCCCTCGATCTGCTCGGGCGACATGTACGGAATCGTGCCGACGACGAAGCCGGCCCGGGTCAGGCCGAGAGCCGTCGCATCATGCTCCGATCGTTCGGGCGCGTCGGCGGCGCGCGCCAGCCCGAAGTCCAGCACCTTGACGAGCCCGTCGGCAGTGACCATCACGTTTGCCGGCTTCACGTCGCGATGGACGATCCCTCTGCGGTGCGCCGAGGACAGCGCATCGGCGAGCGCGATGCCGATGTCGAAGAGCCGCGGCAGCGCCAATCCGCCGTCCGAGACGAGGTGCTCGAGCGAGTGGCCCTCCACCAGCTCCATGGTCAGGAACGGGACGCCGTCCGCCTCTTCGATCGAGAAGATGGTGACGATGTGCGGGTGATTCAGCGCCGCCAGCGCCCGGGCTTCGCGGCGGAACCGCTCGAGTCGATCTGCGTCGGCCGCGACGTCCGAAGGAAGGACCTTGAGCGCGACATCCCGTCCGAGACGGGCGTCGTGAGCGCGATACACGTCGCCCATTCCGCCTTCGCCCAGCTTGGCGACAATGCGATACGCCCCGACAGTGGTCCCCATCTCCATCGCGAGCGAAGGATTCTAACCGGAGGGGCACGGTTCAGGCATCGTACTGAGGCTGGCGGTGGGGCGAGTTCACCGCACTGCCGCGACCGTTTGCCTTCTGCCTTCTGCCTTGGGCCTTTCGCTTCGGATCTCGCGCATCACGTCCGATACGGTGCGCGGGGAAATCGACGCCAGCTCACGGACCGTATCGCCCTCGACCACCGCGACCGGCACGCCGTCGCCGTGGACGATCCGGGTGTGAATGGCGGTGCGGATGCGCTCACCGACGGTGACGATGCCGGTGAGGTTCAGCGGGTCGGCGGCGCTGATTGCGACGAGCCGGCCGTCCGCCGGCGTCCGTCGGATTTCGCGCAGCCGCTCGACCGCGTCGGGGAGCGCGAACTGCTCGCCAGACATGCCGGTGACGAAGCGGCCGCCGCGGATCTCGCCGCGGGCCTCGAGGCGGCGATACACGCGCGCAAGTTCCCGCCACATCGCCGCGTTGGTCTCACGGGTCAGCAGTCGCCGGAACACCACGCCATACCGCCGCAGCAGGGTCCACGCCTGCAGCTCGATCGCCTCCTCGCGTGGCGCCGATTCGCTCGAGGCGTTGCTCTCGAGCGCGCCCCATCGGCCGTTGAAGCTGCTGTGACGGTCGCCGGCCCGCGCTCCCTCCCGCTCCGCCAGGAGGATCGCGCGCACGCCCGAGAAGCCGTCCGACGCGACCCGTCCCGCCGCGACCAGCGTGGCGAGCGCCTGACGCAGTTCGTCGGCGTCGAGCCCACAGGCCGGGACGAGATCGCGGAAGAACATGGCGCCGCGCGTCTGGAGCACGGAGAGAACGCGCTCGGCAGTCTCACCCGTTGACCGCTCTTCGCCGGCCGCTCGCAGGCTCCGCCACGCGTCCGTGTGCTCCCGCAAGAACAGCGCGATCGGCGTGGTGGAAATGAGGGTCTGCGGTCCGGCGTCCCGGTCTGCCGGCGACAAACGCGCCCAGCCGGCTTCGCCGGCAAAGCACAGCATGTCGAGCATCGAGGGCTCGTACCCGTCGATGCGTGCCGGCAGCACGGCCCGTTCCCATGCGCCGGCCGCCAGCTCGTAGCCGTCGAGCGTGGCCAGCACGTGCCTCAGCCCGTCGATCCCGGTCAGTCGCGACAATGGTTCGACATGCTGCCACCGGAAGAGGAACCGCATGAAGTCCGCGGGGCTGACCGGCGCGATCTCGGCGCGCAGCCGGTTGAGCGTGGCCCGGTGAATGCGGGCCAGCAGACTGCGATCGCACCATTCGAGAGATCCGCCCCCCGCGGTGAAACGGCCGCGTAGTACGACGCCCTCGCTCTCGAGCTGAAGGAGCGCCTGGTCGGCATCGGCAGCGGACAGACCGAGCGGTTCGGCCAGTGCTGCGGCAGTGATCGGGCCGGTGATTGCCAGACGTCCCTTCAGGACTTCGGCGAGGGCCGCCTCACGCGTCCAGGCGCGCGCGAGCCTCGACGCAGGGACGTGCAGGCCGGCGTTCGACGCCAGCTCGGGGTGGATGACGGCAACCTCAGGGAACCGCTCTACGGCAATGACGATCTCGCGATCGATCGCGGCGGAATCACGGACGATGAGCCGTCCGGCGCGCCCCGTCGAGATCAGCTGATCGAGCCAATTCACAGGCAGTCCCTCTATTTCGGCGACGGTCAGGAAGCCGGTGGTCAGCAGGTCGTCGTGCAGCTCGTCGGCGTCTCGCGGATCCGGCCGCGCTTCCTCGCGCACCCGCGCGATCGCGTCTGCGTCGAGCGCGCCGAGGTCGTCCGCCGAGGCAGTGTCGGTCGCGCGCCGCGCCTGCACCGCATGGCTCCGCCGCTCCTCCAGCGGCGCATCGTCCAGGAAGGCGTAGGGGCGGGCGTTGAGGATTTCGTGAGCGAATGCCGACGGCTCCGGGGTGTCGCGCGCGACGAGGCGGAGCTCGCCGCGGTGGATCCGATCGAGGACCTGTTGAAGTCCCTCGAAGTCCATCGCTTCTTCGAGGCAGTCGCGGACCGTTTGAGAGACGAGCGGATGGTCGGGAATCTGGCGGTCGCCGGGGATGTTCTCGAGGCACGCCGCGGCATCTGGAAAAACAGCGGCCATCAGATCGTCGGCCTGCATCCGCTGAATCTGCGGCGCGATCTTGCGGCTGCCGCGGGCGCGCGGCACCGCGAGTGAGATGGTGGTGTTCCACCGCCACCTGGTCTTGAACACCGGCGCGTCGAGGAACGCCTGGACCAGCACATCGCGCGTGGTCGCCGGGTGCAGGTAGCGGAACACGTCCGATAGCGGGAACGAATGCTGCGGCCCGAGCGAGATCATCAGCGCGTCTTCGGTGGCCGCGGCCTGGAGCTCGAAGTTGAACTGCCGGCAAAAGCGCTTGCGGAGCGCCAGGCCCCAGGCCCGATTGATGCGGCTGCCGAAGGGCGCGTGCAGGACCAGCTGCATGCCGCCGGCTTCGTCGAAGAAACGTTCGAGCACGAGCGCTTCCTGGGAGGGGATCACCCCGAGTGCGCGGCGTCCCTCGGCCAGGTACGCGACTGCCTGCTCGGCGGCCTCCCTGTCCAGGCCGGTCTCGGTCATCAGCCAGTCGATCAGCGCGCCGCTTTCGGTGTCGTTGCCGAGCTGCTCGTCTACACCGGCGCGCAGATCGCTGACGGCGCGCGAGAGCTCGTCGCTCCGGGCGGGCGCCTCGCCGAGCCAGAACGGGATCGTCGGCGGTGCGCCCTGTGCGTCGGCGACGCGCACGTCGCCGCCGGTGACGCGCAGGACCATCCACGACGCGTTGCCGAGCTGGAAGACGTCGCCAGCGTTGCTTTCGATCGCGAAGTCTTCGTTGAGCGTGCCAATGAACGTATCGCCAGGCTCGAGGACGACTCGATAGTCGGCGACCTCGGGAATTGCCCCACCCGAGGTCTGGGCGAGCAGCCGCGATCCGCGCCGGGCCCTGACGGTCCCGTTCACCTCGTCGCGATGCAGCAGCGCGCTGCGCCGCCCGCGTCTGGTGGCAAAGCCGTCGCTGAGCATCTGCACGACCGCATCGAACGACGTGCGCTCCAGCTCGCGGTACGGCCACGCGCGGCGCACGAGAGCAAACAGCTCGTCTTCCGGGCAGAGACGGCAGGCCGACTCGGCGACGATCTGCTGGGCGAGGACGTCGAGCGGCGCGTCGTAGGACACGATTGCGTCCAGCTCGCCACGCCGCACAGCGCGCAGCAGCGCCGCGCACTCGATCAGGTCGTCGCAGGAGACCGGAAACACCCGGCCCTTGGGCGTGCCGGCAATCGTGTGGCCGGACCGCCCGACCCTTTGGAGCAGCGTGGCGATGCGGTGCGGCGAGCCGATCTGGCAGACCAGGTCGACGTGGCCGATGTCGATGCCGAGCTCCAGCGAAGCCGTCGCGACCAGCGCCTTCAGCCCTCCGGTCTTCAGACGCGTCTCCGCATCCAGCCGTTTCTCCTTCGAGAGGCTGCCGTGATGCGCAGTGACCGCGTCTTCGCCGAGCCGCTCGCTCAGGTGGCGGGCCAGTCGCTCTGCAAGCCGCCGCGTGTTCACGAAGATCAGCGTCGTACGGTGCTCCGCGATCAGCACGCTCAGGCGGTCGTAGTACTCGGCCCAGACTTCGTGCGACATCACGGCGTCGAGTGGCGAGCGCGGGAGCTCGACCGCCAGCTCCATGTGGCGGCGGTGGCCGACGTCGATCACGGCGCAGCCGTCGGCGGAGCCGGCGGTCAGGAAGCGTGCCACTTCCTCGATCGGCGTCTGCGTCGCCGACAGGCCGATGCGCTGGACGCGGCGCCCGGCGACCGACTCGAGCCGCTCGAGCGTGAGCGCCAGGTGCGCGCCGCGGCGCGTGCCGATCACCGCATGGATCTCGTCCACGATCACCGTGCGCACCGTCCGAAGCATCTCGCGGCTACGCTCGGCAGTGAGGAGCAGGTAGAGCGACTCCGGCGTGGTCACCAGGATCTGCGGCGGCGTCCGCAGCATCGCGGCCCGCTCGGCCGCGGTCGTGTCGCCGGTCCTCACTGCCGCGGTGATCGCGGGCGCGGCCAGGCCTGCCGCCTCCGCAATCCGCGAGATGCCGGCGCACGGCGCGGCGAGGTTCTTGTGAATGTCGGTGCTGAGCGCTTTCAGCGGTGAGACGTAGACAACGCGCACCTCGCTCGAAAGCGGCGCGGCCAGGCTCTCGACGAAGAGCCCGTTGATGGCGCTCAGGAAGGCAGCGAGCGTTTTGCCAGAGCCGGTCGGCGCGGCGATGAGGGTGTGCCGGCCCCCGGCGATTGACTCCCAACCGCTGAGCTGCGGCGCGGTCGGCTCGCCAATGTCTGCACCAAACCACTCACGAACGACGGGATGAAAACACGTGAACGCCATGCGTGGAGCGTCGAGCGCCGAGGAAGATCTCACTATACCCCGCCGCCGCTTCGCCGGCCTCAGTGCAGATGAATCTGAAACAGATTGTGGTGAACGTTGGTCTTCACGTACGCGATCACCCCGGGATCCGAGGAGGGACTGAAACCCCGGAGGCGCAGTTCACCCGTGCCCGACCCACCTTCGACGAGGTGTGCCCCCGGGACGCGATCCAGATCGGCGAGCCGAAACCCGTCCCTTGGGAGGTTCGGCATCGTCTGACCGGGCTCGAGGGGAATCTCCACCGTCCTGCCCGGCTCGGAGCCGCCACTCGGTCCCAGCGTGATGTACAGATAGCGGCCATCCTGCGCCCACTGCGTCAGGCAGAACCCGCCGCAGAGCCGTTGCAGGGGGCCGCCGTCGACTGGAACCGCAAACGACGCCATGCCGTCCCCTTCTGATCGGCCGGACTGCGGTCCGCTGGTTTCCGGTGCAATCGAGACCGGCGCGAAGACAACGAGCCACTTGCGATCCGACGAGATGCCCTGAAGGGTGCTGATCGCCGCTGGAATCAGGGTGGCTCGGGCGGCTCCGTCCTTTCCCATTCGGCCGACGTAATTGGCCCGCCCATCGGAAAGCTGGAACAGGATCTCGCCGTCCGGTCCGAAGTGCGGGGCTCGATCGCCCAAGGTCGCGATGCGGGCCGGCGCCGACCTGTGGTCCAGATGAGCGAGCCAGGTTTCCGGCGCCTGCCCCCCGGCCTGGGTCGTAAACACCACTTCCGAGTCATCGTCCGCGATGTCGTACTCGATGATCGGAAATCCGGTGAGCAGAGGCTCGTGATGCGAGGTGTGCATGTCGTAGCGCCAGAGCTCCGTCATCGAGCCGAGTACGTCGCGCCGCAGCAGGTAATACAGGTAGTTGCCGTCGTGCGAAAAGACCGGTCGCGATGAGAGTCCCTGACTGACGGTCGGGGAGGCCTTGCCGGCTGAGGTGATCGGATACTCGCCGCGGTTGTCTCGAACCCATACGGCGCTCTCCGAGACGCCGACCGAGGTGGCCAGCGAGCCGTCGGGGAGGACCGCGACGCCGACGTGGTCGTTGGGACCGGATGTGATCTGCTCCGGTGCTCCGTTCGGAGCCCGCTGCCGCCATAACTGATAGCGGCCGTCGATCTGCACCGAAAAGTACATCCAGCGGCCATCCGGCGACCAGGCTGCGGACACGCAGGCCCCGTCCGGTCCGACCTGGCGGCTCGGCGCGCTGCCCTCGAACGACGCGAGGCGGCACGGCCCCCAGAGGTCGACGTCGTTCATTTCGACGATCAGCACCCACCGTCGATCGGGCGACAGCGACGAATAGTGTGCCATCGCGCGCTCGTGCTCGGGAAAGTACACCTCCCGGTGCGCGCCGCGATCCTCGCGACTCGTCACGATGCCCATGTGCATGCCGCTCCGGATCTCGGAGAACAGGATGCGATCGCGATCGATCCACGTCAGCCCAGCCGCGTTCGGCAGCATCGGCCGCGCTTCATCTCCGCCGAGCGCCGGCACGGTCCAGGTCTGCCATCCGTCGCTTCGCCCCGACACCGTAAACGCGATCCGCGAGCCGTCGTGGGAGAAGGCGATGCCGTACTTGTTCCCGCGCAACTCCGTGAGCTGCACCGGTTCTCCGGTGGGCATCAGCTTGACCCAGATCTGGCCGGGGCTTCGAAAAGCGCTGTTTCCCCGGATGAAGGCAATCATCCGGCCGTCCGGTGACACGGCCGGGGCCATCGCCGAATCGGTGAAGTCCGTCAATTGTGTGAACGTCAGGGTAAGCGGGGTATCCCGCGAGATCCAGAGGTAGGCCCCGACGCTGACCATTACGATGACGAGAAGGATGACCGCAGCCGTCGCCCGCCAGGACGCTTCGACCGCGGGCTGGCGCGCAACCTGGATGTACGGTGCAGGCCCGGCGGCGGCGGTCTCCCGGTGCACCTCCCCCAGCACGGTGGTCACCGCCGCCGCGAAGACATATCCGCGGCGCGCGACCGTCCGAATCATCGATTGCGAGTCGTCGCCGAGCGCGCGGCGAACCTCGGACAGGCACTGCGCAAGGGAGTTGTCGGTCACGGCTGCATCCGGCCACACTGCCTGCACGAGCTCGTTCTTGGAGACGAGCTTGCCGTGGTGAACGACCAGGCGGGCCAGGACTTCGAAGGCCTTGGGTCTCAACATCACCTCGTCGCCATCGCGCCGCAGAAATCCTGCCTCGAGGTCGAGGAGAAAGGGACCGAATCGATATTGGCGCCGACGCGTTTCCCCGGTGAGCGACTCTCGAATCGCCATTACGGCTTCTCCCGCGGTCGCAGAGCGGACCGGCGCGCAGTCCTGTGAAGCTCGACGCTGAACGATGTCCGCCGGAATTATATTCACGCCGAAATCAAAACTCCTTGAGGGTTCTCGAATGATTTGGAGGGAGGCGGCCGCCTAGCCTGAGGCCCCCTGGGGCGGTTTCCAGGTGGATTTCAGAGTGGAGGCGCGATGAGTCTGCAGATCCTTCGCCGTCTGGTTCGTTCGGCCCGTTCGGGCTGGTCGAAGTCGTTGCTGACGCTGACC
The DNA here is from genome assembly GCA_035495795.1 of Vicinamibacterales bacterium. Lineage (GTDB taxonomy): Bacteria > Acidobacteriota > Vicinamibacteria > Vicinamibacterales > UBA2999 > VFZN01. The sequence continues at coordinate 25,231 of DATJFF010000085.1, forward strand.
GGGCTCCTCGCCCTGGCGGCGCTCGTGAGGGTGGTCCCGGTCTGGGCCACGCCGTCATTCGGACAAGTGGCCCAGACGCTCGCGTTCGGCGTCGCCGAGGGCGGCGTCAGCGGGCACATGCAGGTCAACAAGAACTCGAACGGCAAAGTGTCGCCCTGGCAATTGCAGCTGCAGGCGCAGGGAGATACCGACTATCACGTGCTGCGTCTGGTCGTCAGCCCGGGCGGGCACAGTGGATGGCACAGCCACCCAGGCCTGCTGGTCGGCGCGGTGACTTCGGGGCAAGTGGACTTCTACAACGCGAACTGCGAGAAGCGCACGATTCTCGCCAACCAGGTCTACACAGAAGACGACGCGGTACACGCCATCGTCAACAGCGGTAGCGTGGACGCGGAGTTGTACCTCACGTTCCTGGTGAAGCACGGAGCCGCCCGACGTCTGGACGAGCCTGCGCCGGCGTGTGCGGGCGAGACGCCGATCCCTTAGCTGCGCTCCGGTCGCGGCGATCGCACTAGCGGAACAGGGGGGCTTTCCTGACGTGCTTGGTGAGCCCCCTGACCGCCTGCTCGCCACCGTCGGTCCCGACTTCGGCAGCGTAGACGTTTCCCTGCGCGTCCACGGCCACAGCCTCTCCGGACATGCCTTCCAGGCTATCGGTCTTGTGGGGAGGGATCAGGTATGTCACGACGCCGTCTTCAACGCGGCCGATGCGGATACCTCTCTTCCACTCGGTGCCGTACCGCCGGCTCGACTCCGCGTCTGCGACGTAGAGCACGCCGCTTGAATCGATCTGCACATCGCTCGGGCGGCCGAACTGCGGCCATTCGGCCACGAACTTGAA
>DATJFF010000086.1:0-14518 GCA_035495795.1 Vicinamibacterales bacterium
TCCGCCGAGGCGTCCGACAACCAGGTTGCAGAGAAAGGAGTTCAGGTAGAACATCGCAATCGTCACGCCTTGCAGCGCCTGCGGCGCAACCCGCGAGTAGAACGACAGCGCGACGGGCACCAGCATTGCGAATCCGGCTTCATTGACAACCTCGAACGCGAGACCCCAGGCCACTGAGATCTTTGTACCGCTCACATCCTGGCCCAGGGCCGCCATGGAGAGCAGGAGCGGCGCCAATGCCATGATCGCGGCTCCGATCGCAATCTTGGTCAGGTCGTCCGGCTCCTTCCACCGTCTCGCGAACGCGCGCCAGAACGCCATCCAGGCCAGGATGCACACAGCGCTGATCACGGCATCGAACGACAGCAGCCAGGTGACGGGCATCTCGTAACCGAGCAGGCGCAAGTCGAAATTCGCCTCGCCCCAGACCACGAACGCGTTGAACATCTGCTGGTTGCCGACCATGGCGCCGGCCACCAGCGGCAGCATGGCGATCAGCAGGGCAAGAACTCTCCAATCAGCCGCGGAGAGCGACGGCCTCGACGCGCCGTCAGTGAGCTGCCGCGGCCGGGGCAGCCAGGGCCTGCCGTGCAGATACAGCGCCAGCCCGATCAGCATGCCAACACCGGCCGCGCCGAACCCGAAGTGCCAGCCCACTTTTTCCCCAAGCGTGCCGCAAACGAGCGGCGACACGATCACCGCGCTCGTGATTGAGAACTGAAACGCCTGGAAGGCGGTCGCCCGCCGGTGATCGCCGCGATCGTAGAGCTCGCCAACCTGGCTGGCGATGTTGCCCTTGAAGCACCCGACGCCGACCAGCAGCAACGCCATCGCGGCCAGGAAAGCAGCCTCGGAGGCCATCAGGAAATGGCCCGTCGCCATCAGCAGCGCGCCGATCGTGACCGTCGCGGTGCGATTGAGCCAGCGGTCGGCGACGAGGCCGCCAATCAGCGGCGTCAAGTAGACGAGGCCGGTGTAGAGACCGAAGATCTGCGAGGCCAGCGCCAGGTTCGAGAGGGGCCCGGTGATCTGCTCGATACCGGCGCGGAACGCCGCAAAGCCGGCGATGCGCTCCACGTGGCCGGGCAACAGCAACTGGTGCGTCATGTACAGCACCAGGAGGGACTGCATGCCGAAGTAGCTGAAGCGCTCCCAGGCTTCAGACACGCACAGATACGCGAGCCCGCGAGGATGGCCGAGGATGCCGGAGCCCGAATGAGGGTTGGCGCTGAGCCCCATGGGGCAGGGTGGGCGCGATTCTGCCACAGCCGTGAAATTCGGCGCAGCCGAGCCGGATCGGCGCGTTCTGGTCAAATACCTGATCTTCTAGGGCCATAAGCAGAACCGTTTTGCCAACTTGGCCGTTCTTCAGGCAGGATCGAGGGCCTGAGTATGCGACGAACATCCAATTTGGCGCTGAAAGAGGTGGTTTCGCGCACGACCTCCGGTCGGAGCAGGCCGGTTGCCCCCAAGACGGCCCGCCACCGGCCGGCACCCCGGCCCGCCGCCAAGCCAGCCACGACCGGAGGCGCCAGGGTCATCCAGTGCCTCGAACGCGAGGGCGTCGAGGTGGTCTACGGCTACTCGGGCGGCGCGGCGATGCCGCTCTTCGACGCCCTGGTGGACTCGAAGATGAAGTTCGTGCTGGTCCGGCACGAGCAGGGCGCCACACACATGGCCGACGGCTACGCCCGCGCCACCGGCAAACCCGGTGTGGTGCTGGTGACCTCCGGTCCCGGCGCCACCAACTGCGTGACGGGCCTGCTCACGGCGCTGATGGATTCGGTGCCGATGATCGTCCTGTGCGGCCAGACCATTACCTCGATGCTCGGCAAGGACGCATTCCAGGAAGCCGACGTCACCGGGATCACGTATCCGGTCGTCAAGCACAGCTACCTGATCAAGGACGCCGCCGACATCCCGCGCGTGATGCGCGAAGCGTTCCACATCGCGACAACGGGGCGGCCGGGGCCGGTACTCATCGACTTGCCGAAGGACGTCACCCAGGGCCCGTGTTCGGCGCCGTTCGTCGATACCGTCAACTTGCCGGGGTACCACGTACCCGGCCGGCCCGATCCGGCGCTGCTCAGGAAGACCGCGGCCCTGCTGGCCAAGAGCCGACGCCCGGTGCTCTACGTCGGTCACGGCGCGGTGGTCTCAAATGCCGGCGCGGCGATTCTGCAGCTGGCGAGAAAGCTCGATGCGCCGATCGTCAACACGCTGCTCGGCAAGGGCGCCTGCGCCGAGGACGACCCGCTCCATCTCGGCATGCTCGGCATGCACGGGACGGCCTACGCCAACCTCGCGGTGCAGCACTGCGATCTGATCATGGCCATCGGCGCCCGCTGGGACGACCGCATCACCGGGAAGCTGTCGGAGTTCTGCACCGGCGCGGCCAAGATCCATGTCGACATCGACGTCGCCGAGTTCAACAAGGTCGTCCGGCCAGACGTGTGTCTCGCGGCAGACGCCCGCCTGGCGATTGAGGAGCTCGTACCCCTGGTCCAGAAACTCGATACCGACGAGTGGCGCCAGCGAATCGCCGGCTGGCGGCGGCAGTATCCGCTGAAGTACGCGCGGAAAGGCGGCCTGCGCGCCCAGTACGTGGTCGATCGGCTCGACAAGCTCGGCGGGCGCGACTGCATCATCGCGACGGACGTCGGCCAGCACCAGATGTGGGCGGCACAGTTCTGCCTGACCACGCGCAACCGCCACTGGATCTCGAGCGGCGGCGCGGGCACGATGGGCTTCGGGTTCCCCGCTGCAATCGGCGCGGCGATGGCGACCGGGACGCCGACCTGGGCGGTCGTCGGCGACGGCGGGTTCCAGATGACGTTCGCCGAGTTGGCCACCGCCAAGCTGCAGAAGGTGCCGGTGAAGATCCTGGTGATCAACAACCACTATCTCGGGATGATCCGGCAGTGGCAGGAGCTGTTCTTCGACAACCGGCTCTCAGGCGCGGATCTCGAAGGCAATCCCGACTTCGTCAAGATCGCAGCGGCCTATGACATCCCGGCCAGGCGGGTGACCCGCGCCGCAGACGTCGACAAGGTGCTGAAGTGGGCGATGGCCCACAACGACGGTCCGTGCCTGGTCGAGGCCGAAGTGGTGAAGGAGGATAACGTGTTCCCGATGATCCCGGCCGGCGCGCCGCTGTCCGGGATGATCGTCGAGCGGCCGAAGGTCAAGCTCGAGAAGCCGACCGGTTCCACTTAGCAGAGGACATTCATGGCATCCACCGCTCCGCGCGGCGCCGCGTTCGAACAGGATCCAGGCAAGGCCCCGCGCCGGCACGTCGTCACCGATGTGGTCACGCAGCCGATCCACACCATCTCGCTGCTGGTCCGCAACAAGCCGGGCGTGCTGGTGCGGGTATCGCTGGTGTTCTCGCGCCGCGGCTACAACATGGAATCGCTGGTGGTCTCGCCGGCGCTGTCGATCGCCGGGCTCGACGCGGCACCGGGCGAATACTCGCGCATGACCATCACCTGCTCGGGCGACCCCGACACGCTGGAGCAGATCATCAAGCAGATCGAGAAGCTGGTCGACGTGGTCCACGCCATCGACCACACCGGCCAGGCGGTGATCGAGAGCGAACTGGCGCTGGTGAAGATCAAGATCGGTCTGAAGGATCGGACCGGGATCCTGCAGATCGCCGAGAACTTCAAGGCCAAGGTCGTAGACTTCGGCGCCGAGTCGATGATCCTGCGTTGCGCGGGCGAGACCGACAAGCTGGACGCCTTCATCAGCCTGCTGAGGCCGTTCGGCATCATCGAGCTGGTCCGCTCGGGCAAGATCCTGATGGTGCGCGGACTGGACGAGACCTAGAATGGGCGATGTTCAGGAGGTGCTGCGATGCGATTGACGTCTCGCTGGCCGTCGGTGCTGATTGCCGTGGCCTGCCTCATGCCGGCACCTGCGGTTGCGCAGCAGGTGGTCAGGCAGGAAGTAGAGGGTATCCGCAACCTCGCGCGCATCGAATCGACGGTGGCCTGCGCCGGAGCGATCACGCCCAAGGCGGTGGCGGAGATCAAGAAGATGGGCTACGGCGCCATCATCAACCTCCGCCTGGCCACCGAGACGGGAGCGGACATCGAGGGCCATACGGCTGCCGCCCAGGCTGCCGGTATCCGATACATCCACATCCCGTTCAGCGCGTCCAACCCCGACCCGGCCGCGGTAGACGAATTCCTGAAGGTGATCACCTCGCCTGGGGTCGAACCAGCCTTCATCCATTGAGCGGGCGGGGGAAGAGCCGCCGGGATGTGGCTCATGAAACGCGCCATCGTGGATGGCTGGGACACCGACAAGGCAATGGAAGAGGCCACCGCCCTCGGTCTGACCAATGAGACCTTGAAGCAGTTCTTCCTCGACCAGATTCGCCAGCGCAAGCGCTGAGTCGCGCGGCTATCTGCGCCATCTGCGCCATCTGCGCCATCTGCGCCATCTGCGGCCTACTTCGCAATCGGCTTGAGCGCGGGGAAGATCGCCCCCGCGCCGAGCATCTCCTTCACCAGCCCCGGCATCTTCGCGGCCACGGCGTTCGCCTGCTCGATGACCACTGGCAGGGCCGCCTTCACTTCGCGAATCTGCTGGAGCTGCGTGTTGGTCGGCACGCTCGTCGACCCGATGATCGCGCCCTTGAGCTGTCCGATCCGGCCGCGCACGTTCTCGGTGTTGACGCCGAAGCCGCCGCCACCGCCCTGGCCGCCGAGACCAAGCCGCCGCCGGACGACTTCGATCTCCTTGACGATACCGTCGAGGGACTGCTTGACGTTCGGCGCCAGACTCTGGTTGCGGGTCTGGTTCTGCAGCTGCTGCAGCTGCGCGTTGGCGATCTGCGCCATCTCCGCGACCTCGTTGGCCTTGCTCGACAGCTGCTGCAGGTCCATCGCGGCGTCGAACCACACCTTGCGGTCGGCGTCCGTGATCTTGATGTCCGGGTCGCCCTTGACCGCGACGTTCACGGTCTGGACCTCCTTGCCATCAACGGAGAGCGCCGCGCGATAGGTACCGGGCAGAACGAACGGCCCGTTGTTCGTCGCGCCGAAGAACCCGCCACCACCACCGCCGGCCTGCGCGCCGGGCGGCGCGCCAGGAGGCGGCGGCAGCGGCTTGACCGGCTCGACGCGCAGGTCCCACTTCACGATGTTCAGCCCAGCCTTGTTGCGGTCCTTCATCGCGTCGCCGGTGATCTCGCGGACGACGTTGTTGCTGCCGTCACGGATGATCCACTTCACGTCCTTGGCGTCGGCCTTGAGCCGGTAAGCCAGGGTCGCTCCGGGCGCCGGGTTCATGCCCAGGAACAGCCGGTCACCCTCGAAGCCCTTCATCTGATCGTTGGCGTTGTTGAACGCGACCACCGGCTCCGGCTCGAACGCGTAGGCCACCCGCGCATCGGCGCCATCTGTGCCATCTGCGGCCTTCGCCCACTGCTGGATGATGCCGAGGTCGTCGAGAATCCAGATGCCGCGGGCGTGCGACGCGAGGATCATGTCGTTGTCGCGCGGGTGCGTCTTGATCTCGTAGACCGGCATCGTCGGGAGGTTGGCCTTGAGCCGCGTCCACTGCCCGCCGCGGTTCCACGACACCCACAGGCCTGTCTCGGTGCCGAGGTACAGCAGGTCCGCGTTCTTGCGATCCTCTGCAATCGCCCGGGCCACCTCGCCCTTCGGCAGGTTGCTGACAATCGACCTCCACGTCGCGCCGAAGTCGGTGGTCGCGAAGACGTAGGTGTTGTAGTCGCCGCCGCGGTGTCCGTCGAAGGTCACGTATGCGGTGCCGGCTGCGGCGCGCGACGGCAGCACGTCTGAGACGTAGGTGAACTTCGGCACGCCGCTCATCTTCGAGGTCACGTTGGTCCACGTCTTGCCCGCGTCCTGGGTCACGCTGACCACGCCGTCGTCGCTGCCGACCCAGACCACGCCGGCCTTGTTCGCGCTCTCCTCGAGGGTGACGATGTTGCCGAAGCTGCCGACGCCGTCGTGCTTGGCGATCTTGATCTCCTTGCCGATGATGCCCATGATCGGCAGCGTCTCGCGATCGGTGTTGGTCGTCAGGTCCGGGCTGATCGGCTGATACGACCGCCCCTGGTCCGACGACTTCAGGACGACGTTGGCGCCGATGTAGATCGTCTTCGGATCGAACGGCGAGAGCTGCATCGCCGTGTCCCAGTTGAAGCGATAGGTCGTACTCTGCTCGAACGGCTTCTGCTCGGGCGGCTCGGGCCGGACCACGGTCCGCTCGTTGGTGGTCCGGTCGATACGGCTCATCCGGCCGTCCTGCGACTCGCCGTAGACGATGTTGGCGTCGTTCGGGTCCATGAGCGGCTGGAAGCCGTCGCCGCCGCTGATCACGTACCAGTCGTCGTTGTGAATGCCGCTGTTGGTACGCACCGCGCTCGGACCGCACCAGGTGTTGTTATCCTGCAGCCCGGCGCAGACGTGATACGGGTTCTGGTTGTCGAACTCGACGTGGTAAGCCTGCGCGGCGAGGATGTTCGGCAGCCATACCCAGTTGTCGGCGCGATCGTGCGAGATGCTGACGCCGCCGTCGTTGCCGATCATCACGTGGCGCGGATCGGCGGGGTTGATCCAGAAGGCGTGGTGGTCGACATGGATCCGCGCGGCGCCGTCGTCACGGAAGGTCTTGCCGCCGTCGTCCGAGACGTGGAGCTGCACGCCGAGGACGTAGATGCGCGAGTCGGTCTGCGGATCGACGCGAATCTGGCTGAAGTACATCGGCCGCGGATTGACGGTGCTCAGCTTGCGCCAGCTGGCGCCGGCGTCGTCCGAGCGATACACGCCGCTCTCGGTGTCGTGCTCGATGCGGGCGTAGAGGATGTTGGGGTTGCGGCGGTAGATGTCCATGCCGATGCGGCCCTTGGGCCCGGGGGGGACGCCGTTCTCCAGCTTCGCCCAGGTCTCGCCGCCGTCGGTGGACTTCCACATCGCGCTGCCGGGACCGCCGCCGTTCATGCCCCACTGCGTCCGACGGCGCTGGTAGGTTGCGGCGTAGAGCGTCTTGCTGTTCGACGGATCCATTACCAGCTCAGTGGCGCCGGTGTCGTCGTCGACGTGGAGCGTCCGCTTCCAGGTGGCGCCGCCGTCGGTAGTCTTGTAGACGCCGCGCTCGCCGCCGGCGGCCCAGAGGTCGCCGAGGACTGCGACGTGCACGACGTTGAAGTCCATCGGATCGACGATGATGCGCGCGATCTGCTTGCTGTCGCGAAGGCCCATGTTCTTCCACGAGCGGCCGCCATCAGTGGACTTGTGGATCCCGTCTCCCCAGGACGAGGACTGCCGGTTGTTGTTCTCGCCAGTGCCGACCCACACGAGGTTGGCGTCCGTCTGAGCGATCGCAATGTCGCCGACCGACGAGCTGCCCTCGTTGTCGAACACGTTCGTGAACGTGGTTCCGCCGTTGGTGGTCTTGTAGACGCCGGACGTCGCCGTCGCCACGTAGAACGTAGACGGATCCGACTCGAGCACCGCGAAGTCGTCGATGCGGCCCGACGGCGTGGCCGGCCCAATCGCCCGGAACGCGAGCCGATCGAGCGGCCCCTTGCCGGCCGAGTTCTCGGTCGACACCGGCGTCGGCCGCGGCGGCGCCTGCGCCGACAGCGCAGCCCCCAACCCGACGACCACGGCAACCACTAACAGCTTACGAAGCCTCATTCCTGCCTCCCGAGACAGCCGACCAGTCCGCAATCACCAATCGACATTCGCCAAATGCCACAACTCGCCAATTTCCAATCACCAATCGAATGCCGCAATCTCCAAATCACGAATCATCAATAAATCATCAATCCTCAATCCTCAATCGCCAATGGACGCGCCTGCGCCCTGCGGGCGACGCGATTCTACTACCGGACCACTTGCGCCCTGTCGAAGGACGCGTCCGCAGCGCGATTCGGTCACACAGCTCACGTGAACTGAGCGGTTAGAGTGTCAGAATGGTGCCGTGGCGTTGCCCGCGGCCGTGCGGCGCCTGCTCGGCCTCCTCATCGTGCTCTCGGCAATCCCACTGGCGTTGTCCACGCCGTGGGCCAAGAGCCTTGTCTTCGAGCGCGCCACTGCCTGGGCTCGGGGTCGGTTTGGTGTCGACATTCGAGCCGCGCGGTTCGACTACCGGCTGTTGTCGCTGAGTGTCTCCGCCGAGGATCTGACGGTCGCGGACGCCGCCACGCCGCAAGATCCAGTCCTGCACGCGGCGCGCCTGGACGTGGATCTCGCCGGGTCGGCGCTGGGCGGCCGGCTCGCATTCGACGGAATCGCGGCTCGAGACGTTCGCCTGGCGATCGACACCACTACGCGTCAGCCGCGTCGGGAGGACACGGCCCAGGCCCGCCCTGTCACATTGCCCCCGTTCTCCATCGATCGCCTCGATCTGGAGCACGTCGATTTCCAGCTCACCGACAACGACTTCCGCGTCAACGCGCGCGATATCACGGCTTCACTGGCCGGCTTGCGCCGCGCCGACGAGTTGTCGGGCACGCTGACCGCCGCCGGCGGCGTCGAGGTTTCGTTCGACACAGATGCCATCCGCGTGATGTTCGATCGCGCCGAGGCGCGCGTGGCCGTCGAGAATCGCTCGTCGGTCCGGACCGCCCTCACCGCCTCGTCGGCGGTCGGCAATGTCACCGCGACCGGCCGCGTTCCATTCTCGCTCGACGCGCCGCTCGATCTCGATTACGAGGGCGCTGTCGTGCTCGAACGGCTTCGCGACTGGTGGACGGACGCGCCTGAGTGGAACGGCCGCCCGCGGGTCACCGGGCGAGTGACCGGTCCAATCCGCTCGCCGTCAGCGGCATTTCACGTCGAGGGTCGTGACCTTGCCTGGTCGGCGCTCCAGTCCGCGACGATGGATGCGTCGGGCGGCGTGTCTGCCCGTGGGCTTGACGTCGCGTCGCTCTCCGCGGCATCGCGCGGCGCATCGCTCAGCGGGAACGGCCATCTCGCATTTCGCTCGACCGATCGCAGCGAGTTCTCCGGACGCTGGACCGGCGTCGGTTTCGACGTCATCGCCAGCCTGTTCGATCGCTCCTTCGTGGCCGCCTCGCCAAGCTTCACCGATGGGACTGCGTCCATCGCCTGGCCAGGGCTGCGGCCAGATATCACCGGACTCGAAGGGCGAGCCGAGGCCAGCGCGCGGGCACGCGCCCCGGACCAGGCGGCCGCCGCGCGGCTCGACGCCTCAGCAGGCAAAGGCCGTTGGCGATTTGACTACCGGCAACTCCTCGACGGCGGCACCAGCGCCCTGGTGAACGGGACCGTCACGGTGGACGGCCAGCACTTCGATCGATCGTCGGTCCAGGGATCGATCAGCATCGACGCTTCCGACATCGGCCACGCCGTCACGCAGTTGAACCGGCTTGGCATCGGGACACGGCTCGACTTCCCGGTCGCCTCGGCCCGCGTGGCGTTCAAAGGCGCGCTCTCGGGCACCATCGCCGCGCCGCGCGCCAGCGGTACGATCGACGCGGCCGGCGTCAGCGCGGGCGCAATCGACGATGTGGCGCTGCAGGGAACGATCGCAGTCGATGCGCAGGCAGTGCATGTCACACCGCTGATTGTTACCGGCGGCCGCAACCGCGCCGAGCTCAACGGCACCCTGCCGTGGCAGCGCGGCGACGGGAATGGCATTTTGACCGCTCATGTCGAGGACCCGGCGCTGTTCGCGCCTGGCGTGCCTGACGCGTGGAAGCCACGCGGCGTCATCGATCTTGCGGGCTCGTGGACCGGCACGCTGCGTGACCTTGCCGCCCGCGCCGACTTGAAGGGCCGCGAGGTAGCGGTCAACGGAACCGCGTTCCAGAGCCTGACCGCCAACACTTCGATTGCCGGCGGCCGCCTCGTCGTCTCCGACGTGAACGCGACGCAGCCTGGCGGCACGCTGTCGGGCCGCGGTGAATGGGATCTCACGAACCGCACGATAAATTCCGATCTCGTAGGCCGCACGCTCGACGTGGCCATCGATGCACCGGTCGGTGACAACGGAGAGGTAACGAGGGTGCGCGGCGATGACGTGTCGTTCGAGGCCCACCTGGCCGGTGCCGCCGATCGCCCGGACGGCAGCCTGACGTGGACGGCGGTGACACTCGGCGTCGGCGGCCGCGATACGTCCACGATTTCCGGGTCGGCCGCCTTGGCCGAGGGCCGTGCCCGGATCACCGCGCGCGCACCCGCGGTCGGCGCAACGCTCGACGGCACTGTCACCCTGGATTCCTCGTTGCCGTTCCAGGGACGCGTCTCATTCGATGCGTCGAACGCGGCCGCGCTTGCGCAGCTCGCCGGCGCTGAGGCAGCAACCGTGTCGGAGCTGCAGGTGTCTGTCACCGGCACAGTCGAGGCCCATGGTTCAGGACGCGATCTCGCGTCGGCCGAGGCGATGGTCTCGCTCACGCACGTGGCTGGCACGCTGCGGGAGATGCCCATGACCCTCGAGGACCCGGGACGGTTTCACCTTGCGGATCGCCGGATCGCCGTCGAGGCGCCGCTTCGCCTCACGTGGGGCGGCACGTCGCTGCGCGTCGGCACGCCGGAATCGTCCGGGCAAGGCATTGCGGTGACGCTCGATGGACCAGTGGCGGACCTCGTGACGCTGGCCGCCGACCGACTTCCGGCCGACCTTTCGGCCGAGGGCGAGGTACGAGCAGACTTCCGGCTCAACACGAACATCGATGATCTGCAGCCAGCCGGAGCGATGGATCTGGAGCTCGCGTCCCTCAAGCAGGGCCAGGCCGAGCTGGCACGGAATCTCACCATGCGCGCCGAGTCGGACGGCGATCGCATTCACGTGGCCAGTCTCCGCGGCATCGTCCTCGACGGTGAAGTGGATGGCGAAGGCGACGCGCCGCTCTCGTGGTTGTGGGCCGGCAACGGTGACCCACCGGCGACGGAGCAACCGGCGAGCTTCCGCATCACCTCGAAGGTGGTGCTCGGCTCGGTGTGGTCGTTGCTGAGGCTGTCATCGCAGCCGGTCACCGGCACGCTCGCCTTGACAACCACCGGCACCGCCACCGCTCCCCGGCTGGACGCGGTTCGAGCCACAGTACAGGGCGAAGGCGGAACCCTGAGAGCTGGTGCGTTCACGCTGAACCCAGAAGGCGGCACCGCAATCCGGCTCGAAGAGGGCCGCGTGCACCTCGACGGATTCCGATGGAAGGGACCTGATTCCGAGCTGAATGCCAGCGGCGCTCTCGGCCTGGTTGACGGAGTTGACGGCACGATGCGGCTCGACGGCGACGCATCGCTCGGGCTGCTCACGCTGTTCATTCCCGCTCGCGTCGATGGCCGAGCGCGCTTCAACCTTGACGTCTCGGGGCCTCCAGGCGCCCGCGCGATGGTCGGCACGATCGATCTCGCGGACGGCACCGTCATCGTACCCGAATGGCGCCTCTCGATGGCGGACTGGTCGGGCCGCCTGACGCTCGACGCCGAGGGGATCGAAGCGCGCGGCATTCACGGACAGTTCAACGGAGGCGATGCGACGGTCGAAGGACGGCTGCCATTCCGCTCGAAAGGCGCAGACCGGATCACGGCGCGTGTCAGGAGCGCGTTTCTCGATGTGCCCAAGGGACTCCGCAGCCAGTTGGACGCCGATCTCCAGTGGTCGCGGCAGGGCGAGATCAGCCTGCTGTCGGGTACCGCCACGCTCACGGCGCGCACCTATCGCGAGCCGATCACCGAAGTGGCGCGGCTCGCGTCGAGCCTGATCGACAACTCCAACAGCAAGACGACCGAGCTGCCCGCCGCGCTCGCGGCCACGCAGCTGGACGTCCGGCTGTCCACGGTCGGGCCGTTGGCGATAACCAACAGCGTCGCGAGCGTCGAGATGACGCCGGATCTCCAGCTCACTGGCACCGTCGGACAACCGGCCCTGCGCGGGCAGGTCGCCGTTGCCGAGGACGGCCGGATCCAGTTCGGCGGGCGGCAGTATCGCTTGCGAGAAAGCCGCCTCGAATTCAGCCCCGAACAGGGGCTGGTGCCGCAGCTGGCTGTCAGCGGCGAGACGCGGGTGGGCGACTACACGGTGTCGCTGCGCGTGTCCGGCGCGGTAGATCAGATCGAGACCGCGCTCAGCTCCGATCCGCCGCTCGGCGAACGCGATCTGCAGACGCTGCTGGTCACCGGGCAGCTCGACGCTCCGACGCGCGGCGGGACCAAGGACGAGAATGCGGTCGGCGCGGTGTCGGGCGACGTTCTCGGCTTCGCCGGTCAGTTCCTCGGGTTCGATTCGGTAACTGTCGGCACGACCGACGACCTGGCCCTGGTCTCGAGCGACGTCGACCCGGCGCTCCGGCTCACGGTGTCGAAACGGCTCGGGCGCCGCTTCGAGCTCGTGCTCTCCGACAATCTCGACGACAACGAGCTCACCTGGGTGATCATCTATCGGCCGCGCCCGGGCTTCGAGTTCCGGGTGATTTCGCGCGACAACACCGAGTTCACCGGCGAGTTCCGCCAGGAGATTTTTTTCGGCCCTGGTGTGTCGGCGCCGCGCCCGACCCAGCGCCGGCGGCAGAGCCGGGAGCGGGTCGGCGTCATCACGGTAACCGGCGATCCGGGCCTTACAACCGCCGACGTGCTGGCCGCGACGAGCCTTCGGCTCGGCGATCGCTTCGAGTTCGAGCGCTGGCTCGAGGATCGCGATCGGATCGCCCGCCTCTACCGCGAGCGCGGTTACCTGGCGGCGCGCATCGTCCCGACGCGGCAGGACGTCACCGAGACAGACGGATCGCACACCATTGGTCTCACCTATCGGATCGCGCGGGGGCCGGAGACCGAGCTGACGGTGGAGGGATACGCCGCGCCCGCGGCGCTGCTGGATCGCCTGCGGCTGGCGTGGTCGGAGAGCGTGCTGCTCGAGCTCCTCGACGCCGACCTCGAACGTGTGATGCGGGAGCATCTCGTGAACGAGGGATACCTCCGGGCCACCCTCAGCGTTGCCGTGGATCACACCGAGGCAGAGCGGCGCATCACCGCGACGATCACCGTGGATCCGGGCGCCCGGACCACCGAACGCCGGGTGGCGTTCATCGGCAACCATGCCATTGACGAGAAAACGCTCCTCGCCGACGCCACCAGGCAGCAGCTGATCGCGTCGGCGTGGCTCGACCCGGCGCCGCTCGTGTCGTGGGTCGAATCCACGTTCGTCGCGCGCGGTTATCTGGCCGTGAAGGTCGCTGCCCGGCCGATCGCATACGAAGGCTCGGTCGCCACGCTGCCGCTGGTGATCACGGAAGGGACCCTTTCCCGTATCGCGACGATCAGGATCGACGGTACGCGTCGAATCGGTGAAGCGGAGGCCTTGAAAGCTGCTGGCGTCGGAGTCGGTCAGCCGTACCTCGCCGGCAGCGAGCAGGCGGCGCGGCAGGCGCTCGAGCGTCATTACCGGAATCAGGGCTACCGGGACGTCAAAGTGTCCGCCGACGCCACGGTACACGCCGAAGAAGGCACGGTCGATCTCGCGCTGTCGCTGGTCGAGGGCCCGCAATATGTGGTCGCCTCGGTTCAGACGACCGGCGTGGAAAGCACGCGCGACAGCCTGGTCGATCGCGCCACGCGTATCGAGCCGGGCGTCCCGGCCAGCCCGTCGCTCGCCGAATCCACCCGCCGCCGCCTCTACGACATCGGCACGTTCCGCTCCGCGAACGTTACGTTCGAACCGGTACCTGCGGCACCGGCTACCGATACCGTCCCGGTGAACGCGGTCGTCTCACTCCAGGAATCCAAGCGCTTCCTGTTTCTCTACGGATTCGAAACCACCAACCAGTATCAGTCCCTCTTCGATCAGCGCGTGACGACCGCTGGCGTCGCCGCCGACCTTCGTGATCGCAACTTCCTCGGGCGGGGCTGGTCGCTGGGTGCGGGACTGAGCTACGAGCCGAGCTTCGACAGCGCCCGCCTGCTCCTGACCGTGCCGCGGTTCGCCTCGACACGCATTCGGACGAATTTCTACGCCAACGCCCAAAGCGAGGAGCGGGCGCGCACCGAGCAGGCGATCTTCAGAGACGACGAGACGAACCTCACGATCGAGCAGCGCTGGCGCCCACGTCAGCCGATCGAGTTGTCGTGGGGGTACCGCTACAACGCTCGTACCCTGCGCTTCCTCGACGCGGACACGCGCGACGAAGCACTCCGTTTCAAGTACTACCTCGCCTCGCTGGCATCGGCCATCGTCATCGACCGGCGCAACAGCCAGTTCGACGCCAAGCGGGGATGGCTGCTGTCGGCGACGGGCGAGTGGGGACTCCAGCCGCTTGGTTCGGACTTCGACTACCTGCGCACGCTGGTGCGCGGATCGCACTACCTGCCGTTGGGCCCGCTGACGCTGGCCTCGAACGCGCGGTGGGGCAACCTGGTCCAGCTTGAGGGGCAGCCGCCGCTGACCGTGCTGGATATCTTCTTCACCGCCGGCGGCACGCAGACGGTGCGCGGCTTCAAGCAGGACTCGTTGTCTGCGTATCACGTCCTGTACAAGGACGCGAACGTGCCGGTCGGCGGGCCGAAGTTGCTGA
>DATJFF010000087.1:0-11252 GCA_035495795.1 Vicinamibacterales bacterium
TTTCGAGCTGGGGATTTGGTGATCTATCTCGGGATCTGGAGATCTATCTGGTGGATCGGGCGATCTGGCGATCTATCTGATGAGCTCTGAGGCCAACAGATCCTGAGTTCACCAGATAGATCAGAAGATCCCCAGATCGCCAGATCAGATCGCGAGCTCACCAGATCATCAGATCACCAGATGACAGGGAGGCGCGGCCAACGCGACTAGTTCTTGACAAGGAAGCGCTGGACTCGCCGACCCGTCGAGGCTTCCCCGACGTACAGATTTCCCTTTGAGTCGATGCTCATGCCGTGGGGGCGGAGGAACTGTCCGAGCTGACGGCCACCGCGGCCGAATTCGCCCACTATCTCCATCGTGCTGCGGCGGAGGATCCAGACCTTGTGGTTGGTCCCGTCGGCCAGGTAGAGCCACTGCTGCTGCGGATCCTTCGAGAGGACCGGGACAAACGCAGAGCCCGACGACAGCGTCGCCGGGGCGATAATCTTCTCGGTGACGAACTTTCCGGACTGCTCGAAAACCTGAACGCGGTTGCCGCGGCGGTCGGCGACGTAGATCTTGCCGTCATTCGAGCCGGTGATGCCGTGCGGGGTCGAGAACTGCTTCGGCAGCGCGCCGGTGATCATGGTCTTGGGGTCGAACTTCTCGGTGTCGTCCGGTTTCTCGCCATACGCGCCCCAGTGCCGGAGATACTTGCCGTTCTGGTCGAACACGACCACGCGGCGGTTGCGGTAGCCGTCCGAGATGAACACTTCGTTGGTCTTGGGGTCTACCCAAATCCCCGATGGGCCGCCGAGCAGCGTCGTGTCGTTGCTGCCGGCGTTCTTGTCGTACTGGCCGATGGTCATGACCAGCTTGCCCTGGCGGGTGAACTTCATCACGCGGTGGTGCATGTGCGTGCCGACCCAGACGAAGTCGTTGTGGTCGACGAAGATGCCGTGCGGGTTGCGCGGCCAATCGGTCGGGTTGTCCTTGTCGCCGGTGCCCCAGCCCTGGACCACCTTGCCGTTCTGATCGAGCTCAATCACGACCGGCGCGGCCTTGCAGCAGGTGCCCATCGGCGGCTTTTGCTCCTCGTAGAGCTCTTCCTCGGTCAGGGTCTCCGGCAGATGGGTGATCCAGACGTGGTCCTTGCTGTCGACGAACACGCCGGTGACCGATCCCATGATCCAGTGATTGGGAAACTCTTGCGGCCAGGTGGGATCGACGGTGAACGTCGGGACGCCGGCGGCCGCCTTCTGCTGGGCGCGGACGGCCGGTCCCGACACGATCAAGACGACGGCCGCGACAATCAGAGACAAGAGGGCAGTGGTACGGAACGCTGATTTCATGCGCGACACGATAGCATGCGCTCCGGGGCGGCGCTACGCGCCGCAGGCGCTCACTTCGCTCGCGCAGGCGCCGCTTCGCGGCGCAGGCCGCGCTCACGCGCGTCAGGCGGGTGCTTGCGCACCCGCAGGCGTACTACAGGAGTCTTTCCTGGCGCCCGCGCTAGCGGCGGCCTGACACGCGCCAGCGTGGCCCACGGTGCGAAGCACCGCTTGCGCGCACCGCAGGTGCGCGCCTACGGCGTGAGATTCAGCCACACCGACAGGTTGTGCGAGTGCGTGCGGGGGCCCGTCGGCGGATCGGCTGTCACCCACATGTAGCCGGCCTCCAGTCCGACCTGCGGCGAGAACTGCCGCAGCACCCCGCCGAACAGCCGGTTCTGATCGACGCCCTGACTCGGCCCCACCTCCGTGTCATTGAGGGTGAGCAACAGCTCGTTCCACGCGGCGATGTTCCAGCGGCGCCCTGCACCGAACGGCCGGACGCCGCGGCCCATCAGCCGCAGGCGATGCGACGAGCTACTCCAATTGTCCTGAAACCGTTGCTCCAGCCGCACCCGCAGAGACGGCGTCCATCTCGACGCCTCGGGCATCGTCGCCGACAGCTGTTGCCAGATGCGCTGTTCGTGTGTGACGCTAGGCCCCGGCGGCTTGGCAATCCAGGCATAGCCGCCCCACAGCGTCATCCGTGCCGAGAGCCGGCGTCCGATCGCGGTGCGAGTGATGATTTGAAACGCGCCGCCCTCATCCTTGGAGAATCGCGGCCATTCCTCGAGGTGCAGGCGCCAGTTCTCCGAGAGCCGTAATGTCGCGAGGACCTGCAGCCACAACTGCTGGTCCTGCGTGTCCTGCGCCGCTGCCACGCCTGGCGTGAGACAGAGGAGTAGCAGCAGTACGACACGATTCATCGATGAGCCCGCACTTGTCGCACTACCAGTCGCACCACTCGCACCAGTCGCACCCGCCGCACCTGTTCTTATCGATAGTCGTCCCGCGTCGGCGCGAAGGTATCGAGCACCAGGCACCGCGTGAGGCCGCGGCCGAAGTGCGGAACGTTCGGCGGGATGACGAACACCGTGCCGCGCGTCAGCTCGTGGCGGGTGCCGCCGACGTTCAATTCGAGCGTGCCGTCGAGCACGCTGACGATCTGTTCGTGCGGGTGTTGGTGCTCGGGGAACGAGGCGCCTTCATCCACCTCCACCCACGAATGCGTCACGCGGTCCGTGTGCACGAGCCGCGCCCGCAAGCCGGGGAAGATCTCTTTGACCGGGAGCGAACCGAGGGAGACCAGAGGCATCGCGGGAGCGTATCAGATCAGGAGATAGGAGATAGGAGACAGGAACTAGTAATCAGGAATCAGAAACCAGGAATGGAACCAGCTCTCAAGCCCCAGGCCCCAAGACCCCAAGACCCCGAGACCTCGTATACTTTTCGGCTGGAGGCAATCTGTGCGCGCACGCGTGATGTTTGGAACGGTTCTGGTGGTGGGTCTCGGGACGCTGGCGCTTGGCCAGACAACCAAGACGCGGCTCAATCCGGTGATCGGCTTGCTCGAGCAGAAGAAGCCTGTCTTCGGGCTCTACGCGCCGTCGAACCGGCGCTTCCCAGGTGCGCAGCCGCCCGCCGCAGACACGCCGACCAAGACCCCGGCCGAGCTTGCGAAAGACGCGCTGGGCTATTCCAACAGCGATTTCGTGTTCGACGGCAGCATGGAGGGCAGCTTCGAGCGCGGCTTCGGCCCGTACGCGGAGTTTGTGAAAGGGCTCGCCCAGGGCGGCGGCATCTTTACGAAGATGCCGGTTCACCGTCTGCATCATCCGCTCGTCGTGAAGGCGCCGGAGATTGCGCCCGATCCGGTGAAAGTGGGACAGCAGATCGGCCAGCAGCTGAACCTCGGCGTGAGCGGCGTGATGTTCGTCTCGGTCGAGAGCGCGGACGAAGTGAAACAGGGACTGGCCGCGATGCGGTTCAAGTCGAAGGGCGGCACGCGCGGCGAGGACGTCGGGTCGGCGCCGGCGATGTGGGGACTGAGTGAGGCCGAGTACAAGGCCAAGGCCGATCTGTGGCCGCTCAATCCCGACGGCGAGCTGATCAACTGGACGATCGTCGAGAGCAAGCCTGGGCTCGCCAGGGTGCGGGAGATTGCCGCGGTCAAGGGCATCGGCGTGCTGTGGCCAGGTGCCGGCACCTTGCGCCAGGTGTTCACGGAAACCGACGCCAACGGACAGAAGAAGTTCGATGAAGCGGGCTGGGAAGCGGCGATACAGCAGGTGCTGGCCGCGTGCAAGGAGTTCAGTGTCCCCTGCGGCTATCCCGCCAACGAGAAGGACATCGAGATGCGCATGAAGCAAGGCTTCAGCGTGTTCGTCATGAACTGGGGCGACGCGGGATTCCGCACGGTGGACCTGGGCCGCAAGTTGTCGGGGCGCACCGATACCAGCTGGTAATGCTGCCAGACGGGGGTAATCGATTGCCGGACGCGACCGATCACTCGACCGACGATCTGCCGAATCGATTCGACGCGCGCATGTCATCCGATTACACCGTCACGCGTGAAGGCGAGTCCGCCGGCGCCTTCGTGCTGCGTCACGAGGGACATCGAGCCGGCCGGCTCGATTACCGGGCTTCCGCCACGGTGATCGAGATCGACTACGTGGTCGTGACCCCGCGCCTGCGTGGCCACGGGCTCGGGGCGCGGCTGGTTGACGCTGCCGTCGCCTGGGCGCGCGAGACGGGTCGGACCGTCCGTCCCCACTGCAGCTTCGCGGCGCGCATCCTGCGCGACGATGCGGCGTATCACGACGTCCTCGACGCCGCCCGCTGAAGGGTTGATCTGATCCGCATTATGATCGTCGTTTTGGAGCGACGACGTGCCCAACATCCTGCAGACACTCCCCGCCGGCGAGAAGGTCGGTATCGCGTTCTCGGGCGGCCTCGACACGAGCGCCGCCCTGCACTGGATGCGTGCCAAAGGCGCCATCCCATACGCCTATACCGCCAACCTGGGGCAGCCGGATGAGAAGGACTACGACGACATCCCGAAGAAGGCGCTGGCCTACGGCGCCGAGAAGGCGCGGCTGATCGAGTGCCGGCCGCAATTGGTGGCCGAGGGGCTGGCCGCGATTCAGTGCGGCGCGTTCCACATCTCCACAGCCGGTGCCACCTACTTCAACACCACGCCGCTCGGCCGCGCCGTCACCGGCACGATGCTCGTCGTCGCGATGCGCGAAGACGACGTGAACATCTGGGGCGACGGATCGACCTTCAAGGGCAACGACATCGAGCGCTTCTATCGCTACGGGCTGCTCGCCAACCCGAACCTCCGCATCTACAAGCCGTGGCTCGACCAGCGCTTCATCGACGAGCTCGGCGGCCGCAAGGAGATGTCGGAGTACATGATCGCCAACGGGTTCGAGTACAAGATGAGTGTCGAGAAGGCCTACTCGACCGATTCGAACATCCTCGGCGCGACCCACGAGGCCAAGGACCTCGAGTTCCTCAACAAGGGCATCACCATCGTCCAGCCGATCATGGGTGCGGCGTTCTGGCGCGAGGACGTCGCGGTCAGACCGGAGACCGTTACCATCCGCTACGAGGAGGGGCATCCGGTCGCGCTCAACGGCCACACTTTCAGCGACGCGCTCGCGATGTTCACCGAGGCCAACGAGATCGGCGGCCGCCACGGGCTCGGGATGTGCGACCAGATCGAGAACCGCATCATCGAGGCGAAGAGCCGCGGCATCTACGAGGCGCCGGGCATGGCGCTGCTGCACCTCGCCTACGAGCGGCTCGTCACCGGCATCCACAACGAGGACACGATCGAGCAGTACCGGAACAACGGCCGCCGCCTCGGCAGGCTGCTGTACCAGGGCCGCTGGTTCGATCCGCAGTCGATGATGCTGCGCGAAACGGCGCAGCGCTGGGTCGCTCGCGCCGTGACCGGCGAGGTCACTGTGGAACTGCGGCGGGGCAACGACTATTCGATCCTCGACACCACCAGCCCCAATCTCCCCTACAAGCCCGAGCGGTTGACGATGGAGAAGGGCGAGGCGTTCTTCACGCCGGCCGATCGCATCGGCCAGTTGACGATGCGGAATCTGGACATCATCGATACCCGGGACAAGCTGAGGATTTACTCGGCGACCGGATTGATCGGATCGGGGACGAGCGGCGTCCCGTTGCTGGAGGCGGACGAGAACGAGCCCGTGGAGTAGAGGCAGTCACCGCGGGAGTGATGCCGCCCAGTTCACCATCACCGTGATCGGCTGCATTTCGGCGGCAGTGCTGATCAGGAAGCGCTGCCCGTCGGCGGTGGCCGCGTACTGTGCGCCCATGACGTTGCCGCCTTCCCACCCGGCCGTGCGTGCCGCCATCAGCGTCCGCGGCTCGCCGAAGGCGAAATCGGCACCAGCGGTCTTGACCGGGACAGCGACGAGATTACGCTCCGGCGAGATGTAATAGAGCTCGCGGCCGTCGGCGCGCCAGATCGGCTGCATCCCTCCGCCGCGGGAGATCTGCCACTTGGCGCTGCCCGACGGATAGGACTGCACGTAGATCTCGAATCGGCCGCCGCCAGTCCGGGAGGTGTAGGCGAACCAGCGGCCGTCGGGCGAAACGCGGCCGCCGCGCTCGTCGGCGGGTGTTGCGACGAGCATGCGCGGTTCGCCTCCTTCGACCGGAACGCTGGCAATGTCCCAGCTCGTCGCGCCGTTGAGGACCGAGAACACCACCGTGCGGCCCGCATCGGTCCAGTCCGACGGGATCTTCGCGGCAAATGACACGAGCACCGGCATCTCGCTGCCGGGTGCGCCAATGGGAAGGCGGAACAAGCTCGGCGGGCCCGATCGCAGCGATGAGAAGACAACCGACTGGCTCGATGGGCCTCGCGGCCCGCAGATTGGATAGAAGTCAACGGCGGCATCGAAGGTCAGCCGTGTCGTTTGTCGCGCGCCGAACGAAAGGTGCCAGAGATCAACGGTCCCTGTCGCTGCATCCGCCTGCTCGAACACGACGCCGCGCTCGTCGGCCGTGAGGCACAGCGTGCTGAAGTCACCCGGTGCAGTGACGGCCCCAAGCGCCCCGCCTTCTCGATTGAACCAGGCCAACTGTGCGCCTCGCGTGGCGCCGAGATAGGCAACGGCGTCGCTCGACGCGGAGTACAGCCCTTGGTACGTGATCGCGTTGAAGCCCACATCGTCGGCGATCACCGTGGCCGTCCCGTGAACCTGGAGCGATTCGAGATCGAAGGGTTGGGTCACCAGCGCAGTCTCGCGTAGGAAAAGCAGACGGCCGTCGACGTAGATGCCGTTGCCACGCGTCTTGACGATCTCCCGAAGCTCGGTGGAGTCGAGCGAGCCAACGCGAAGCCCCGTTGGTCCGCCCATCAGCGTATCCAGCATCTGATAGAGATAATGCCGGCCGTCTGGCAGCAGCCGTGGAAACGATCGAAAGCCGCGTTCCTGTCCCGCTACGGGAACCGGTTGCGGCTCGCCGCCCGCTGCGGACACGAGCAGCGGCGGGCTATTGGGGATGGCGGTGAACAGGATCACGTCGTCGCGGCCCCAGTCGCCGCCGCGCGGCACCGGTGCCGGCGCCAGGCTTCGCGCCGCGCCCCCGTTCAGGTCCACCGTTTTCAGCTGACCGGCGGCGAAGAACCCCAGACGCGTGGAGTCGGGCGACCAGAATGGAAGGCTCGCTTCCTCGGTTCCCTGTAGGCGGCGAGGCTCGAGCGCGTCGCGGCTGCGGACCCAGAGCCAGACCGTGCCCGACGCATCGCTCGCGGCGAAGGCAATGCGGCGCCCGTCTGGTGACACCTGCGGCGCCTCCCACGCGTAGCTGGGCGTGGCGCCCGGCGGCGGCAGGATCGACAGCAGATCAGCGCGCGGGTTCGGCAGCACACGCGGTTCGGCGCGCGGCGCAAGCCACGCGGCCGCGGCGGTCACCGCCGCCACGGTGGCGATCGCCCAGGGCAGCCACCCCAATCGCGAGCGTCGAGATGCAGTCGCGGTCGCAGCGACCGGTTCGGTATCGGTGATCGCCCGCAGCTGCAGCAGCACGTCGTGCATCGACGACCAGCGGTCGTCCGGATCCTTGGCGAGACAGATCGCAACCAGCCGCTCGAGCGGCGGCGGTACGTTCGGCAACGTCGCGGCGAGCGGGGGCGGCGCCTTGTGCAGAACAGCGCCAGCAACCGATGCCGGACTTGTGCCGTCGAACGCGCGCTGGCCGGTGATCATCTCGTAGAGGATGGCGCCGAAGGCGAAGATGTCCACCCGCGAGTCGTGGGGCTTGCCCTCGAGCTGTTCGGGCGCCATGTACTGCAGCGTCCCGATGATCGTTCCCGGGCCAGTGAGCGGAGTGACCGTCTCCGTGACAGCCTCTGGGACAACGGCATCGGCCCGCAAGCGCGCCAACCCGAAGTCCAGCAATGTGGCGTGCGGTACGGCGGCGGAGCCCGACGCCTGCCGGTTGAGCATGATGTTGCCAGGCTTCAGGTCGCGATGGACGATGCCGTGACGATGAGCGAAGGCCAGGGCGCTCGCGATCTGCACGCCATAAGTGAGCGCCTCCTCGATGCCAAGCGCACCGCTGCGCAGCCGATCGGCGAGCGTCCGCCCTTCGATGAGCTCCATGACGAGGTAGTCGAGACCCTCGTGATGGCCGACGTCATGAAGCGTGCAGATGTGCGGGTGGGAGAGCGCGGCAATCGCGCGGGCTTCGCGGTCGAATCGGGCTCGAAGCTCCTCGTCCCGCGAGCCGTCGGACGACAGCACCTTCACAGCAACGATGCGGTTGAGCCGCGTGTCGCGGGCCCGATAAACCTCACCCATCCCGCCTGCGCCGAGCGGGCCGACGATCTCGTACGGGCCGACGCGGGCGCCTGGCGACAGCATGGCCCGTGGATTCTACTCCCCGGCATCGGTGCCTCCGGCCGGCCTCACGCGTCGCACCTGCCGCACCAGCCGCTCGTGTCGCACGCGTCGCACGTGTAAGTGACGGATCGCCGCGGGCGTTCGTGTTACCGTGACCCGGTGGGCGATCTGGGGCGGATGCTGATGATCGCGGGCGGCGCCTTGCTGCTGCTGGGGGCACTGTTCACGTTCGGTGGTGGTCGGATCCCCTGGCTCGGCCGCTTGCCCGGTGACATCGCCATCGAACGCGAGAACTTCCGCTTCTACTTTCCGCTCGGCACCTCCATTCTCCTCAGCATCCTGCTGTCGCTCGTGGCCTGGTTGTTCCGGCGATGAACGCCGCGCCTGGCCGCCGGCCCGGCGCGCGTGCGGCGGCCATCGCCGCGATGTTCGCCTGCTGCGTGTGGGGCAGCCCCGTCCGGGCGCAGGAGAGCGCACCCTCGACTCCGATTGCCGCGCGAGCCGCTCAGCAGGATCTGCCGGCGAACAACGATGTGAACGACGGTACCGAGAACACCGATGTCGGCCTGCTGCAGATCGAAATCGGCTCGCAGTGGACGGACGTCGATGCCGATTCACGGTCCGCTGGCCTGCCGTTCACCGCGCGGTACGGAGTCTACGAGTGGCTCGAGCTGGGTGTCAGCGCCGATCTGCTCGCGCGCCAGTCCGAACCAACCGGTAACGTTCGCGGATTCGGCGACGTGCAGGTCGGCGGCCGGATTCGCCTGTTCGGGAAGGCCGGAGGGCTGCCGCCGCTGTCGGTGATCCCTCAGCTGAACCTGCCCACGGCCGACAATGCGAGCGGCCTCGGGACCGGCCACGTGGACCCGTCACTCGCGCTGCTCACCGGGCGCGACTTCCCGCATTCCAGCCACGTCGACGTCAGCTGCGCCGCCGCAGCCGTTGGCGAAGGGGAGGGCCAGGGCCGATTCGCGCAGTATGCGGCCGCCGTGTCGGGCAGCGTGGGAGCCACCCCGCAGTGGACGCCGGCGCTGACCATCGCCTGGGTATCCCGGCAGGACGCCGACACCGGCGAGGCGTGGCTGTTGTCGGCGGACTCGGTGTTCACTGCCTCGCGCCGGATGGCGTTCGACCTGAGCGTTCAGTTCGGCCTGAACAGCGAGGCACCGCGCCTTGGGCTCGGGGGCGGACTCTCCTTCGTGCTCGGAGAGCTGGACCCCGAGGAAGGGGTGCACGCCCGCCGTCACCGGCTCCGGTTCTGGCCGCGCCACGGCCGCACGCCGCGCCCGCCACGTCATTAGCGGCGGGGCCCTTCGGCGCGCCCATCACCCCGAACTGCCCGGCCTCGTTAGGTTTAGCGACAATTGCTGACAATCAGACCGGTATAGTTAATGGGTTCGCACAATCCATAGACCGGGAGTCCAGCTGTGCCTGTGTCCGCTCGGGGTGTCCGTCGATTAGTCATCTGCGCCGCGTTTCTGCCGCTGCTGTCGTCGTGCAGCAACGGGACGGCGGCGAAGGGAACAGGCAAGAGCGATGCGGTGCTTGCCGTGCAGGTGGAGCCGGTCCGCGAGGAATCCGTGCGGCGCACGATCGAAGTCGTCGGAACGCTCGCGGCGGCAGACCAGGTGACGATCTCGTCCGAGGCCGAAGGGCGAGTCAGCCGGATCGCCGCTGACCTCGGGGATCGCGTTTCGGCGGGGCAGGTGCTGCTCGAACTCGATCGTGAAAAGCCGCAGTACAACCTCGAACAGCAGCGAGCGTCGCTGGCGCGCTCGCTCGCCCGCTACGGGGCCACCGACCCGAACAGCATGCCGCCGATCGAGCAGACGCCCGATGTCCAGAAGGCCAAGGCGGAGTTGGAGCAGGCGCAGAAGGCGTACGACCGAGCCAAAGAGTTGAACCGCCGGCAGCTGGTGTCCACGCAGACGCTCGAAGACGCGCTCGCCGCGCAGCAGACCAAGCAGGCCAGCTACGACGCGGCCCTGCAAAACGCCAAGAATCTGAGCGCGGACATCGACGCGTCGGGGGCGGCACTGAAGATGGCCGAGCGGCAGGTTCGTGACACCGCGATTCGCGCACCGTTCGACGGCTACGTCGAGAAGCGGCTGGTCAATCTCGGCGAGTACGTCCGGGTTCAAACGCCGGTGATGGGCGTGGTCCGGATCGATCCGCTCAAGGTGACCGCGGAAATTCCCGAGAAGATGGGGCCATGGATCCAGGACGGGCAGGCGGTAGAGCTGATCGTGGACGCCTTTCCGGATCGCCCGTTTGCCGGCAAGGTGTCGCGGATCAGTCCCGTCGTCAACACCTCCACTCGCGCGTTCCCGTTCGAGGCCCTGGTCCCCAACCCGGAGGCCACGCTCAAGCCCGGCACGTTCGCGCGCGTCCGCATCGTCACGGCCAAGGTCGATCAGGTGCTGACGCTCTCGTATTCGTCGCTGCAGTACCGCTACGGCGTCAACCGCGTGTTCGTGGTCGACAAGGATCATCTCTCGATGCGCGAGCTGAAGGTCGGCGAGCGCGTCGGCGAGCGCATCGAAGTGCTGGAAGGCGTCAAGCCCGGAGAGACGGTGGCCACCACAGGCGTCGACAAGCTCGAGGACGGCCTGAAGGTGAAGGTTTCGACAAACGGGAACGAATAGCCCCACAGCGCAGTTGAGTTGCACATGCGATCTGCTCAAGCTCCCCTCGTTCGTGCCGGTTCCGCTCGGATTACGAGAATGATGGATTCTCCACTCCAGGGAACCGAGGGTTAAGCCATGCTCTCTGAACTCTGCGTCCGGCGCCCGGTCTTCGCCACGATGCTCGTGATGTCGCTCGTGGTGCTCGGCATCTTCTCGTTCCGCGAGCTCGGTGTAGATCTCTTCCCGCGCGCCGATCCGGCAACCGTGAACGTCGCCCTGTCGCTCCCCGGCGCCAGCCCCGACGAGATCTCCTCGTCGGTAATCGAGCCGATGGAAGAAGCGATCAGCGGCGTCTCCGGCATCGACGAGATCTCGGCGCGCATCAGCGAAGGGCGCGGCAACATCACGGTCCGCTTCGTCCTGGA
>DATJFF010000088.1:0-7373 GCA_035495795.1 Vicinamibacterales bacterium
TGAACTAGTGAACTAGAGAACTAGAGAACTAGGGAACTAGAGAACTAGGGAACTAGTGAACTAGGGAACTAGGGAACTCAACCGTGTGCGCTTTTTAGTTCCCTAGTTCCCTAGTTCCCTAGTTCTCTAGTTCTCTAGTTCTCTAGTTTGGACCCCCTCGTGATGCTGACAAATCAGCAACGTAAACACCGCGGTCAGCAACGTGAACACCAACGCTTGCACCATTCCGACGAGCAACTCGAGAAAGTAGAACGGGACCTGCACCAGCCAGCCGATGCGTGGAAACCGCGCCATGGTCTCGAGCATCGTCTCCCCGGCGAAAATATTTCCGTAGAGACGGAAGCTGAGCGAGACCGGCCTGAACAGAATCGACACAACTTCGAGGCAGCCGGCCGCGAAGAAGACGACCACCATGAGCAGCCTCAGCGGCCCCGTGCTCTCGCCTTTCGGCGCAAACAGCTCGCGAAGGAAACCGGCTGCGCCGAGTTCCTGAAGGCCCCAGCCAATCCAGCACGCGAAGAAGACCAGCGCCATGGCCAGGGTCATATTGACGTCGGCGTTGGCGCCGCGGAAAAAGGGCTCGTCCAACTGGAAGCCGGCGGAGGTCTGATGACCCCAGCCGATCGAACCTACCCCTGGGACAAGGCTGAGCCAGTTCGCCGCGAGGATGAAGATGAAAATCGTGGCGAAGAACCAGAATGTCCGCTGCACCAGCACCGGGCCGATGATGCCCTCGAGAAAGTGGTGCAGCGAATCGATGAGCCACTCGAGGAAGTTCTGCAGCCCGTCGGGCACTTGCTTCATGTTGCGCGTAGCGAACTGCGAAAACACGATGAGCACCAGCGCCACGATCCAGGTGACGAGCATTGAGTTGGTTACCGGGAAGCCGAACGGGCGGGCGATTTCAACAGCGCCTTGCGGCAGGCTGTGCTCCTCACCGGCGCGAGCGGCGGCCGTCACTGTGGCACCCGCTCCGCCGATCAGAAGCGCAACGCTGACCAGCCGGTGCGTCATCGACATGGACACCACCCTACCGCGCAACGACATCGGACAACCGCACCACGACGTCGCTGTAGTCGTCGGTGACGATCGCACCCTGTTGGTCCACGCGGATCTTCGCCGCCGGCACGAGCTCGCCGCTGCCGGATCCTGACGCGGGCAAGTCGAGCAGCACGAGACCGAGGTCGAAGCCCGCTTTAGGCGGCGCATCGGGAGCACCCGCGCCGATGTGCACGATGGCCGTGTCGGTGACCGCTGTAATGAGACGCCCGCCGCCGGTTCGCCTGGCGTAGGCGTATTTGATCGCCGCGGTGGCGGTCCCCACCTTGATCGATCCAATGGGATCGAGCCTGCGGAGGAGATCACGAGCGGCTGCCGTGCCGCCGCTTCGCAATGCCGTCATCAATGCCTCGCGCGCGGTATCGGTGGAGAAGCGATCGAGGGAGACGTTCACCGGGGCTGAGACATCACTCTTTCCGCCCGACACGTGCGCCGTTGCCGTGATGATTGCGCCGCCCTGAGCAGAAAGGAGGTTCACCAGGCAGCTCACGGCAACGGCGACGAGGAGGTTCATGGGCAAGAGATTCACGCGGGATGGCACGTTCATGGCGTGGGACCGAGCACACCGCGTGCCACTCCCTGCGGGCGCGACATCCGCGTCGCCGGCCCGGTACGCTCCGACGCGTCGGAGTCGCCCTGCACGAAAAGAGCGTGTGTGGCGGAAACGGTGTCCTCGCCACCGCGGATCATGTCTTGCGTATCGCGTTTGCATGAGCGACCGGATTATCTGGGATGAGCTGGTGGGCCGGCTCAGCGGCCCGATGTGGCTGCGGTTCATCATTCAGCCGATCGTGTCCACCACCTTCGCGATTCGGGCCGGCGTGCGTGATGCGCGCGACGACCGTCCGGCATTCCTGCAGTCGTTGTTGTTCGATCCACATTTGAGGCGGCAACAGCTGCGAAGCGGCTGGCGAGATGTGGGCCTGCTGTTTTGCGTCGCCATGGCCCTCGATGCCGTGTACCAAGTGGGCGTGCTGCGATTCCTGTACCCAGTACAGGCGATCGTCATCGCGGGCGCGCTGGCGCTTGGTCCATACGTGATTTGCCGGGGCCTCGTGACACGCGTGACGAGGTCGTACTTCGGTCGGAGCCGCTCTCCGCTATTTCGGGGGAGAGCTGGGCCATAAGCCACGAAGTCGGCTGCAGCGGCGGCGAGATAGCCAGCAATCGGCAGCAACTGGGGAGAAGAGGAGATGGCACGGCTGCTGCTGACATGTTGACGCTGCGGGCTCAGGAAGGACGTGAAGAACGTGACCACGAAGACTCAGGTGACACTGCTTGTCTTGACGGCCGTGACCTGCACGCTGAATGCGGCGTGCGAGAAGCCGGCCGCTGTCGCACCGCCGCCGCCCGAAGTCTACGTGGCGCCGGTGATCCAGAAGGACGTGCCGGTCTACCTCGACTTGGTCGGCCAGACCCAGGGATTCCAGGACGTCGATATTCGCGCGCGGGTCGAAGGGTTTCTCGACTCGGTGAACTTCCGGGAGGGATCGTTCGTACGCAAGGGCGACCTTCTCTATGAGATCGACCCCAAGCCGCTCCGGGCCGCCCTGGCCCAGGCGAACGCCGACCTGGCGACGGCTCGGGCACGCCTGGCGAAGGCCGACAACGACGTCGCCCGCTACGAACCGCTCGTCCTGAAGCAGGCCGTCAGCCAGCGGGAGCTCGACGACTCGCGCGCGTCCCAGGAGGCGACTCGATCGCAGGTGGACGCCGCCAAGGCTGCGGTGGAGAAGGCGACGCTCGATCTCGGGTACACGCGGATTGTGTCACCCATCAACGGGCTGGTGGGGACGACGCAGGTGAAGGAGGGCAGCCTCGTCGGACGCGGCGAGAGCACGTTGCTGACCACCGTGTCGGTCATCGATCCGATGATCTTCCGCGTGGCGATCACCGAGGCCGATTACCTGCTCATCGCCAAGCGCAATCCGGCGCGAGCGGGGCAGGAAGGCAAGACAACCGGCATTCATCTGACGCTGGCCGACGGCACCACCCATCCGCAAACGGGCACGGTGGGGCCGGTGGAGCGCGCCGTCAACAGCACAACCGGCACGCTGGGCGTGCAGCTCTACTTTCCCAACCCCGATTCCGTGCTGCGGCCGGGCCAGTACGGCCGCGCGCGCGTGCTCGTGGACACCAAGGCCGGCGCGCTTCTGATTCCGCAGCGCGCCGTACAGGAACTGCAGAACCTGTACAGCGTGGCCATCGTCGACCGTGACGGCAAGATCGCGTTTCGTAACGTCAAAGTCGGTCCGCGGGTCGACACGTTCTGGGTCATCGAAGAGGGGCTCAAGCCCGGGGAGCAGGTCGTCGCCGAGGGCTTGCAATCGCTGCGCGACGGCATGACCGTTCGCACCAAGCCGATGCCGGCGGCCGCGTCCGCCGACAAGGCCAAGATCGAGACCGTCGCCGGGGAGGCGAAGTAGTCCATGGCTCGCTTCTTCGTCAACCGGCCCATCGTGGCAATCGTGCTGTCGGTCATCCTCGTGCTGCTGGGCGCCGTGGCGATGCGCGGGCTGCCGATCGCGCAGTATCCCGAGATCGTCCCGCCGATGGTCCAGGTGACCACGACGTTCATCGGCGCGAGCGCCACCGACGTTGAAGCCTCCGTCGCCACGCCGCTCGAGCAGAAGATCAACGGCGTCGAAAAAGGCATCTACATGAAGTCGACCAACGCCAACGACGGGACGTTGACGCTCAAGGTCTCCTTCGAGGTCGGGTCGAACCAGGACATGGACAACGTCTTCACGCAGAACCGCGTGTCCGAGGCCATGCCGCAGATGCCGCAGTCGGTCAAGAACTACGGCGTCACGGTGAAAAAGGCGCTCCCGTTTCCACTCCTGGTCATTTCGGTCAAGTCGCCGCACGGCACCTACGACAACAACTTCCTGTCGAACTACACGACGATCAACATCAACGATACGATCGCGCGCATTCCCGGTGTCGGACAGATCAACCTGTTCGGCGGCAGCGACTACGCGATGCGCATCTGGCTGCGGCCCGACCGCATCGGGCGCCTCGGCATTACCGTGCCGGACATCGTCAACGCAATCAACCAGCAGAACCAGTTGACCCCGGCGGGCCAGATCGGGGGCCCGCCGGCTGCGGCCGGCACCGAGTACACCTATACCGTTCGCACGCAGGGTCGCCTGCTGAACGAGGAGGAATTCGGCAACATCATCCTCCGCGCCAATCCCGACGGCTCAGAGGTGCGCATCAAGGACGTCGCCCGGATCGAGCTCGGGACGATGCTCTACAACGCGGTAGGCCGCCACGACGGCAAGCCGGCGGCCGTCATCGCCGTGTTCCAGATTCCCGGCACCAACGCGGTCGAGGTCGCCAACAACATCAAATCCACCATGGAGGACCTGAAGACCCGCTTTCCGCGCGACATGGACTACTTGGTGTCGCTCGACACCACTCTGCCCGTCACCGAAGGGATCAATGAGATCGTGCACACGCTGCTCGAAGCGGTAGTCCTTGTCATAGTCGTCGTCTTCATATTTCTGCAGAACTGGCGCGCGACGCTCATCCCGCTCATGACGGTCCCGGTGTCGCTCGTCGGCGCGTTCATCTTCTTCCCGATGCTGGGCTTCTCGATCAACGTGCTCTCGCTGCTGGGCCTCGTCCTTGCCATCGGCATCGTCGTGGACGATGCGATCGTCGTGGTGGAAGCGGTGATGCACCACATCGAGCACGGGATGGAACCGAAGGCTGCGACGATCAAGGCCATGGAAGAGGTGTCGGGCCCGGTTGTAGCGATCGGCCTGATCCTCATCGCCGTGTTCGTGCCGGTGGGCTTCATGGGCGGCATCACGGGGCGGCTGTATCAGCAGTTCGCGATCACGATCGCGCTGTCGGTGCTGCTGTCGGTGGTCAACGCGCTGACACTCAGCCCGGCGCTGGCCGGCCTGCTGCTCAAGGCGCCGACCGGCAAGAAGACGCTGCTCACGCCGTTCTACAACGTGTTCAACAAGTGGTTCGGGGCCGGCACCGAGGTCTACGTGAGCTTCTCGGCCATCCTGATCCGGAAGATGTTCCGGAGCCTTGCGTTCATCGGCGTGCTGATGTTCGCGATCGTCGCCCTGGTCCGGCACATTCCGGCCGGTTTCGTCCCGGAAGAGGACCAGGGCTACATCATGGTGAACGCGCAGCTGCCGGACGCGGCGTCGCTCGAACGGACCGATGCGGCCATGAAGAAGGCCGAGGAGGTTCTGGAGAAGAACGAGGCGATCGAAGGCTTCAATACCATCAGCGGCTACTCGCTGCTCACCTCAGCCTATTCCTCCAACATGGGCTTCTTCTTCGTGCAGCTGAAGCCCTGGGAGGAGCGGACGGCCCCGGAAGCGCACGCCAGAGAGGTCGTCAGCGCGCTGAACAAGGCGTTCGCGCAGGCGATCCCGGAAGGACAGGTGTTCGCGTTTGGGCCGCCCGCGATTCCGGGGCTGGGCACCGGTGCCGGGTTTACCTTGCAGCTCCAGGATCGCAGTGGTGCCGCGCCATCGTACCTGGCCGAACAAACGCAGCGCTTCATGGAGGCGGCGCGGAAGCGGGCTGAGATCGGGCGCATCTCAACGCTCTATCGTGCGAGCGTGCCGCAGGTGTACGCCGACATCGATCGCAGCAAGGTGCTCAAGT
Organism: Vicinamibacterales bacterium; assembly: GCA_035495795.1. Lineage (GTDB taxonomy): Bacteria > Acidobacteriota > Vicinamibacteria > Vicinamibacterales > UBA2999 > VFZN01. Next base: position 5,698 of record DATJFF010000088.1, read on the forward strand.
CCGGCGTGCTGCTCAACGACGTGAACACCACGCTGGGCGCGCTGCTCGGCAGCTCCTACATCAACGACTTCAACAAGTTCGGTCGTGTCTACAAGGTCTACCTGCAGGCCGAATCGGACTTCCGAAAGGACTCGAAGCAACTCGGGCTCTTCTTTGTCCGGAACCAGACGGGCGGCATGGTTCCTCTCGACACGCTGATTTCCACTGGGCCCGCTTCGGGGCCAGAGTTCACGAACCGCTTCAACCTGTTCCGATCGGCGGAGCTGACCGGCGTGCCCGCGGCAGGCTATTCGTCGGCGCAGGCCCTCGACGCGCTGGAGGCCACCGCGAAAGAGGTGCTGCCTGCCGACATGAGCTTCGACTGGGCCGACCTGTCGTACCAGGAACGGCGCGCGCCCGGTGTTGCCGTGGTGTTCGCCCTCGCGGTGTTCCTGGTGTTCCTGGTGCTGGCCGCGCAGTACGAGAGCTGGGCGATGCCGTTCAGCGTGCTGCTCGGTACACCGTTCGCCGCCTTCGGCGCGTATCTGGGACTCTGGCTCGCGCGCTGGTTCCTGGGCGAAAGCTACGTGAACAACGTGTTCGCACAGATCGGTCTCATCATGCTCATCGGCTTAGCTGCGAAGAATGCGATTCTCATCGTGGAGTTCGCCAAGGTGGAGCACGAGCAGGGCAAGAGCCTCCTCGACGCGGCGCTGTCGGCCGCGAAGCTGCGGCTTCGCCCGATTTTGATGACCGCCTTCGCCTTCATCCTCGGGGTGGTCCCGCTCCTGACGGCGTCCGGCGCCGGCGCAGAAGCGCGCAAGGTGATGGGGATGGTGGTGTTCTCGGGCATGCTGATCGCGACGATCCTCGGCGTCCTCCTGATCCCGATGTTGTACGTGGCTGTCGGACGGGTAATCGGTGGTGCGAAGCCGGCGACCGCACCGGCGGCGGCTGGCGGGCCGCTGGTTGCCCGGCCCGTCACGGAGAGCCACTGACATGGCCCCGTCCGCCGCTATCTTCCGAGCCCTCGTCGCGGGGACGGTCGCTTCGCTGACGATGGGATGCGCGCTCGGTGCGAACTATTCGCGGCCTCCGATCGCGAACCCGCCCGAGTATCGGTTCGTGGCAAGCGGCTCGCAGGCGCAATCGCTGGCCGACCTTCCCTGGTTCCAGGTGTTCGATGACCCGGCACTGCAGGCCCTCATCCGCGAGGCGCTGGCCAACAACCTGGATCTGCAGATGGCGGTGGCGCGCGTGGAAGAGGCACGCGCGCGCGCAGGCATCGCAAAGTCGTTTCTTTATCCGCAGGTTGACGCCGTAGGCAGCTACGGATTGCGACAGGCATCGAACACCTCCGAGGAAGGGGTGTCGGGAGATGACGAGGGCGATACCACGCATCAGAACGGCACCTTCGGGTTTCAACTGTCCTGGGAGATCGATCTCTTCGGCCGGCTACGGCGCGAGCGCGAAGCAGCGGTGGCGCTGGCCCTGGCCAGCGAGCAAGGGCGCCGGGGCGTCCTTGTCACGCTGATCGGCGATGTGGCCACCGACTACTTTCTGTTGCGCGAGCTCGATCGTCAGCTCGAAATCGCGCGAGAGACGTTGCGGCTCAACGACGAAACCGTCACGTACTTTCAGAATCGGCTGAACGGCGGTGTATCGAACCGGCTCGAGCTCGATCGCATCCAGGCCAA
>DATJFF010000089.1:0-17746 GCA_035495795.1 Vicinamibacterales bacterium
TTCTGTTATGCGCAAGCTCGCTGCCGTCTGCATCGAACGCCCCGTCTTCGCGGCGATGATCATCCTGGCGCTGGTCGTCATCGGGGCGGCGTCGTTCTTCCGCCTCGGCATCGATCGGTTCCCGGCCGTGGACCTGCCGACGATCATGGTCCGCACCAACCTTCCCGGGGCTTCGGTGGAGGAGATGGAGACGCAGGTCTCCGAGATCCTGGAAGAGGCGGTCAACCAGGTCGAAGGCATCACCGAGCTCCGCTCGATCTCGGGCCTGGGGCAGTCGATGGTGATCGTCACCTTCGATCTCGATCGCGACATCGACACTGCCGCTCAGGACGTTCGCGATCGCGTCGCCTCAGTGGTCCGCCGCCTGCCGGACGATGTCGAGCCGCCGATCATCCAGAAGATGAACAGCGAGCAGACACCGGCAATGTCGGTGGCGCTCGCGGGCAACCTCTCGATACGGGAACTCACCGAAATCGCGGCAAAGACCGTGAAGAAGGTGCTCGAGCGCTCCACCGGCGTCGGCGAGGTGCAGATCGTCGGCGGCCTCGAGCGGGCGATCAACATCTGGGTGGAAGCCGATCGGCTGGCCGCCTATCGGCTTCCGATCGCGGACGTGCGCACCGCGCTGCAGCAGCAGAACGCCGACGTGCCCGGCGGCAACGTCACGACCGAGGTCTCCGAGCAGTCGCTGCGGACGATGGGTCGCTTCACGGAGGCGGCGCAGTTCAACGACCTGGTGATCGCCACCCGCAACGGTCAGCCGATTCGCGTCCGCGACATCGGCCGCGCCGAGGACGGGACCAAAGAACAGCGATCGCTGGCCCGGCTGAATGGCGTACCGACCGTCATCCTCGACCTCCGCCGCCAGGCCGGGGCCAACACCGTGGAGGTGATCGAGGCGGCCAAGGCCAACCTCGAGCGCATCCGGCCGCAGCTGCCGCCTGGCGTGACGATGGAAGTCGTCCGCGATTCGTCGGAGCACATCTACGCTTCGCTCCACGAGATCAACGTCCACCTCATCCTCGGCAGCATGCTGGCGTGCCTTGTCGTCTTCGCCTTCATGCGCGACTGGCGTGCGACGATCATCGCCGCGGTCGCCATCCCGGCCTCGGTGGTCTCCACCTTCGGCCTGATGGCCGCGCTCCATTTCACGCTCAACACCGTCACGATGCTCGCCCTCGTCCTGATGGTCGGCATCGTCATCGACGATGCCATCGTGGTGCTGGAGAACATCTTCCGCTTCATCGAAGAGAAGGGCATGAACCCGTTCGAGGCGGCTCGCGAGGCCACCGCCGAGATCGCGCTTCCGGTGCTGGCGACGACGCTCTGCCTCGTCGTGATCTTCATCCCGGTCTCGTTCATGTCGAGCATCTCCGGACGGTTCCTCTACCAATTCGGCATCACCGCGGCGAGCGCCATCCTGGTCAGCCTCCTCGTCTCGTTCACGCTGACGCCGATGATGAGCGCCCGGATGTTCGGCGGCCGGCAGAAGAACGCCCACGACGGGCACGGCCACGACGACTCGGCGTCACGCGGCGGCTTCTATCACCGGATCGACGTGCTCTATTCCCGTGTGCTCGAGTTCGCGCTGCGCCGGCGCGCGATCGTGGCGATCGTCGCGATCGTGGTGATTGCGCTGAACGGGGTGCTCTATCGCATGGTCCGCCAGGAGTTCATCCCGGGCGGGGTGGACGAGGCCCAGTTCGAGATGTCGGTGACCGCGCCGGAGAGCGCCAGTCCGGCGGCGATGAACGAGGTGATGACCGCGATCGAGAAGGACGTGCGGTCCGTGCCCGGCGTCGAGCTGGTGCTGTCAACGGTGGCGGGCGGTCCGCTGGGAGCGGTCAACGAAGGGCAGCTGTTCGTCAAGATCGAGCCGCACGAGAAGCGGATCTTTTCGCTGCCCCGGCTGGTCAAGGGCATCGTGACGCTCGATCCGCTCGAGGCGTTCCGGGGCAACTATGCGCAACGCGACGTCATGCAGGCGATCCGGACGAAGATGCGCACTTACCGGGATCTCCGCGTGGCGGTGCGCAACCTCCAGACGTTCAACATCGGCGGCGGCAACTGGGACGTGGACTTCATCATCCGCGGCCCCGATCTCGAGTCGCTGGCGAAGTACACCGACCAACTGCGGCTGCGCGCGGGTGAGCTTGGTCTCCAGGACGCTGACACGACGCTCAAGTTGAACAAGCCCGAGCTCCGCGTGCAGATCGATCGAGCCCGGGCCGCGGACCTCGGGATTCGCACGCAGGACATCGCGGCTTCGTTGCGCCTGATGGTCGGCGGCGACCAGGAGGTCTCGCGGTTCCGGGATCCCCGTGTCGGCGAGGACTACGACGTCCAGCTCCGGCTGGCTGAAGGCGATCGCCGGGACCCAGATACCATCGCGCGGCTCTACGTGGCCCGCAACACTGGCGAGATGGTGCGGCTCGATTCGCTGGTGCGGCTCGAGCAAGGGCAGAGCGCGTCGCGCGTGGACCGTTACGACCGCCAGCGGCAGGCCAACCTCCGCTCCGGCATTCAGCAGGGATATGCGCTGGCGGATCGGCTCGAGGTGGTCCGGGCCGCAGCCGCGGGCCTCGGCATGCCGGCCGGCTACAGCACGGCTATTTCCGGGCGAGGCAAGGAGCTCGAGCGGACGTTCAGCGAGTTCGGCTGGGCGTTCCTGCTCTCGGTCATCTTCATGTACATGGTGCTTGCGGCTCAGTACGAGAGCCTGCTGAACCCGCTCATCATCCTGCTGGCGCTGCCGCTGTCGCTGCCTTTCGCGCTACTGTCGATTTACCTGACCCGCGACACGCTGAACCTGTACTCCGCGCTCGGCATGCTGGTGCTGTTCGGGGTCGTCGCCAAGAACGCGATTCTGCAGATCGACCACACGCTGAACCTGCGTCGCCAGGGACGGCCGGCGCGGGAGGCGATTCTCGAAGCGAATCGCGATCGACTGCGGCCGATTCTGATGACCACCCTGGCGCTGGTCGGCGGCATGCTGCCGCTCGCCCTGGGCAGCGGTCCGGGCGCCGAGGAGCGGCGGACTATCGCGGTGGTCGTCATCGGCGGCCAGACGCTGTCGCTGTTCCTGACCCTCGTCATCGTGCCGGTCGCCTATTCGCTCGCCAACGACGCGGCCGGGTGGCTGGCGGCGGCGCGGCGGCCGGGCGTCCCGGCCGTGGTCGAGGAGCCGAGCGCGGCCCCGAATTCTTGATTCTGCGGAGGCCGCATAGTACCTTGTGTGGGCTTCGGCGCGCCTTGAGCGCGCCCTTCTAACCTCACATGACTGACGCGGCTCCTGCCTCCCTGAAAAAGACCTCCCTGCACGCAGCGCACGCGGCCCTTGGCGCGCGAATGGTGCCCTACGCCGGCTGGGAGATGCCGGTCGAATACTCCGGGATCAGCGCCGAGCACATCGCGGTGCGAACCGCGGCCGGGCTGTTCGACGTCTCGCACATGGGCGAGGTGGAGATTGCCGGGGCGGGCGCGCTCGACGCCGTCCAGCACCTGTCGTCGAACGACGCCTCGAAGCTGCAGGTCGGGCAGATCCAGTACTCCGCCCTCACCACGCCGGAAGGAACCTTCGTGGACGACCTGCTCGTCTACCGGTTCGGCCCGTCGCACTACCTGCTGGTGATCAACGCCGGCAACATCGACAAGGACGTGCCGTGGATCACGGCGCGGGCGCAAGAGAAGGTGCCCGGCATTGCGGTCGTGAACTCGAGCGACCGGTATGCGCTGATCGCGCTGCAGGGGCCGCGCGCGCAGGAGATCCTCCAGACCCTCACCGCCATCGACCTGCCGGCAATCAAGTACTACTGGTTCGCCCACGGCGAGATCGCGGGTGTGCGCGGCACGGTCTCACGGACCGGTTACACCGGCGAGGACGGGTTCGAGATCATGGTCCCGGCGGCAATGGCCACGAAAGTCTGGGACGCCATTCTCGCCGCGGGGAAGCCGCACGGGCTGATTCCGGCCGGCCTCGGCGCCCGTGACACGCTGCGCCTCGAGGCCTCGATGCGCCTCTACGGCAACGACATGGACGAGACCGCGACGGTGATGGAAGCGGACCTCGGCTGGATCGTCGGCTGGAAGAAGGACGCGTTCCTCGGCCGCGACGTGCTGCACGCCCAGAAGGCTGCCGGCGTCGATAAGAAGCTGGTCGGCTTCGAGATGCTCGACCGTGCCATTGCCCGTCACGGGCACCCCGTGTTTCACGGCGGCAAGCAGGTTGGGGTCGTGACCAGCGGGACCCAGACGCCGTATCTCAAGAAGGCGCTCGGCATGGCCTACGTGCCGCCGGCGCTGTCTGCCCCGGGAACCGAGCTCGAAATGGACATCCGCGGCCGCCGCGCCAAAGCCGTGGTCGTGCCGATGCCGTTCTACAAGCGCGAGAAGAAAGGCTAGCCGACATGTCGTACCCGACCGATCTGAAGTACACGAAGGACCACGAGTGGATCCGCCTCGACGGCGGCACCGGCACGGTGGGCATCACCGACTTCGCGCAGCAGCAGCTGGGCGACGTCGTCTACGTGGAGCTCCCGGAGGTCGGCACGCAGCTGACGGCGGGCAAGGTGTTCGGCACGATCGAGTCGGTCAAGGCGGTGTCGGAGCTCTACGCGCCGGTGAGCGGCGAGGTCCTCGAGGTCAACACCGGGCTGAAGGATCACCCCGACAACGTCAACAGCAAGCCCCATGAGAGCTGGATGGTGAAGGTGAAGCTCGCGAACGCCGGCGACGCGGCTGACCTGTTGGATGCGACGGCGTACGAGGCGTTGCTGGCCAAGTGAGTACCTTCGATCCCCTCGACACCTTTGCCCCCCGGCACATCGGTCCGCGAACCGCGGACCGCGACGCGATGCTGAAGGCGGTCGGCGCCGCCTCGCTCGACCAGCTGATCGACCAGGCCATTCCCGCCAGCATCCGTCTGCCCAAGCCGCTCTCGCTGCCGCCCGCCGAGAGCGAGTCCACGTATCTCGCGCGCCTCGAGACCATCGCCGCCAAGAACCGTGTGGCGCGCAGCTTCATCGGTCTCGGCTATTACGACACGCTGATCCCGAGCGTCATCAAGCGGGGCCTGTTCGAGAACACCGGCTGGTATACGCCGTACACGCCGTACCAGGCCGAAATTGCCCAGGGCCGGCTCGAGTCGCTGCTGAATTTCCAGACGATGGTGTCGGACCTGACCGGCTTGCCGGTGGCCAACGCGTCCCTTCTCGACGAGGGGACGGCCGCGGGTGAGGCGATGACGCTGCTGCACCGCGTCCAGACGAAGAAGATCGGCGAGCACGGCGGCGTGTTCCTGGTCTCCGATCGCGTCTTTCCACAGACGCTCGACGTGCTGCGAAGCCGTGCCGAACCGCTCGGCATCGAGCTGCGCGTTGGCGCGATCGACCAGTTGCCGCTCGACGGGCCGGTGTTCGGTGCGCTGGTCCAGTATCCCGACGAAGCGGGTCGCATCGACGATCTCCGGCCGTTCATCGACAAGGCCCACGCCGCGGGTGTTCTCGTCGCCGTCGCCACCGACCTGCTCGCCCTCGCGGTCATTACGCCGCCCGGCGAGATGGGTGCCGACGTGGTGCTCGGCAACTCGCAGCGTTTCGGAGTCCCGCTCGGGTTCGGCGGCCCGCACGCCGCCTTCTTCGCGACCCGGCAGGACTACGTCCGGCACATCCCTGGACGACTGATCGGCGTGTCGGTGGATGCGCAGGGGCACACCGCGTACCGGATGTCGCTGCAGACGCGAGAACAGCACATCCGCCGCGAGAAGGCGACCTCCAACATCTGCACCGCCCAGGCGCTGCTCGCCAACATGGCGGCGATGTACGCCGTCTACCATGGTCCGGAGGGGATTCGGGCGATCGCGTCACGCGTCCACGGGATGGCGCGCGCGCTGGCCGGCGCGCTGACCGGTCTCGGCTACACGCAAGCGAACCCGCACTTCTTCGACACGCTGCGCGTAAGCGCGGACGCGTCCCGCGTGGAAGCGATTCACGCCGCCGCTGATGCGCACGGAATCAACTTCAGGCGCGCCAGCAGCACGGAGATCGGAATCGCGCTGGACGAGACCGTCACGAAGGACGACCTGCTGGCGATCGTCTCGATCTTCGCCGAGGCGTCTGGACGCAAGGGCGTCGTCACGCTAACCCCCGCTGATGATGCGCTTTCGGATCTGCCGCAGGCGCTGCGCCGGACGAGCCCGTACCTGAGCCACACGGTGTTCAACAGCCATCACTCGGAAACCGAGATGATGCGTTACATGCGGCACCTCGAGCGGAAGGACGTCGGCCTGGATACGTCGATGATCCCGCTCGGGTCGTGCACGATGAAGCTGAACGCCGCGAGCGAGATGTATCCGGTGTCGTGGCCGGCGTTCTCGCGGATGCACCCGTTCGCGCCGGCGAGTCAGACCGAGGGCTACCAGCAGGTCTGCGCCGAGCTCGAGGCGGCGCTCTGCGAGATCACCGGCTTTGCCGCGGTGTCGCTGCAGCCGAACTCCGGCGCCCAGGGCGAGTTCGCCGGCCTGGCCGTCATACGCGCTTATCATCAGGCGAGGGGCGAGGGGCACCGCGACGTGGTGCTCATCCCGGCTTCGGCGCACGGCACCAACCCGGCGAGCGCGATCATGGCCGGGTTCCGCGTCATCGTCGTCGGCACGGCGCCGAACGGCAACGTGGATGTCCTCGATCTCAAGACCAAGGCCGCCCTGCACGGCGACAAGCTCGCCGGGCTGATGATCACGTATCCCTCGACACACGGCGTGTTCGAGGACGCGATCAAGGAGATCTGCGCCGTCGTGCACCAGTACGGTGGACAGGTCTACATGGACGGCGCCAACATGAACGCGCAGGTCGGGTTGACCAGCCCGGCGACGATCGGCGCTGATGTGTGTCACCTGAACCTGCACAAGACCTTTGCGATTCCGCACGGCGGGGGCGGGCCGGGCATGGGGCCGATTGGTGTCGCCGCGCACCTCGCGCCGTATCTGCCCGGGCATCCGCTGACGAAGGTCGGCGGCGACAAGGCGCTGCCGGCAATCTCCGCGGCCCCGTGGGGAAGCGCCAGCATCCTGCTGATTTCGTACGGCTACGTGCGGATGCTCGGCCCCGACGGGATGACCGACGCGACGCGTCACGCCATCCTGAACGCCAACTACATCAAGGCCCGGCTCGAGAAGCATTACCCGGTGCTCTACGCACGCGAGAACGGCCGCGTCGCGCACGAGATGATCTTCGACCTGCGCGCCTTCAAGGCCAAGGGCGTTGACGAGATCGACGTCGCAAAGCGGTTGATGGACTACGGGTTCCACGCCCCGACCGTGTCGTTCCCGGTCGCCGGGACGCTGATGATCGAGCCGACCGAGAGCGAACCGAAGGAGGAGCTCGATCGGTTCTGCGACGCGCTCATCGCCATTCGCGAAGAGATCGAAGAGGTGATGACCGGCAAGGCGGATCCGAAGGACAACGTCCTGAAGAATGCGCCACACACCGCCGCTGTCGTCAGCGCCGACAGCTGGAAGCATCCGTACTCACGTGAGAAAGCGGCCTACCCGCTTCACTGGGTGAAGGCCAACAAGGTGTGGCCGGCGGTCGGCCGGATCGACAATCCCTACGGCGATCGCAACCTGATGTGCGTGTGCCCGCCCATGGAAGAGTACGCCTAAAGGCAAAAGGCAAAAGGCAAAAGGCAGAAGGCAGAAGGCAGAAGGACCAGGTCCCAAGCCCCTACATGCGGATCCTGAACGCCGCCCAGATGCGGGAGGCCGATCGCGCCACCATTCACGACGTCGGGATTCCGTCCGTCGTGCTGATGGAGAACGCGGGACGGCAGGTCGTGGCGGCGATGGAGTCGCTGTTCGACGATCTCGCCGACCGCGCGGTCGCGGTGGTCGCCGGGAAGGGCAACAACGGCGGCGACGGCTTCGTGGTCGCGCGCACGCTGCACCAGCGGGGCGTCGATACCACGGTGTTCCTGGTCGGCCGCGTCGCCGAGGTCAAGGGCGACGCGCGGATCAACCTCGACGTCCTCGGACGCCTTGGCGTCACCGTCGTCGAGGTCGCCGACGAGAGCGCGTGGGAGCTGCACTTCTCGGAAGTCAGCCCCCACGATCTGATTGTCGATGCGCTGTTCGGGACCGGTCTCAGTTCTCCGCTCGAGGGACTGTTCCAGACCGTGGTCGCAGACCTGAACGCGAGCGGGATTCCGATCGTCTCGATCGACCTGCCGTCCGGGATGTCGGCCGACACGCCCGACCTGATCGGCGACTGCATCGACGCCTCGGTCACCGTCACGCTCGGCGCCCCCAAGCTGCCGCTGATCCTCCCGCCGGCCGAACAGAAGTCCGGCGAGGTGGTCATCGCCGACATCGGCATCCCGATGGGCGTCATCGAGCAGGTCGAGGGGCCGCGCATCGAGCTGATCACGAAGGACAGCCTCCGGCCGGTGATTCCACCGCGTGCGCCCGATTCGCACAAGGGCGATTTCGGCCGGGTACTGCTCGTCGCCGGATCGGTGGGCAAGACGGGCGCGGCGGCCCTTGCCGCCACCGGAGCGATGCGTTCCGGTGCCGGGCTCGTGACCGTCGCCTGTCCGCGGTCGTGCCTCCCGGTCGTCGCCGCCCACGGCTCCGAGTACATGACCGAGCCGCTCGAGGAGACGCCGACTGGCACGGTGCACTTCGCCGCGGCTGAAGCCGTGCTCGCCCTGAAGGCCGACGTCATCGCGATCGGTCCTGGCCTGGGACGCGGCGAAGGCGTGTCGACGTTCGTCCGCGAGCTGGTCGAGAAGAGCGAAGTGCCGCTGGTGCTCGACGCCGACGCGCTCAACGCCGTTGCCGACGAGCCTGCGGTGCTGCAGGGCCGCGAAGGCCGTGACCTGATCATCACGCCGCACCCCGGCGAGATGGCGCGCCTCATGGGCTGCAGCACCGAGGACGTCCAGGCAGACCGGCTGGGCATGGCCCAGGACTTCGCGCGCCGTCATCGCGTCTACGTGGTTTTGAAAGGCTATCGGACGCTGATTGCCACGCCCGCCGGCCCGGTGTTCGTCAATCCCACCGGCTCGCCTGGGATGGCCACTGGCGGCACGGGCGACGTGCTGACCGGCATGGTCGCCGCGTGGCTGGCGCAGCTGCTCGACGCCGAGGCTGCGTGCCGCGTTGCGGTCTACCTGCACGGCGCGGCAGGGGAGCTGGCCGACGCCGACTCCGGCGAGGTGTCGATGATTGCCGGTGACCTCGCCGATCACATCGGCGACGCGATCCTCGAGCTCACCGCCCGCCGCCGCGTCGTCCAGTCGTCGAAGGAGTCGTGAGCGACACCTGGCACTCGGCCTCCGAGGCCGAGACCCGCGCGATTGCCGCCCGACTGGCGCGCGACCTGAAGCCCGGCGCGGTTGTCCTGCTCTCCGGCGATCTCGGCGCAGGCAAAACCGCGTTCGTCCGGGGCCTGGCGGAAGGGCTTGGCCTTGCAGCGGCAGAGGTGACGAGCCCGACCTTTACTCTCGTTCATGAATATCGAGGCGGCCGGCTGCCGCTGATTCATGTGGATCTCTACCGGCTGGAATCCGCGGACCTGGCGGAGATCGGCCTCGATGACGATCTGGCCGCGAGCGGCGTCGTCGCGGTGGAGTGGCCCGAACGCCTGACCCGCGCAACCCCGGGCGCAATCCACATTCAGATCGCGGACTCAGGCGGCGATGCCCGCGAGATCAAAAGAAACCACGAAGACACGAAGGGAACGAAGGACGGCACGAAGTCTCTTTAGGTGATGTCACGCGTGCTACTTGAAAAAGAGCCAGAGGTTCTTCGTGCGTCCTTCCTGTGCTTCGAGCCTTCGTGGTCTCTTTCACTCCATCCGGTAGTTGGGCGACTCCTTGGTGATGGTCACGTCGTGGACGTGGCTCTCGCGGTAGCCGGCGTTGGTGATGCGGACGAACCTGGCGTCGCGCTGCAGGTCGCCGATGCTCGGCGCGCCGCAGTAGCCCATGCCGGCGCGGAGGCCGCCGACCAGCTGGTGGATGACCATGGCCATGCTGCCCTTGTGCGGGACGCGTCCCTCGATGCCCTCGGGGACGAGCTTTTCCATCCCCTTGCCGGCCGCGCTGGTGCCGCTCTCGAGCTCGAAATCGTCCTGGAAGTAGCGATCGCGCGAGCCCTTCCGCATCGCGCCGATTGACCCCATCCCGCGATACTCCTTGAAGGTCCGCCCCTGGTAGAGGATCAGCTCGCCGGGACTCTCGTCGGTTCCCGCGAACAGGTTGCCGACCATGCAGGAGCTCGCGCCCACGGCCAGCGCCTTGACGACGTCGCCGGAAAAGCGGATGCCGCCGTCGGCAATCACCGGAACGTTGTGGCGCGCGGCCGCCTCGGCGCACTCGGCGATAGACGTGATCATCGGCACGCCGATCCCGGCGACGATGCGCGTGGTGCAGATCGACCCGGCCCCGATGCCGACCTTTACGGCGTCCACGCCCAGCCCGATCAGCGCCTCGGTCGCCTCGCCGGTCGCGACGTTACCGGCGACGAGATCGATGCTCGGAAACGCCCGGCGCAGCGTCTTCACCATGTCGAGGACGCCCTGCGAGTGGCCGTGCGCGGTGTCGACGACCAGCACGTCGACGTGCGCGTTGACGAGGGCCTGGGCGCGTTCAACGGTGTCCCGGGCAATGCCGACCGCGGCCCCGCAGCGCAGGCGGCCGAGCGAGTCCTTGCAGGCGTTCGGGTACTTGATCGCCTTCTGGATGTCCTTGACGGTGATCAGCCCCTTCAACTGGTAGTCCTGGTCCACCACCAGGAGCTTTTCGACCTTGGCGTGGTGCAGGAGCTCGCGGGCCTGGTCGAGCGTGGTCCCGACCGGGACGGTGAACAGCCGCTCCTTGGTCATCACTTCCGAGACTGCGCGATCGACATTGGTCTCGAAGCGGAGGTCGCGGTTGGTCAGGATGCCGACCAGGCGGCCTTCCTTGCTGCCGTCCTCTGTAATCGGGACGCCCGAGATGCGATATCGCCGCATCAGCTCCAGCGCCTCGTAGATCCGGGCGGTGGGGGAGAGCGTGATCGGGTTGACGATCATCCCGCTCTCGGAGCGCTTGACCCGATCCACCTCCGATGCCTGTTCTTCAATCGGCAGGTTCTTGTGAATGATGCCGAGCCCGCCTTGCTGCGCCATCGCAATCGCCATCTCGGACTCGGTGACGGTGTCCATGGCGGCGCTGAGCAGCGGAACGTTGAGGCGGATGTTGCGGGTGAGGCGGGTGGTGACGTCGACCTGGGCGGGAAGGACCGTGGAGTGACGGGGGACGAGCAGGATGTCGTCGAACGTGAGGGCGGTGGTGAGCGCCGTGTCGAGGCGCGTCGCAAGGGTTCGTTCGTCCTTGAGTTGTGTCGTCATTTCACCTCACGCCGCTCCATGACATTTCTTGTACTTCTTGCCCGACCCACACCAGCATGGATCGTTGCGTCCGATCTTCGGCTCGTCGCGCTTGACCGTCTTCACCGGCGCATCGTCTCCGCCAACCCGGGCCGGACGGGGCGACCCGCCGCCGAACTCCGGAGGCGCCTGTGTCGCCGCGGCCGCCCGGCTTCCGCTGAACACCGAGGCCGACTCCTGTGACGGATTGTTGTAGCTGAGCGCCTGCCGGCGGGGCTGCTGCCGCACTGGAACAGGAGGCGGCACCGGAGCGGTATCGGCTTCGTTCTGGACGACCGGCCGGAGCCACCACAGGTAGCGGACGATCTCCTCTTCGATTCGCCCGCGCATGTCCTGGAACAGCTGGAAGCTTTCCTTCTTGTACTCGACCAGCGGATCGCGCTGGCCGTAGCCGCGCAGGCCGATGCCTTCCTTGAGGTGGTCGAGCGAGTAGAGGTGATCCTTCCACTGTCCGTCGACGATCTGCAGCATGATGTCGCGCTCGACCCTGGTGAGGATGTCGCGCGGGACGATCTGCTCCTTTTCGGCGTACTTGCTCTGGATGCGCTCCCACAGCGCGTCGCGGAGCTCGCCGGAGTTGAGCTCGTCGAAAGCGATCGCTTTGTAGTCGGCGTCGTCGAGCGCGAAGAGTTGGGTCAGCTCGCGCTTCAGCGCCGGCACGTCCCACTCGCTGGCGTCGGTGTCGCCGGCGGCGAACTCGTCGATGCGACTGTCGAGCAGTTCCTCGGCCGTTGCCATCACGTAGCCGCGGCTGTCGGTGACCTCGTCCTCGGTGACGTGGACCTTGCCCTCGAGGATCTCGCGGCGCAGCGTGTAGACGCTCTCACGCTGCTTGTTCATCACGTCGTCGTACTCGAGCAGGTGTTTGCGGACCGAGAAGTTCTGGCCCTCCACCTGCTTCTGAGCGCGCTCGATGGCGCGGGTGACCATTCCGTGCTCGATCGGGACGCCCTCTTCCATACCGAGACGCTGCATCAGGCCGGAAATGCGATCCGAGCCAAAGATGCGCATCAGGTCGTCTTCGAGCGAGAGATAGAACCGTGAGGAGCCGGGGTCGCCCTGGCGGCCGGCACGTCCGCGCAGCTGGTTGTCGATGCGGCGCGCTTCGTGCCGTTCGGTGCCGACGATGTGCAGGCCGCCGAGCGAGACGACGTCCTTGTGCTCCTCATCAGAGACCTGCTTGAAATACCCGTAGATGCGCTCCCAGTCCGGGGTCGGGACCCGGTAGAAGCTGTCCACCATGAAGAAATTGACGAACTGATCGTCGTCGACGTACTTCTCCTCGCCCCTGACCACTTTCACGGCGACGCCTTCGGCGATCGCCTGCTGGCGGGCCATGTGCTCGGCGTTGCCGCCAAGGAGGATGTCGGTGCCGCGGCCGGCCATGTTGGTGGCAATCGTCACCCCGGCGCGCCGGCCGGCCTGAGCCACGATCTCCGCTTCCTGCGCGTGATATTTCGCGTTCAACACGACGTGCTTGACGCCGCGCTTCTTGAGCATGCCGGAGAGACGCTCCGACTTCTCGATCGAGACGGTGCCGACCAGCGCCGGCCGGCCCTCGTTCTGCCTGGCGATGATGTCATCGACGATCGCACTCCACTTCTCGCCTTCGGTGCGGTAGACGAGGTCCGGCTCCTCGACGCGGCGCATCGGCCGGTTGGTCGGGATCACGATGACGTCGAGGTTGTAGATCTTCGCGAACTCGGCCGCCTCGGTCTCGGCGGTGCCGGTCATGCCCGAGAGCTTCTTGTACTTGCGGAAGAAGTTCTGGAACGTGATGGTGGCGAGCGTCTGGTTCTCGCGCTCGATCTTCACGCCTTCCTTGGCCTCGACCGCCTGGTGGAGACCATCGCTCCAGCGCCGTCCCGGCATCAGGCGGCCGGTGAACTCATCCACGATCACCACCTGGCCGTCCTTGATCATGTACTGGACGTCGAGATGGTAGTGAACGTGGGCGCGAAGCCCCTGCTGGACGTGGTGGAGCAGCGGCATGTTCGCCGGGTCGTAGAGCCCGCCCGGCTGGAGACGGTGCGCGAGCAGCTGCTCGGCGTGGGCCATCCCGGCCTCGGTGAGCGATACCGTCTTGTTCTTCTCGTCGACGGTGTAGTCGCCGGACGCCTCGAGCCGATCTCGATCCTCCGTCTTGACCTGGCCCTGGTGGACCTCACCCTTCTTGAGTTTCGGGATGATCCGATCGACTTCGTAGTACAGGTCGGTGGATTCCTCGGCGGGGCCGGAGATGATGAGCGGGGTCCGCGCCTCGTCGATGAGGATGCTGTCAACTTCGTCGACGATCGCGAAGTTGTGGCTGCGCTGGACCATGCGATCCAGCTCGAACTTCATGTTGTCGCGAAGGTAGTCGAAGCCGAACTCGTTATTGGTCCCGTAGGTGATGTCGCAGCCGTAGGCGACCTGGCGCTGCTCGTCGGTGAGCTCGTGCTGGATGACGCCGACCGTCAGCCCGAGGAATCGATAGACACGTCCCATCCATTCCGAGTCGCGCCGGGCCAGGTAGTCGTTGACGGTGACGACGTGAACGCCCTTGCCCTCGAGCGCATTCAGATAGGCGGGGAGGGTGGCGACGAGTGTCTTGCCTTCACCGGTCTTCATCTCGGCGATGGCGCCGTGGTGAAGCACCATGCCACCGATGAGCTGGACGTCGTAGTGCCGCATGTTGAGCACACGGCGGCCAGCCTCACGAACGACGGCAAAGGCCTCCGGGAGCAGATCGTCGAGCGCTTCGCCGCGCCCGAGGCGCTCGCGGAATTCGACCGTCTTGCCGCGAAGCTCCGCGTCACCGAGCGCCTTGATCGCCGGTTCGAAGCTGTTGACGCGTTCGACGAGCGGCCGCAGGCGCTTCAGCTCACGGTCGTTCTGGGTGCCAATGACCTTGGCGAGGATCTGACCTAGCATGCAGGAATAAAGGCGAAGTGCCTATCCAACGATTATACAGGCTCTAGGCTCTGGGCTTTGGGCTCCGGGAAGAGCCACTGTCACGCTGAGTGCCGCGGGCCGCGTCAGCACATCCGCCGCGGGAGCGGCGGGTTCGTTCAGGCCTAAAGCCTAGAGTCTGAAGCCTGGAGCCTCAGTTGGCGTTGCTGCCGCGGCGCGAGTTGAGCAGGAAGGAGAGCGGATTCAGGATCCGGTCGTTGACGCGAACCTCATAGTGGAGATGGGGTCCTGTCGCGCGGCCGGTTGCGCCGACGAGCCCGATCAGGTCGCCGCGCTTGACGGTCTGCCCGCGTGCGACGCGGAAAGCCGAGAGGTGGCCGTAGCGCGTTTCGATGCCGAACTTGTGGTCGATCACGACGAGGTTGCCGTAAGCGCCGGAGTACGCCGCCTGGGTGATCGTGCCATCAGCCGTCGCGTAGACCGGTGAACCCTTGTCGGCGGAGATGTCCAGGCCCGGATGGTAGTCGACCTCGCCGGTGAACGGGTCCGTTCGGCCGCCCGTTCGCGACGTCAGCCAGCCTTGCGTCGGCCAGATCGAAGGCGTCGAGGCAGCGAGGATGTTGCGGCGATCGACATCGGAGCTGACCAGGCGCAGGCGGCTCTCGATGCCCTGCAGCAGTTCCTGAAGGACGCCGAAGGTGTTCTCCGGCGAGGCGAGCGCGGTCGCTGCCGACTGCACGGCGGCACTGCCGCCTCCCATCGCGCGGTTCTTGACGATTGCGGGCAGCTTGTCCATCGCCGATTGGAGTGTCGGATCGAGAGCCGCCTTGCCGCCGAGGTCAGAGACGGCAGTCTGCAGTGCGGCGATCTGGCCGGTCAGTGCTTCGGTCGCGCCGCGGAAGCTGCTGTTCTCGATTTCGAGAGTTGCGTTCGATGCGTAGAGATCTTCGACTTCGGCCTTTGCTTTCCACGCCGCACCGAGCCCGACGAGAACCGGAAGTGTGATGGCCATAACGACCATCCCAACCACCGCGCGAAGGCTAATCGTGAAACGGCGGACGACACCGGTACGGCG
This sequence comes from Vicinamibacterales bacterium, assembly GCA_035495795.1. Lineage (GTDB taxonomy): Bacteria > Acidobacteriota > Vicinamibacteria > Vicinamibacterales > UBA2999 > VFZN01. Next base: position 15,391 of record DATJFF010000089.1, read on the forward strand.
GTCGGCGACGACAATCGTGTATCGATTGGATAGCATCAGCTCTTCAGTGGGGAATAACCTGTGAAGCGTAGCACGACAGATTTGCAGCAGAGAATCGAAAACTGCACTGTAGTGCGCGTCTTCGCCTTTTGATCGTGAACGCGTCTCGTAATCACTCGACGAATCGGTACTGAAGCGCCTCGCCGAGGTGCAATTCCGTGACGATCTCGGAGCCGTCGAGATCCGCGACCGTTCGCGCGACGCGCAACACGCGGTGATACGCGCGCGCCGAGAGGTGCAGCCGTTCGGCGGCTGTGTCGAGCATCGCGCGTGAGACCGCGCCGAGAGCACACGCGCGTCCAAGCGTGCGCGCCGCCAGACGCGCGTTGAGGGCGCGACGGTCCGCCTGGCGTTCCCTCGCCGCGGCCACCCGCGCCCGCACTGCCGCCGACGACTCCGCCGCGGGATCGGAGTTGCTGAGCGCACTGATCGGAACCGGCTCGACCTCGACGATCAGATCGATGCGATCGCGAAGCGGTCCGGAGATGCGCGATCGGTAGCGCGCGATGTGCATTGGCGTGCAGCGGCATGCACGCGTGGCGCTTCCGTGATAGCCGCAGGGGCACGGATTCATCGCCGCGATCAGCATGAAGCGGGCGGGGAAGACGACCGAGCGTGACGCTCGCGAGACGGTGATGCGGCCCTCTTCCAAGGGCTGACGCATCGCATCGAGGACGCGCCGCTCGAACTCCGGCATCTCGTCGAGGAACAACACGCCGTGGTGCGCGAGGCTGACCTCTCCAGGACGAGGCTGGGAGCCGCCGCCAACGAGCGCGGCGTCCGAGATCGTGTGATGCGGCGCGCGAAACGGACGATCGGCCAACAGTCCCGCGCCGACCGGTATCAGTCCCGCGACCGAATGGATCGCGGTGGCTTCCAGCGCCTCGTCGAAGAGCAGCGGCGGAAGAATGGTCGGCAGTCGCCGCGCCAGCATGGTCTTGCCGGCACCAGGCGGACCAACCATCAGAAGGTTGTGACCGCCGGCTGCGGCCACTTCCAGCGCGCGGCGCGCGAACGCCTGGCCACGGAGGTCAGCGAGATCGACGGCGTGGTCGCCGGGTGGCGCCGGCAACGGCGAAGGCGGCGGGGCCGGCGGCCACTCCTGGCGAGGACGGTTGAGCATATCCACTGCTTCCGTCAGCGTCCGCACCGGCAGGAGCCGGAGCCCCTCGACAACCGCGGCTTCCGCCAGATTGCCGCCAGGCAGCAACAAGGCGGCGGCGCCCATGCGCCGCGCCGTGACGGCGATCGGCAGGACGCCTCTCGCCGGGTGGATCGTCCCGTCGAGCGCCAGCTCGCCGACGATGACGACGTCGCGAATGTCCCGGGTGGTGACGACACCGCTGGCGGCCATCACGCCGAGCGCGATTGGCAGGTCGTACGAGGCCCCGGCCTTGCGCACGTCTGCCGGCGCCATGTTGATCACGATCCGGTGCTGCGGAAACTCGTACCCTGAATTGCGGATCGCGGCGTGGACGCGGTCTCGGCTTTCCTTGACAGAGGTGTCCGGCAGGCCAACCAGCTGAAAGCGGGGCAGCCCGAAGCACAGGTCCACCTCGATGTGAACCGGGCTGGCCTCGATGCCGAGGACCGACGCGCTCTCGAGGCTCGCGAGCATGCAGCGCGTGGTGCAACGCGGGTGCCTCCTCGCGATCCGCCGGAATTACGGTGTCTCGGCGGCTGCCTCCCGCACCGCCTGGCAGAAATCGCGCAGATCGATCGGGTCGTCGTGCGCAGTTGTTGCGCGTCTGCCCGACGCCGGCACGTGCCTGACGAAGACGCCCGACCGCGCTTCTTCCGCCGCGCCGGGCCACCGCTGCCGCACCGCGTCGAGTGTGCTCGCGCCACCCTCGGCGGCGCCGTGCACGATGACATCGAGCGAGCGACCACCGCGCACCGCGTCCAGCGAATCGAGACAGCCCTTCTGCATGTCGAACGAGAGCGCGCCGTAGTGCGGGGGGCCGTAGCCGCTGTAGCCGTTGACCACGGGACGCCCGTGCGACATGCCTCGATACATCGCCGCCACGTCTTCCACCCATCCGTGAACGGGAAGCTCGACGACCAGATCGGCACTGACGGAGAGCGGAAGCGGCGCGGGCGCCGGGGCGACCGGCAGGATGTACCACCCGTCGAGCGCGATGGCGAGCGCCAGGACGGCGACCAGCGGTGCGGAGGTGCGCGGACTGCGCTCGCGCCACCTAGCGATGGCGAACGCGGAGAGCACCGCGCCGGCGAGGATCTGAATCGACGCCCACCGCGCCGGCACGCGTACGGTATCGAAGCCGGGTAGTTCCAGCAGCCAGGCCGACGGCGCCTT
>DATJFF010000090.1:0-2118 GCA_035495795.1 Vicinamibacterales bacterium
TGGGATCGGCGGGTACTTCTTCAAGCTCTCCTCGAATTCCACGACCACCTTCATGGCCGGACCGGCCAACCACGAGCTGCGGAGTCCCGTGGCCGGATACTCCTCCTTCGGATCGGTGATGAGATCGAACGCCTTGGGCGAGCCGAGCTTCGTCGGCGGCGTCCACCAGTCTCGCTGCTCGTCGTAGAAGACGACCTTCCAGTTCTTCCACTTGACCGCCTCGAGTCGATCCGCCACGAAGACCGGGAAGCCTTCGCGGTTGGACTTCTCGGACTTGCCTAACAGGAAGTCGGTCTGATCCACGCCGTCGATCGCTCGGTCGGTCGGGATCTTCGCACCAGCGAATGCGGCGAACGTCGTGAACGTGTCCACCTCGTGCACGATCTCGTTGCTCACTCGGCCCGCAGGAATGCGGTTTGGCCAGCGAATGATGAACGGCGTCCGGAGCGAGCCTTCCATGTGGGTGAAGTAGTAGCCGCGCCACGGTCCGGAGGACCCTTGCCACGGCCAGGTTGCCTCGGGGCCGTTGTCGCTCGTGAACACGACGACGGTGTTGTCCCGAATGCGCAGTTCCTCGATCGCGTCCAGGATTTCGCCCACGTGCGCGTCCATCTCCGCGAGGGCGTCGGGGAAATCCCCGTACCCGGTCTTGCCCGCGAACTTCGGGTTCGGGAGCGTCGGGAAGTGCACCAGCGTGAACGGCACGTAGGCGTAGAACGGCTTGCGCGCCTGCACGCTGCGCTTCATGAAGTCGATCGTTCGACGCGTGATCTCCGCATCGATCAGCCGGCGCTGTTCCAGGTCATACACGACCAGCTCGCGGCTTTTCTCGCCTTTGCGCCCTTCCATGATGTGCGTCAGCTCCACACCGGCCGCTTTGGCGGCCGGGTCCGACGGCCAGAACGCCTCGTCGGTCGTGCGCGGGATGCCGTACCACTCGTCGAAGCCTTGGGCGTTAGGCAGTCGCCCCTGGTCGCTGCCCAGGTGCCATTTGCCGAAGTGTGCGGTGGCGTACCCGACCCCGGACAGGAGATCGGCGAGCGTCGTTTCCCACTGCGTCAACCCATCCAGTCCACCGCCAATCGGTACCGAGTGCGTGCCGGAACGAATGGCAAAGCGGCCGGTCAGGATAGCGGAGCGGCTCGGCGTGCACTGTGCCTCGACGTTGAAGTTGAGCAGCCGAGTGCCCTCGGTCGCCAACTTGTCGATGCGCGGTGTCGCCGCACCTCGCGTCAGGCCGCCGCCATAACAACCGGGCTCGCCGTAGCCCAGATTGTCCATCAGCAGGAAAACGATGTTGGGCTTCGGCGCCGCCTGTTGCAGCGGAACGATGGACTGTTCGATGCGTTCGAGCGTTGGCGAGACGCTGCCGCCGAGCGCCGACGCAGCCGCCAGGGAGACGCCGCGACGCAATAGCTCACGGCGGCTCACGTGCGCTTCCTCCCCAGCGCTCGACCCGGCAGCGCGATCGTTGCGATCCATGGCTCCTCGCGCGTGCGACGTTGAGTCGTTCGGCTACTGTTTCGCCATAGCGACTCGCAGGCGTTCTTCGGGCGTGATCAGATGATTGTTGTCGTCCGCCGCGCTGTCGGCGTCGAACTCCACCCAATTCACCTGTCCCGAGAACTCGCTCCCGCCGTTGCGCCCGTAGTCGGTCGTGACGGGCGATCCGGCTTCGTGGCCAACATCCAGAGATTCCTCTCCGAACGCGAACGGCTCCGTTTGCTCGATGCGGCCCTGACCGGCCTTCTTGCCATCGACATAGAGCGAGACCTTGCCGCCTTTCGCGATGCCGCCGCCGTCATAGGCGAACTCCATGCGGACCTGATGCTTGCCCGGCGGGATGACGCTCTTGCCTTCGACGTACGTCAGCTCGAGCCCGAAGAAGTTGTAGCAGTACTTCGGCTTGCCGTCCTTCGCATACAGGCTCCAGCCGCCGGTGACGCCCCCGACAGCGGCAATGACGCCTTCCGCGCCCGACTTCGGGACCTCGATCTCGGCGGTGACTGCGTGGGACTTGTTGGCCAGGTTCACCATCGCCAGCGACGGGACCCGCGTTAGGCCGCCAAAGACGATCTGGCGGTTCCCCGAGACCAGCTCCGGGCGTCCCGCGATCTG
>DATJFF010000091.1:0-16473 GCA_035495795.1 Vicinamibacterales bacterium
CGAATCTTTACCAACCCACAGCCTGACCATCCTTCCGATGGTCGGACCCGGCCCGGTAGACGCCGTTCACCGGCAGATCGCGATCGACGGCGGTGCGATCGAAGGGCGGCGCCGTCATCCGCGGATCGCGCGTGAACAGGATCCCCTGATACCCGCCCACCGCTCCGCCGTCCACGCTCCGCACTTCGTGCCCCTTCGCGTGGAGTGCGGCGCCGACCAGCGAGAACAGGTTGGCCTCCAGCGACAGCACGTTGCTCGTCTGGTTGTGCGTGAACCGCGCCGCGTCGGTCGTCATTTGGACGTTCATGCCGTGGTCGATCAGGTTGACCATGTGCTGCGCGTGCGTCTCCGGCTGCACGCTCCCGCCCATGTTGCCGAACGACATCAGCGGCTGCCCGTCCTTCATCACGAAGCCGGCGATGATCGAGTGGAATGGCTGCTTGCCCGGGGCAACGAGGTTCGGGGACTTGGGATCGAGCGAGAACGCGGAGCCGCGGTTGTGGAGCACGAACCCGTACGGGCCGACGGTGGCGCGGCTGCCGTACACGCCGAACACGCTGTGCACGAGCGAGACCATGTTGCCCCAGCGATCGGCGGTGGTCAGGTAGATCGTGCCGCCGTCGGTGCCGCCCGGCACGGCCGGCTTCGCCGCGCTGTTCGGATCGATCCGCCCGCACAGGCTCGCGGCGTGTGACTTGGAGATCAGCTCCTTCACCGGCACGTTCGAGAACTTCGGATCGGCGTTCTTCGCCTGCAGGTCGGCGTAGGCGAGCTTCTTCGCTTCGACCAGCAAGTGCCAGTTCATCGGGTTCGACGGCCCGAGCTGCGTGAGGTTGTAACCCAGTTTCGGTACGCACGCCTCGAGGATGTTCAGCATCTCGAGCGTCGCGAAGCCCTGTCCCGGCGGCGGGAGCTGGTAGACGTCATAGCCGTGATAGTTGGTGGTGATCGGCTCGACCCACTCCGGCTCGTACTTCGCCAGGTCCTCCTTGGTCATCACGCCGCCGTTCGACTGCACCTTCTGGACGATCGCATCGGCGATCGCGCCCTTGTAGTACGCGTCCTTCCCTTCGGACTGGATCAGGCGCAGCGCCTTGGCCAGGTTCGGGTTGCGGATGATCGAGTAGAGAGCCGGGGCATCTTCGCCGTTGAGGAACACCTGCTTCGAATCGGGATCGGCGCGCAGGCCGTTCAGGGCTTCGCGGATGTCGTCGTGACGCCGCTCCGCCTGTCCCCAGCCTTCGTCGGCAATCCGAGCCGCCCGTTCGAACGTCTCTTTGAAGCCCATCGTCCCGAAGCGCTTGAGCAGCGCGTCGTAGCCGGCCACGGCGCCCGGCACGGTGGCCGCGTTCACGCCGTTGCCTGGTACCCGCTGGACGCCGAGCTTCTTCGTGAAAAACTCTGGCGTCCACCCGGCCGGCGCGCGTCCCGCGGAATTGAGCGCGTAGAGCTTCTGTTCTTTTGCCACCCAGATGATGGCGAAGAGATCCCCGCCGATCCCTGTGTCGTTCTGGGAAGTCACGTCCAGCACGGCGCCGGTGGCCACCGCGGCATCGATCGCGTTCCCGCCCTGGCGCAGCACTTCCAGCCCCGCCTGCGCGGCGAGCGGATCGCTCGTGGCGACAATGCCGTGGCGCGCCAGCACTTCGGAACGTCCCTGCGCCAGCCATCCCTGGGCGCGCGAGCCGGGCACGGCGGTGATCCCCGCCGTTGGCGCCGGCGCCCCCGGCGCCGGAACGCCGAACGGTGTCGGCGACTGGGCATCCCCGGCCAGCACCAGGCTGGAAACGAGCGCGCCCGTGATGACGAAGTACTGAGTGAAGGTTCGGCTGCGCATAGGTGCCCGGATTCTACTCCTGCAGGCCGCCGCAGGCCGAAAGCTCAGGCGTTTGCACACCGATATAACGCCTAGCACGGCTGAGTCTTCATCTCCGGCTCAGGTGGAGTTAGACTGAGCCGCAGAGCTGGTTGGAGGTCGCGACTTGCTCAATACGCGGCTGTTCTTCGTCGTTCTCGCGGTGGCGCTGCTGGGCGCCTCGCCGTCGGCTGAAACCGTGCGGACGGCCGAAGCCCGCCTCCAGGCGGACCTCGAAGTCGTCAAAGTCTTCCGCCCCTCGTACCCGTTCTGGCAGCACATCTTCACTATTCCGGATGGCCGGATCGCCTTCGGCAGTGCGACCGACGGCCACCTGGTCGCGACCTTTCCTTCGAAAGGGGACTGGAGCGGCAACAGCGTCGTCTGGGTGCGGCCCGATTTGTCCAATCCGCTCGCGGGAGTGAAGTGGCCCGTGAAACTGGACGATCGACGCGATCTGGTCGTCTCACGGCTCGAGCCGGCAATTGGACCGCTCGTCCACAACCCGACGCGAGGCCAGTTCCTTCTGCCCAACATTCCGCTCTACGGGCCGTTCATCACCGAATGGGGCGCTATCTACGAGCGCTTCGGCGTGCCCGCCGACATCGGCCTGGCCCAGGCGGTCCTCGAATCCGGCCTCGACGGCACGGCGCGGTCGAAAGCCAATGCGCTCGGTCTCTGCCAGTGGCTGCGGCGGAACTGGCAGGTGCTCGACGGACTGTCGCCGAACAAGATCGAGGCCTACAACCAGACAACGCAGGCCCCGTACTGCGCCGCCTATCTGTCGATCCTCTCGACGATGTACGGGAGCTTCATCCCGGCGCTGTCAGAGCATCACTCCGGCGGCGTGAACGTCGGCCGCACCCTGATCAACGGCGAGCGTCTCGGTGGCGCGACGCCGCAGGAGCAGTACTTCAAGGGGTCGCAGTTCGCGCACGACCTGCGCGCAGTGGATTTGAAGCGTTACCGCGATCTTTACCGGACCTACGGCGTGCGATCGTTCCGCTATGCCGAGATGGTGTTCGGCAACATGACCACCGTCTCGAAGATCCGCACCGAGATCCCGCAACAGCGCATCTACGCGATGCGCACGGGCAAGATGCTGATGCTCGGCGAGATCACCAAACGTTCGAAGCTCACCATCGCGGAAGTGCAGCGCTTCAACCCCGCGCTGTTGAAGAGCGTTCCCGCGAAGTCCACCCTCTATCTGCCTGAGTACGTGCCCGAGTTCGGCGATGAGGTCGCCTTCTGGCACCGGCCCGCCCCGTCTGCGTTCGACGAGGCGCTCGACGAATTCCTGCAGCTCGAGCCAGGGACGGAAAAGTGGCTCGACCCGGCATTCGAATCGACGCTCCAGGCGTCACGCCACCGATTCGAGGCGACCGGCACCGAAGAAGGTCAGGTGATGGCGACGGTGCTCACCTACGTGATTGGCGACCTGCGGACCAGCCGTCGCGCGGCAATCCTCGAGGACTTCCGCAACAGCGGCAAGATCCTCGATCTGTTCCAGCGCGGCATGGCAGAGCTGGCTGCTTCGGTCGGACACCGGGAATAGGAAGGCAAAAGGCAAGAAGGCAAAAGGCAAAAGACACAAGGCAGAAGGCGCAAGGCAGAAATCCTGAGTACACTGCGCCGCATGTGCCGGGTCGGCAGGGCGCGTCGCACGCCTTTGGCGATCGTGGTTGCGCTCCTCGCATTCACCTGCGCACTCGAGGCGGGCGCTCAGGGTCGCGGCTGGGATTCGACCTTCATCGAGCAGTGGGTTTCCGCGCTCGAAACCCACGTTCCCGGGACCCTGGATGCACCGCTGGCCGGCACGGCGGCCTGGGACACCGATGATCTCCGCAAGTTGTGGCGCGACATCCATGTCCTGCTGACGCTCGTCGTCGCGCCGAGGACGACTCGCTTCTCTGTACCGCCGTTGCTGTTCGAGACCGGGCCCCGCTCGCGGGAGCGGGTCTGGTTCGGGCTCAAGAAAGAGGAGCGCGAGGTCTTCGAAGAGCTGGCCACACGCGTCCGGAGGCGTGGGGTGACCAGCGTTGCGCATCGCGCCGCGATCCTCCATACCGACATCCTGACGCGCGCCAGCAGCATCGCGGCGCCGTCCGACGCCGCCGGCCCGGCAACCCGCTGGTTCATCGGCGACGGCACCGGCATCGGCAGCACCGGACAGAGCCTCCACTGGGAAATCGCCCGCCGGGTCCTGACCGCGGTTGAACCTGATCCGCGGCGCGACGTGTTCGTACGGGACTGGTATCGCGCGACGGTCGCGATGGGCCAGGCCACCGAGTACTTCGACGCGATGCAGATGAAGCAGGCGCTCCTGCTGTTTCCAGACGACTCCGAACTGTTGCTGCTGGCTGGCGCCGAGCGCGAAGCGTTTGCCACGCCGCTGTTCCAGGCGTTCGCGAAATCGTTGGATGGCTCCGCCCGCCTCACCGGCATCGAATCGGCAGACGCCGAGCTGAACGCCGCCTCGTCGTTCTACCGGCGGGCCCTGGCTGCCCGCCCCGAGTTCCCCGAGGCCCGGGTACGTCTCGGCCGCGTGCTGACGATGCAGGCGCATTATGCCGATGCCGTCGGGCTCCTCCGGCAGGCGTTGTCGGCAGACCTCGACGCGTCGCAGAAGTATCTGGCGCTGCTGTTTCTCGGCGATGCGCTCGAAGGCGCCGGCGACCCGGCCGCGGCGCTCGAGTCGCTCGAGCAGGCCGCGGCGATCGCGCCGAGGTCGCGCGCGCCGTACCTGGGGATCGCGAGGCTTTCGCGCGAGCGTGGCGATCTGAAGCGTACCGTCAGCAGCCTCGACCGCGCGCTCGCCGACACCGCTGTCGAGGAGGTCGCCGAGCCGATGTGGGTCTATCGCGCTCTTCCTGGCCTGCGCCGAGCGTCGCTCGTCGACGAGCTTCGCGCGCGCGCCGCCGCGGATCGACCATGAACGCTCCCACGCTGCCTGCGATTGCGATCCTGTTGCTGGCCGGCGGGCTCGCCTCGGCGCAATCGCCGCTCTTCAGCTCCCGAGTCGAGGGCGTGCGCGTCGACGTGCTGGCCACCCAGAACGGACGCCCGATACCGGGCCTCGGGCCTGCCGACTTCGAGGTGCGTGACAACGGCGTCGTCCAGACAATCGACCTCGTGAACGTCGGCGACGTGCCGGTCAACGCCGTGCTCACGCTCGACGTCAGCGACAGCGTGTCGGGGCCGCGGCTCGCGTCGCTGCAGCGCGCCGGCAATGCGCTGCTCGACGGGCTGACGCGCGACGACTTCGCAGCGCTGGTGACGTTCAACCAGATGGTGGTGCGGCAGGTGCCGCTGACCAGGCAGGTCGAGCCGGTCCGCGAGGCGCTTGGACAGGCCCAGGGGTTTGGCGACACCGCCCTCGCCGACGCGTCGCTGGGCGCGATGCTGCTCGGCGACACCGACGCCGGCCGGACGCTGATCGTCATCTTCAGCGACGGCGTGGACACCGCGAGCGTCACTCGCCCCGAACTGGTCCTCGAGACCGCCAGGCGGGTCAATGCGATTGTGTACGCGGTATCGACGAGCGGGGAGACACCGCGCTTCCTGCGCGACCTCGCCGCCGCGACCAGCGGCCGTGTCCTCGACATCGGACGGACCGGCGATCCGGGTCCGGCGTTCCTCGAGATCCTGCAGGAGTTCCGGCGCCGCTATCTGGTCACCTATACACCGGCCGGTGTCGACAAGGCCGGCTGGCACAAGCTCGAAGTCCGGGTGAAGCGCTCCGGCGCGCGCGTCCAGGCCCGCACCGGATATTTCTCATCGCAGCGATGAAGATTGCCCCGGGCTTGCGCCTCGGCGATTCATCCGGGGCGAGCTACCTGCAGACAAAGCTCGCTGCGTCGTCGATGCTCCCTCGCCCGTCATAGGTCGCCACCTGCGGATACGGACACAACGGCCTGGTCCGATCGACGGTGTTGTCCGACATGTGCGACGCGACGATCTGCGCGGGCTTCAATCCTCTCTCGACCCACTGCTCGAGTGCGGTAACGGTGTCGAAGGTGTCGGGTCCCACGCCGCCGGCGCAGTGCGTCATTCCCGGCGCCATGAACAGCCGCGCGAAGTCATCGGTTTCCGGCTGACCGAGCTTCTTCGTGACCGACGTGTAGTAGTCGATGGTGTTGGAGGGCTGGATGAGCTGATCATTCCAGCCGTGATACAGAATGAGCTTGCCGCCGCGCCTCTTGAACGGGCCTAAGTCCGGATCGGTCGCGTTCATCAGCTTGCCGAACTTTTCATCGCCGGCGGCGACGTCCTTGTCGAAGTCAATCTGCATCCAATCCCAGTCGGGATTCGAGTGGACGAAGTATTTGTAGAAGTCGACGGGAATGCTGAAGGGCTGCGCGCCAACGAGTGCCGTCCAGGTGATCTCGCTGCCCGGCGCCATGCCGGGGAAGATCTTCTCCTTCGTCCGCGGATTCGTCGCGTTGGAATAGATCTTCTTTGCCGCTTCGACCTGCGGGGCGGTGAGGCAGGCATCCGTTTCCGCGCCGCTGCAGAGGAGCATCCCCGGATCGAACGTGCACGCGAGTGGGTTGCTGATCAAACCATCGGCGACGCCATCGCCCGCGTCACACGCCGCGAGCGCGCCCTGGTTGAGCGTCGATAGTTTCGCGGACGAGAGGCGCGCCTCGCCTTTCATCGTCGCCACCGCGGGACTGAGCGTACCCGCCATCAGGTGAGTCCAGTAATTTGCCGGGGCGCCGGCAACGATGCCGTCGTAATCGGCCGGGAAGCGCTGCGCCTCCATCAGTCCCTGGCGGCCGCCCGTCGAGCAACCGACGAAATACGAGCGCGCAGCCGCGCTGCCGTAGAAGGCTTCGACAATCGCCTTCGATTTGACTGTCATTTCATGAATGGCGCGATAGGCGAAGTCGACCACGAGCTCGGGGTGACCCATCGCCCAGGACCCGCCCGGCATGTTGTGGCCGGTGTCGGTGGATGCCGTGGCGTAACCGCGGCCCAGGGCCCTCATCATCGCGCCGTAAGCGATGACGCCCGCAAATCCTCCGCCGCCCACGCCCTGGAACTTGCCGTTCCATCCGGAAGCCGGCATCCACACTTCAAAGTTCACGTGCGGCTCGATGACGCCGGCCACGCGACACGCGACCGCCGAAAGCTCAAACGTCAGCCGCCGCGGCATCGCAGGTGTCGGGTCCGGAGTGAATGGGCCCACCGGGACCAGCGCCGCGGAGAGGATGGTCGTGTCGGGAAGCGACAGCGATTTCAGGCTCTCGCACGTCGCAGCGTCCATCGAGAGCTCAAAGGTGGCGGCGACGAGCAGGGCAGTGAGCATCGCGGGGATGGTAGCAGGGATCGGAGGCTCGGCGACTTATCCCGTGATTCAGTGGAGTTTGCCGATCAAGGGCGGCTCGCGTGATAGATGATCCGCCCGCCGCGAATCGCGTAGGCGACGTCGGCGAACGCATCGACGGAGCGGGCGGGATCGCCGCGCAAGACGGTGAAGTCCGCCTCGAACCCGGGCGCCACCCGGCCCGTCCTCAAGGCGAGCCCACGGCGCCTCGCCGGCGTCGTCGTGAGCGCTGCGAGAATGTCGCGATAGCTCATACCGGCTTCAGACATTTTCTGAAATTCCTCGATCGTACTGAAGTCGGTCATGTATCCCACGTCGGTGCCAAACAGGATGTCGCCGCCGGCCGACGCGTATTCTCGAAGCTGGTCGACACCTCGCCGCTGAAACTGCGCGCCGACATCTGGAGGTGCTTTCTCACGCTGCAATTCGAAGCGCCACAGCTGCAAGGTAGGAATCACGGCGATGTTGGCGGCTTTCATCTTGGCCACCAGTTCGCCGCCCCACGGACCGATCTGCGGCGTCGTATGGACGACGACGTCGACGCCCGCGTCGACGGAGTTGTAGAGCCCATCTCGGTTGGATGGATGGGCAAACATCTGCACGCCGCGCCGGCGCGTCTCGGCACGGACCGCAGCGAGAACTTCGGGTGAAAGCTTGAGCTTCAGGTCCCAGAACGTCTGCGCATAGACCTTGATCGCGTCGGCGCCGCCGTCGAGCAACGAGTTGACGGCGGCAGTAGCCTCGCTCGGTGTGAGAATCTGAAATCGTCGTCCCTCGGTGCCTCGGGGGTACAGGATGTCGCCGGTCGTGAAAATTCCTGGCCCATTCACGGCACCGCTCTCGACCCGCCGCTTCAGCGCGAGCGTGTTCTGCAGGTCCGAACCCGTATCGAAGACGGTGGTGAAGCCCCATCGCGTCAGCATCTGCTCGAACGCGTCGCCAAGCCGCGATGCCGGCGCGGTTGCCGCCCCTTCCCACTGACTGCCGGAGAAGTGAACATGGCTGTTCCAGAAGCCGGCGACGAGGACCAATCCTGAAAGGTCGACGACCGGCACCCCCGACGGCGGCGTCACCTGCGAGCCCGGGCCGACCTGCTCGATCTTTCCGTTGCGAACGATGACGGTTCCGTCGGCGATCGGCGGACTGTCAGGCGCGGTGTAGATCGTCGCGCCGCGCAAGGCCAGGCTGGCATCGGCGATCTGTGCCGGTGTCGTCCGCGGTGCTGCCATCAGCAGCGCACCGGCCAGCATGCCGGCCGCGATCGGTCGGGCACGTGTGAACGCGATCATGTCGAACCTCCAGTCCGGCGATTTACGAGCTGGACGGATCGTCGATGACATATTGCCAGCGCCCGTCGGGCTGAAGCCGGACGACCTCGACGCTTCGACCCTGGCGAGCCATCTGATTGCCATCAGCGTTGGTCGCGCGCCAACTCCATTCGCCGTGCAGGAGCGCGAGCTCTCCAGAACGGAATGATTTCAGCGTTCGCAGCGTCAGATGAGGCTTCAGCTCGAACAGCCGGCGATAGAAATCCCGAATGCGCTGCGCGCCCTCGACGACCGCGCCGCTGCTGAAGAGAACCGCTGTCGGCTCGTACAACGAGACGACGGCGTCCAGGTCGTGACGGTTGAAGGCCTCCTGAAACGCGGTGTGCAGCGCGCCGGGATCGGGCTGACGAGCGAGTTCGGGCCGGGCTTCTCCCATGGCACGTGGTTAGGCGGTGCTGATGCGATTCCGTCCGCCGCGTTTCGCCGCGTAGAGCGCCATGTCAGCTGCGCGAAACAGCGCTTCGCCGACCGCGTCGACGTCCGAGTCCTGCAGCACCGACGCGCCGTTGAACGCGCGGCACGCCACGCCAACGCTGATTGACAGGGCGCCAGTCGGGAACGCGACGCCCGCGAGCACCGGGGACAGGTCATTGACGGACCGGCAGACGTGTTCGGCGACGCGAACCGCCTCCGCCTGGCCCAGGCGCGGCAGCGCGATCACGAACTCATCACCGCCGTAGCGGCAGGCAGTCGAATCCGGCGGAAGGTGCGTCGACAGCAATTCGCCCACCGTCCGGACGGCTTCCGCGCCGGCAAGATGTCCGTGCACGTCGTTCAACGACTTCAACCGGTCCACGTCGAGCACCAGCAGCGACACAGGCATCGCGGTACTCGCCGCCGCGACAATCATCGTACGCAGGCGGATTTCGAACGATCGCAGGTTGTGTAAGCCGGTCAGGTCGTCGGTCATCGCCAGCTCATGGAGCCGGCGGGAATCGCTCGCCAGCCGGGCCGCGACGAGCCCTACGGCAACGAACACGATCATCTGAAATGCGTCGGGCTCTTCATCATGGAGCGTGAAGGTGTGCGGATTGGCCACATGGTAAAGAACGATCGCGACGGCGGCGGTGGCCAGACCTCCGCGGCGGCCAAACCTGATCGCCGCAACGACGATCGGCAGGTAGTACAGGTGCTGGACCGGGGCGGCGCCGGTCAGCCGGTCGGTCGCGTAGATCGCTGCGAGCATGACCGCAAGAGCCAACAGGGTCCACGTGCGCGACAGTCGTGGACGCTCGAGGAACGACAGGAAGGGTGCGTGGCGTGGACCGGTCAGACGCATTGCCGGAGTGACGGTGTCCTCCAGTATGACGCGAGATACCGGTTGCGCAATCGGGTTGTCGAACCGGCGCCTGACCCGCGCGCCGATAGCTCGCCGCGGTGCGAAGCGGCGCCTGCCGAAGGCGGGCGCCGGCGAGCGCCTCAGAGCGGTCGTGCCAACACCACTACCGAGTACGGCTCTGCCTTGAACCGCTTCGCGGTCACGATCGGCGCCGCGGCAAACGCGAGGGCATCGTCCGGCGCGTCGCGCGCGGTGTCGAGGCAACGGCGCCACGGGGCCTGGCCGGCCGGCACCGGAGGCAGGTCGAAGGCGAGCGGCTCCCGGTAGGCGTTGAAGATCGCGTGGAGCGCGAACCGCGCCTGCAGGCTGCGCAACGACATGGCCAGCGAGTGGGAGCTCTCGCCCCAGTCCGGGGCGCCGAGTTTCACGCCGTGCCACTCGATTTGCACCTGGCGGAGCAGATCGTTGAGGCTCGGAGACATCCGGCTGGTCACCATGTCGCGGTTCTGGCGGAAGCCGATCAGCTGCTTGACGAATCGGTGGACGTCCCCGTGCCGCTCGAGCAGCCGCCAGTCGAACCAGCTCAGCTCGTTGTCCTGGCAATACGCGTTGTTGTTGCCCGACTGGGTGCGGCGGACCTCGTCGCCCATCAGGAGCATCGGCGCACCCGCGGCGATTAGGGTGATGGCGAGAGCGTTCTTCACCTGGCGATTGCGAAGCCGCTCGATCGCCGGATCGTTCGTCGGGCCTTCGACGCCGCAGTTCCAGCTCAGGTTCTCGTTGTAGCCGTCACGATTCTGCTCGCCGTTCGCCTCGTTGTGCTTCTCGTTGTACGACACGAGGTCGTTCAGCGTGAACCCGTCGTGGCAGGTGACGAAGTTGACGCTCTGCTCGGCCTCGCGCTCCTCGTGGCCATAGAGGTCCGGGCTGCCGAGCAGCCGCGTCGCGAGCCGCGACACCGTATGGTTGTCACCTCTCACGAAGCGCCGCACGTCATCGCGGAAGTGGCCGTTCCATTCCTGCCACGTCTCGCCGACGAAGCTGCCGACCTGGAACAGGCCGGCCGCGTCCCAGGCCTCGGCGATCAGCTTGGTGCCGGCGAGGAAGGGGTCCGACTCGATGTCGCGAAGCACCGGCGGATTGGGATGCGGCTCTCCGTCCTCGTCGCGGGTCAGAATCGCCGCGAGGTCGAATCGGAAGCCGTCGACGTGCATCTCGTTCACCCAGTACCGCAGGCTGTCGCGAATCAGCCGGCGGACGACCGACTGGTTCGCGTTGAGCGTGTTGCCGCACCCTGAGTAGTCCGCGTAGCGCGAACGGTCCGGCAGCAGGTAGTAGTAGACGTCGTTGGCGAGACCGCGGTAGCACTGCGTCGCGCCGTCTTCCGATCCGCCTTCCGCGGTGTGGTTATAGACGACGTCGAGGATCACTTCGATACCGGCGCGATGGAGCGCCTTGACCATGTCGCGGAACTCGTCGACGACCGCGAGCGGATCGGTCCGTGAGCTGAAACCGTGATGCGGCGCGAAAAACGAGAGCGGCTGGTAGCCCCAGTAGTTGGTGCCGTTTGGCGCATGTTGCGGATCGAACTGGAACACCGGCAGCAGCTCGACGGCGGTTATCCCGAGATCCTGCAGGTAGGGAATCTTGTCGATCACGCCGGAATAGGTGCCGCGCCGGTCTGCGGCGACACCGGAGCTCGGATGCTTCGTGAACCCGCCGACGTGCATCTCGTAGATGACGGTTTCCGCGAACGGCCGCTGGAGCGGTTCGTCGCCTTCCCAGTCATAGCCGCCCGGGCGCGTGACCACGCTCTTCATCGCGGCCGCGACGTTGTCGCCGGCCGCCATCGCAGCCTGCCGGCGATAGCTGGCCGGTACCGCAATCGCCCGGCCATAGGGATCGAAGAGCACTTTCTGGGGATCGAAGCGGAGGCCGCGGTCGGGCGCGTCAGGTCCGTGTACCCGATAGGCGTAGATCTGTCCTGGCCGTATCCCAGGGACCTGGACGTGCCAGTAGTTCGATGTCCGGTGGCGCTCGGTGTCGAGATGGAGCACGCGATCCGGCCGCGGCGCGTCCACCGAGTCGAAGAGCAGCAAGTCCACGCGCGTCGCGTGTTTGGCGAAGAGGCTGAAGTTCACGCCGCCGTCGAAGACGGTTGCGCCAAGCGGTGCGCTCTTGCCGCGCACCAGCGACGACGGAGTGTTCGGCCGGTCCTGCAGAGTGCGTCATTATAGTGAACGGTGGTCATCCACCTGACGACGCCATCTGTGGGCATCTGCGCCCTCTGTGGCATCTGCGCCATCTGTGGCATCTGCGCCATCTGTGGCGGCCGCCGCGGCGTCCTAACCTTTATGCGTCTCGCGTCCGTCTGCCTGCTCCTCTGCCTCGTCACTTCGACTGCCGCGCAGGACCGTCCGCTGCCCGATTTCAACACCTTCATGGCCGAGACGCGCAAGCGCCTCCAGGCCGACGATGTCCGGCAGAGCGACTACGTGTACCTGGAGACGCGCCACGAGCAGAAGCTGGACGAAACCGGAAAGACGACGAAGGAAACGCTGAACGTCTTCGAAAGCTATCCCGCCCTGCCCGGTGAGTTCCGGTGGCAGCGCCAGACGGTGAAGGACGGCAGGCCGGTGCCGCCGGACGAGCTTGCGAAAGCGGATCGCGATCGCCAGAAGAAGGTGATGGACTACGCAAAGCGCCTGGAGCGCGAGCCGGAGAAGGTCCGCGCCGAAGAGCAGAAGAAGCGCGACGAGGAGCGGCGCGACACCGACCGTGCGGTGGACGATGCGTTGCGGGTGTATGAGATCAAGATGCTGGGCCGCGAGATCGTGAACGGCTACGAGACGATCGCCTTCTCGTTCACGCCGCGGAAGAACGCGAAGCCGCAGACCCGCGAGGGCAAGATCATGCGGCACTTCGCCGGCAAGGCGTGGGTGAGCGAATCGGAGTACGAGGTGGTGCGGCTCGAGGCGGAGGCGATCGAGACCGCGACGTTCGGGCTCGGGCTGCTCGCCCGCGTGCACAAGGGATCGAAGGCCGCGTTCGAGCGACGGAAGGTGAACGGCGAGCAGTGGCTGCCGGCGCGGGCGACCTACACCGCGAGCGCCCGCGTCATGCTCGTGCGCGTGCTGCGCATCGGCGGCACCTCCGAGTTCTCCGACTACCGGAAGTTCAGCGTCCAGACCGACACGAAAATCGGAAAGCCGCCGGGCTGAGCGGCGCGCTCATTCGGACCGAAGGGCCCGCACCGGCTGCACCTTCGCCGCATTTCGCGCTGGCAGCCAGCCGGCGCCGAAAGCCACGAGCACGAGCACGGCGGACGCGAGCGTGATCATCACCGGATCGGTTGCCGAGACGCCGAACAGCTGCGAGCGGATCAGCCCGCCGAGCGCCACGGCAGCGGGAATCCCGAGCCCGATGCCGGTCGCCGTGATCGCAGCGACTTCGCGCAGGACCAGCCACAGCACACTGTGCCGCTCGGCGCCGAGGGCGATGCGAATGCCGATCTCCCGCGTGCGCCGCGACACGGTGTAGGCCATCACGCCGTAGAGTCCGATTGCCGCGAGGAAGGTGGCGACTAGTCCGAACGCCGCTGAGAGAAGCGCGAGCATCCGCTCGCTGAACAGCGACGCCTGGACGGTGGTGTCCACGGCCTCCATGTTGAACGCCGGCATGGACGGATCCGCCTGCGTGAGCGTGCGTCGCAACAAATCTGGCAGGCCGGCCATTCCTGCTGGCGTGGTCCGCACGTACACGGTCAGCTGACCGAGGCGTTGACCCTGCGCGAACGGCGCGTAAGCGAAGATTGGCGTTTCACCGGGGCCGCTGGCGCCCTGCCGCACGCTCGAATAGAACGAGTCCCGAACGACGCCGACGATCTCGATGGCGGCGGGGTTGTCGATGACGCTCCAGCCGAAACGGCGCCCGATCGGGTTCTCGTTGCCGAAGAACCTGCGCGCGAACGCCTCGTTGACAATCGCCACCAGCGGCGCGTCGGCGGCGTCACGCTCCGTGAACTCGCGGCCCGCCACGAGCGGCAGCCGCATCGTCCGGAAATAGTCCGGCGCGACCTTGTTGGCCCAGGCGTTCATGTTCTCGCCTTGCACCGGCGTGTGGCCCAGCACCTCGATCGTCCGCTGCGTGTTGCTGTTGGTGAGCGCCGCGATCTCGGCCAGCGACGCCGACGTCACGCCGGGCAGCGCCCGGATGTCGGTCAGCAGCCGATCGGCGAGCTGGCGGATGCGGCCCTGATCGTAGCCGCTGAGCGATGGGTCGACGGAGAAACTGATCATGCCGCTCGTGTCGAAGCCGCGATCGAGGTGCTGCAGGTTGTAGAGGCTGCGGGCGAAGAGTCCGCCGCCTGCGACCAGGAGCATCGACAGCGCGACCTGCACCACGACCAGGCTCTTTCGCAGCCGCGCCTGCCGGCGCCCACCGCCTGTCCCCGCGCCGGCTTCGCGCATCGTCTTGTTCAGCTCGAGGGCCGCCGCCTGCGCGGCAGGTGCGAGGCTGAATCCAATCGCGGTCAGGACCGCCACGACCAGCGTGAACAACCCGACGCGCAGGTTCGGGGTGGTGGAAAGCGCCGGTGACGACCCGTCTGACGGCAGCATCGAGAGGAGCAGGTCCCCGAGCCAGATTGAAAGCAGGATGCCCACCAGGCCGCCAGCCGCCGCGAGGACGAGGCCTTCGACCAGCGTCTGCTGCGCCAGCCGGCTTCGCGACGCCCCGAGCGCGAGGCGCACCGCCATTTCTTTCTGCCGGGTTGTCGCACGCGACAGCAGCAGGTTCGCGATGTTGGCACAGGCGATCAGCAGTACCAGGCCCACCATTGCCATCAGCATCGTCAGCGGACCGGAGAACGCGGCCCGCGCATCGGAGATTCCCCGCGCGGCCGGGTACAGCACCAACGTCTTGGCGCGGAACCGTGTGCGGAACGACTCGGTCGCATCGGTGAAGGTGCTCTGGAGCTCGCCTTCGTTCAGCTGGCGATACAGGACATCGAGCGAGGCCTTGGCCGCCGCTGGCGTTCCCCCGGGCCTGAGCCGGCCGACAATCGTGACGAAGCGCGATCGACGGTCCAGCAGATCGTCGAGGGTTGGCGTCAACTGCGCCTTCATCATCAACGGCACGAAGACGTCCGGGGCAGCTGCGCTCCTGATTCCTGCAAAGGCCGGTGGCGCGACACCGACGACCGTCATCGGTGTGCTGTTGATCGTGATGGCGGCGCCGACGACGCCAGGGTCGGCGGCAAAGCGGCGCTGCCAGTAGCCAAACCCCAACACGACGACGGGATGCCCCCCCGGCACGCGGTCGTCGTCCTCGGTGAGCGTCCGGCCGACGTAAGGAGTCACGCCGAGCACGTCGAACGTGTTGCCGGAGACGAGCTCGGCGTTCACGCGCTCGCTCCGTTCGCGAACGGTCACCGTCGCCGGCACGCCGAATTGCGCGACGAGCCCGGCGAACACGGCATTCTGGTCGCGCAGGTCGCGATACATCGGATAGGAGAACGTCCGCGCGTCGAAGGTGCGCCCGCTCCACGGCCCCGGTCCATCGAGTTGCCACAGCGTCTCGGGAGCCGCCACCGGCAGCGGTCGCAGCAGCACCTGATCCAGCAGCGAGAAGATCGCCGTGTTGGCGCCGATGCCGAGACCCAGCGTCAGGATGACGACCGTCGCGAAGCCGCGGGCCCGAGCCAGGGTTCGGAACGCGTAGCGAAGGTCCTGGGCAAGTGCGCTCATGGCGCTAGCGATTGGCGAGAACCGTGCCAGCAAGTCGCCCGCGGGGCCCAGTAAATCACGGGTGATCCCGGGGGTCAGGCCGGCGATTGCCACCGACCTGACCGGTACTGGGACGGCGCCGTTCCGCCCGCGCGTCATCGACGGCGGTTCGGGAGCCGCACGCATCGCACCCGTCGCACCCGATGAGTCATCATGTCAGCACCGTGACGGTCGCCCGCCTCTTCTACGGTCTCACCCTCCTCGTTCCGGTTGCCGCCTGGCTCGAGTGGACCGGCGCCGGGCCGGTGCCGATCTTCGTGACGTCGTGCCTCGCCATCCTGCCACTCGCCGGGCTGATGGGCGAAGCGACCGAGCAGCTGGCGCATCGATCGGGCCCTGGCCTCGGCGGGCTGCTCAACGCGACGTTCGGCAATGCCGCGGAGCTGATCATCGGCGTGATGGCCCTTCGCGCCGGGGAAACCGAGATCGTCAAGGCGTCGATTACCGGATCGATCCTCGGCAACCTCCTCATGGTCCTCGGGCTCGCGATGCTGGTCGGCGGCTGGACGCGGAAAGAGCTGCGCTTCAACAAGCTCGCCGCCGAAACCGGCGGCGGCATGATGCTGCTCGCGACCGTCGCGCTCGTCCTGCCGGCCATTTACGCGCGGGTGGCCACACACCCCAGCCCGGATCACATCGAGGCGCTGAGCCTCGACATTTCGTACGTCCTGATCGCGACCTACGCGGCCAGCCTCCTCTTCCAGTTCCGCACGCATCGAAAGCTGGTCGCGCCGGCAGCCGCCGAGGAGCACGACGTCGCGGCCGGCCACCGCCAATCCGAGGAATCGGGGAAACCACTGGAGGCGCCGTGGTCGCTGACGCGCAGTCTCGTCACCCTGATCGCCGCGGCCGCTGCCATTGGCCTGGTCAGCGAGTTTCTCGTCGGCGCCGTGGAC